>CAJKVX010000036.1 GCA_905203455.1 uncultured Eubacteriales bacterium
AATTGCAAGTTTTAGACTAATTATAAAATTAGTCTTTCTTTTTGCATAAAAACATTTATCTTTCAAAAACTAGAGAAAAAGGAGAAGTTTATGAGCGCAAGTTTAACAATTATTTCAATCTTAATTATTTTGCTAATGCTGGGAATGGGGCAAAGAATTCTTGACCAATTAAGGCTTAATGATAAGCAGGCAATTGTTCTTTTGCTTGCAATTGCAATTGGAATTATTATCCCACCAATTAATTTTGGCGGACTGGTTTTAATTAGCATTGGTGGGTTTATTATTCCCTTTGGAATATGCATTTATTTGTTAATTAAAGTTGGCTTTTCAAGAGATTTGTTGCGTGCCATTGTTGGAAGCATTTTAGTGGCTGGCATTATTTATGGGCTTGAATGGTTAATGCCTGCCGAGCCAGAAGAGTTGATTATTGAGCCAATGTTTGTTTATGGAATAGTTGCAGGGCTTGTTGCTTACATTTTAGGCAGAAGCAGAAGAAACGCTTTCATTTGTGCTGTTTTGGGCTTAACCCTTGCGGAATTATTGCAGTTTTTCATTAATCTTGGCTTGGGCACCCCAACTGTGCTTGGGCTTGGAACAGGCGGGCCATTTTCAACAATGATGGTTGCAATTATTGTTTCAGTTTCACTAGCCGAGTTTTTGGGAAGGGCGTTTGAAAGTGCGAAGCCAGATGAACAAGCAAAAGAGTTTAATTTTGAAACAAGCCAATATGACAGTGTTAAAAACGGAAGACTTGCACTTGCTTCTGGCAGTGAACTTGAAGTAAATTCAAATAACGGAATAAAAATGCAAGAAAAAAATACTGCAAAATATAAATCAGATAATAATAATTCTGCAAAAAAGATTGTAAATAAAAATAAAAATGAAGAAAAATCAAATAAAAAATCAAGTAAGGAGAAAAAATAATGAAACGATTTTTTCAAGTGACAATGGCAGGGCTGATGTGTTTTTTTGTTGTGTTTGCCTTTGGCAATGTTAGGGTAAAGGGGCAAGTTAGCGCTCAAGATGTTCCTAAAAATAATTTCTATACAATTTATGATTATGACAATCACAATCAAATAGTTTTTGTTCGTGGTGACAATGTTGAAGATGGAGATAAATACATCAGTGGAGATAACAAACTTTATGAAGTTGTTTCAGTTGATGAAGATAGCAAAACTGGGTATGCAAAGTTTATTGATGATGAACAAATGCCGAACTATGATGTTAAGCCAATAAGCAACAATGTTGCTGTGGCTGCAAGCAAAAAAAGAGTGGGAATGTATCACACACATAACGATGAATGCTATACACAAAATGATGGCACTGACAGTATTTATGGAGCAGGCGGAATTCATGATGTTGGTGCAAAAATAAAAACCAACCTTAATGATTTGGGCATTGAAGTTGACTATTCAGAAGATTTGCACTTGCCACATAACTCTGGTGCTTATACAAGAAGTCAGGTAACTGCTTCAAAATTGCTTAACGCAAACAAGTTAGATGCTATTTTTGATGTTCACAGAGATGCTACTCCTGTTAGTGAATATATAGCAACCGTCAACGGTGTTAAAATGAGCAAAGTTAGATTAGTTGTTGGAACAGGAAATCAAAATTATCTTGAAAATAAAGAATTTGCAAAAAGCATTAAGGCTTATGCCGATGAGGTTTACCCAGGACTTATTAAAGATATTTACATGGGCAAAGGTAACTATAACCAGCAATTAACCCCAAGGTCAATGCTTCTTGAAATGGGTTGCCATTTGATTGATAAAAATTTGGTGTATCGTTCTTGCGAGCCTCTTGCAAAAACAATTGACATGGTTTTATATGGAAGTGATAATGCAAGTGAACAAACATTGGGCGATGTTTCGCTTGTTAACAGTGAAGGCAAGGCCTCAGTTATAACTGGGCTTGCCTATTCAAATTCTGCAGCAAGTGTTAGTTTTGTTTGGATAATGCTAGCAGGAATTGCTTTCTATTTTGCGGTGCTTGGCATTGTTTGTATATTTAGCAAAACCGCAAGAGAACGAACAGCAAGATTTTTCAGCGAGTTGTTTGGTGGAATGTTTGGCAAAAAGAAAAAGGCAAAAAGTGCAAAATAATTTAATTAGGAATTTTTCAATTAGTAAATCAAATTTTTTTAAATATGTTTAGGTTTTGTGCCTAAACTTTTTTGTCAGCAATTAAATTAGTAACAAAGTTTTTCTAGTGGGTTGCTATTTCCTTGCAATTTATTTATGTTTTGGTTATAATTATTAATATTAATTTTATAAGGAATTGTTATGGCAAATTTACCATTAGTTTCAATTGTTGGAAGGCCAAATGTTGGGAAATCAACATTGTTTAATAGAATTGCTGGAAAAAGAATTAGCATTGTTGAAGATGAACCAGGGGTCACAAGAGATAGAATTTATGCCGATGCAAACTGGTGTGGGCATAATTTTACATTGATTGATACTGGTGGAGTTGACTTAGAAGCAGGTGATGAAATTTCAAAGCACATTGTAAGCCAGGTTGACATTGCAGTTGAAATTAGTGATGTGGTGATTTTTTTGGTTGACGGTAAATCTGGCATTGTTAGCACTGACATGGACATTGCTAATAAATTAAGAAAAAGCAAAAAACCAGTTATTTTAGCCGTAAATAAACTTGATAATTTTGACACTTCTTTGCTTTATGATTTTTATAAGTTGGGGCTTGGCGAGCCAATTCCTATCAGTGCAGAGCAGGGCAAAGGGGTTGGCGATTTGCTTGACAGTGTGGTTTCACATTTTAAAACACCGCAAGAAAGTCAAATTCATGAAGATTTAAAAATTGCCGTTGTTGGAAAGCCAAATGCAGGGAAATCTAGCATAATTAACAAACTTGTTGGCGAAAACAGAGTAATTGTTTCAAGTGTTGCTGGAACAACAAGAGATTCAATTTATGTTCCAATGGTAAGAAATAAAAAACATTACACATTAATTGACACCGCTGGTATGAGAAGAAAACGCTCAATTGAAGAAAAAAGTGTTGAAAGGTTCAGTGTTATTAGAACAATTGATAGCATCAGGCAGGCTGATGTTTGTGTTTTGGTTATTGATGCAAGCGTTTTAATAAGCGAGCAAGACATTAAAATTGCGGGTTTAATTCATGAAGAAAACAAGCCTTCGGTTATAGTTTTAAATAAGTGGGATTTAGTTGAAAAAGACACAAACACAATCAATAAATTTAATGAAAACCTAATGCATGAACTTTCATTTATGAGTTATTTTAAAACTGTTTATGTTTCAGCGCTTACTGGCAAAAGGCTTGAAAAGGTTTTTGAAGCGGTTGAAGAGGTTTATGAAAATGCCAGCAGAAGAGTTTCAACTGGGGTTTTAAATGATGTTATTGCACAAGCCGTTGTTTCAAATGCACCGCCAAGTAAAAATGGCAAAAGGTTAAAAATTTATTATGCAACGCAAACTGGCATTAACCCACCAAGTTTCACATTGTTTATTAATGATGAAAAAGTTATGACTGATAACTATTTAAGATACATTGAAAATGTTTTAAGAAAAAGTGTGGACTTTTCAGGAACGCCAATTAAAATTAATGTGAAGGCAAAAAAGGAGGAAGACATTTAGGTGGTTTGGTGGCAAGTTGTTTTAGTTGTTATTATATCTTATTTAATTGGAAACATTTCTGTTGCAAGAATTATTAGTAAGCACAAGCACAGTGATGTTACCAAACTTGGAAGTGGTAACCCAGGAAGCACAAACATGCTTCGAAACTTTGGGTTTAAAGTTGGTTTTTTCAACTTTTTGCTTGATGTAACAAAGGGCATAGTTCCGTCTTTGGTTGCATATCTTGTTTTTGGAAACAGCAAAGTTATGCTTTATATTGCGGGGCTGTCAACAATTTTGGGGCATATTTACCCTGTGATATTCAAATTTAAAGGCGGAAAGGGAATTGCAACCATGTTAGGAGTCTTTCTTGTTGCAAACCCAATAATAACATTAATTGTTATTCTTGTTGCTGCAATTTGCTGGCTTTGTTTTGAATATGGTTCAGTTGCAAGTTTCTTGTGTGTTACAGCCATGACAGTTGTTGAAGGCTTTAATGCAAAAAACTTGCCAATGCCTGACCAAAACATTGTTTGTTTAATTCTGTTTGCCATTTTTTGCGTAACTTGGTGGGCACATAGAGGCAACATTACAAGGCTTTTGGTTGGCAAAGAAAGCAAAGTTAGTTTAATTAAAAGCACTAAAAAGAAATTAAAACAAACAAAAAAAACAAGGAGTTTAAATGAAAAATAAAGCGGTTATTTGGTTATATATTATGATTGTTCTTGCCTATGTTTATGCACTAGTTGCAATTGTGTCATTAATTTTTATTCCACTTGGAATATATGCTATTTATGGTGCAAGTTTTTACACTGCCTGCACAAAACTGACTGACAGCGAACTTTATCTTGTTAAACAAAGGTTAACTAATTGGGCAATATTCTTTGGAATTTTCATGTTTCCAATTGGGCTTATTGGTGCAATAATTGCAAAAATTGCTTCAAGCAACAATGTTAAGGTTAGTGAACCCAACAAAGAAGAATCTGCGCATAGTAGGGATTACACAATTAAAGATGACACATCGCCAACTGACAAGCAAAAGAGCGATAACTTTTCAGTTGAAACTGAACAAAAAGTTATTTCAGAGCAAGACATGGAAAAATTTGAGCAACTTAAAAAGTATAAAGAGCAGGGGTTAATTACAGAAGAAGAATTTTTAAAAGCAAAAAATGAAATTTTTAAATAGATAAACTAATTGAATTGAAAATAATTATAAAAAACAGAATTGTGACAATTGTGGCATAATTCTGTTTTTTGTTGAATAGATATTACCATAACCAACATTCAAATTAGGAGGATTTATGGAAAAGTTTGACCTTTATAATGACATAGCAATCCGAACAGGTGGCGATATATATGTTGGCGTTGTTGGACCAGTAAGAACAGGTAAGTCTACTTTTATTTCAAGGTTTATGCAAACTCTTGTTTTGCCAAACATAGAAAATGTTTATGCAAAAGAAAGAGCAACAGATGAATTGCCACAATCAGGTTCGGGAAAAACAATCATGACAATGCAACCAAAATTTGTTCCAAATGAGGCAGTAAGCATTAAACTAGATGAGAATGTTAAGGCTAATTTTAGGCTTATTGACTGCGTTGGATATTTGGTTGATGGTGTTAGTGGGCACCTTGAAAACAACTCTCCACGGCTTGTTAAAACCCCATGGAGCGACCAAGATTTGCCATTTGAAACGGCGGCTGAAATTGGAACACACAAAGTTATTGCTGAACATTCAACTATTGCAGTTTTAGTTACCACTGACGGCTCAATTGGTGAACTTTCAAGGCTTAATTATGTTAGCGCTGAGGAAAGAGTTGTTGTTGAATTAAAACAAGCAGGAAAACCTTTTGTTGTTGTTTTAAACACTCTTGACCCAACAAATGAAGCAACTTTAAAGTTAAGGCTTAGCCTTGAAGAAAAATATAATGTGCCTGTTATTGCGCTTAATGTTCTTGAAATGCAAAAGGAAGATATTGACAGAGTGCTTGGGGCAGTGTTATATCAATTCCCAATAAGAAAAACTAAATTTAACTTGCCAAAATGGATAAGAACTTTGCCTTATGAAAATGAGATTGTTCAAGAAATTTTGAACGAACTGAAAGAAAAATCTCAATCACTTAATGTTATGCAAGACAGCAATGTTATTGAAAACTGTTTTGAAAACAGTGAAAACATTAACAAGCCCGAAATTGCCGAAATTGATTTAAGCAAAGGTGTTGTAACTTACAATATAACTGTTAATAAAAATCTGTTTTACAAAATGCTTAGTGAAGAGTGTGGTGTTAACATTGAAGATGACTTCTATTTGATGAGTTATATGAAACTTTTAACTCATGCAAAAATGGAATATGACAAATTAAAAACTGCCCTTGATAATGTTAAAGAAAAAGGTTATGGAGTTGTTATGCCTTCAATGGACGAAATGACCTTGGAAGAACCTCAAATAATTAAAAAGGGTGCCAACAGTGGCGTTAAATTAAAGGCATCAGCACCAAGTTTGCACATTATGAGAGTTGATGTTGAAACTGAAATTTGCCCAGCAATTGGCAGTGCTGAACAAAGTGAAAATTTTGCTAAATTCCTTTTAAGTGAATTTGAAACTAATCCTCAGGGCATTTGGGAAACAAATATGTTTGGAAAACCTTTAAGTTTGCTTGTTCAAGAGGGAATAAACACAAAACTTTCAAACTTGCCACAAGAAGCTCAGGTTAAAATGAGAAGAACTTTGGGCAAAATTGTGAACGAAGGTAAAGGTGGAATAATTTGTATATTGCTTTAAAATTAGGCAAAACTTTGTGCAGTTTAACTAATCTTGCTAAATTAAATAACTAAAACAAAAATAAAAGAGCCAAATTTGGTTCTTTTATTTTCATTTATTTGCATTAAACTTTATGCAACTTAAATAATTTGTTGGGCTTGAACAGCCATGTTTAATGTTATTGTTGAGGCAACAGAACTTTGGTAAAACTTTGAGCCAACAAAACTGTCCCATGTGTCCCAATTTGGGTCATTGTGCTCAACCCAAGTGATTGTAAGCGGAAGGTTGATTGTTAGGGCAGTGGTGGCTGTGCTTTCCATTGCGGCAACTGAGGTGCTGCTTAACCTTGTAAGCCCAAGGGCTACAAGTTCATTTACAATAAGTTCGGCAATGTTTGTGTTGTTAGAAAAACTTACTGAAAACATTTCACTAACACTGGTAGGCGCTGCACCTTGTGGGTTATGCAAAGCCTTATATGTTTCATATTCACTTAGAAGTGCGCTAAAATCTTGCAAAAACCCTGTGCCAGTAATCGTTGCTTCTTCAAGAGTTATAAACTCTGTGTCAACCTGAGAAAAATAGGTTATTGGAACTGAAAAACTTATTGTTCGCCCAGGGGCTATAATTTGAGTTGATGTAATTTCCGTTTGCGAACTTTCACCGGCTGTTACTAAAAATCCCGCAGCCTGAGTTGTGTTTGAAGTTTGAATTTTTGATGTGTATTTTGCAAAAGTGGTTCCAAGGCATGAAAATGAAATCAATGTTATAACAAAGCAAAATATTGTAAAAAACCACAATTGTTTAGTATATTTCATTTGTTTTCCCTTTAAGTTTTATCAACAATAGGATATAAAATATTATCAAACTTAGTCAAGCAAAAACTAATCATTTAAGCAGGGAATTTTTTGGTTACATCATAAAATTGATACAAACTTGAAATTCCTCTGTTTTCTTCCATTTTTGCGTCTCTGTTAATTGACCAATAACTAACCATGCCATAGCCATTAGTGTTAGCGTCATTTACAACTTTTTGTGTCATTGCAGTTGTGAATGTTGGGTAAAGATAGTTTTCATATCCAATTGAAACGGTTGCTCCAGTTTTGGCATATGCCTGCGCGTCAGTAAGGTTTATTCCATAATCTGAATAAATTTCTTTAAGTTGAGTGATGCTGTTTTTAATTGCTCTAACACTGGCATCACCATAATCTTCATTTTGGTAAACTCCTGCACCATAACACATTGTCATTGAATTTATTAAAGTGATGTCAACCCCAGCATCAAGATAAGCCCTTATAAGTTTAATTTGTTTGTTTTCCCAACCATAAGGCATGATTGGAATGGTAAGGGTAATTGAAACGCCAGTTTTATTTTGAACTTGTTTAATGGCTTTGGCGTTAATTTTGTTTTCTGCTTCACCTTGGTTACTTTCTTCAATGTCAAGGTCAAGGCGTTTAACATCATAAGTTTCAATAATATCAAGATACATATTTTTTAATTTTTCAACATTTTGGCTTACAACCCATGGGGCATCTCCGGCTTGTCCACCAACTGAAATGCAATAGTCTCCGCCACGAGCCCTAATTTGTTCCATTGCATAGATAATTCCTGCATATTGATATGCATCGGCTCCGTTTTCGCTTATTGAAGAATATCCGCCCCAGCACCACCTGATGTTACCATTGCTGTCTGTTGGGGTTGTCATATCTGGCTGAATAAACCCAAGGTTGAAATATTTTATTCCTGTTTCATCACTAACTTGGGCAAGGTCTGGCACGCCATTAACGCTGTAACTTGATGAAATTGGAACCCACATTGTCATGTCGGCATAGGGAGCAAACAGGGTAGAGGGCCAGCCGTTTTCGTGGGTGGTTGGGTTGTTGTGAATTGTGTGTGTGTTTTCATCAACAATAATAAAGGTAAGGCTTGAAAGCATTACAAATGCAAGGCTTGCAAAAATTATGTAATATAATTTTTTGTTTCTTTTAAATTCATTTGCATCACTTGCAAAAAATTTTGATTTTTTCTTTTTTGTTGATATTTTTTTTGGTTTGGTTTCAGTCTTAATTTTCTTTGGTTTTTCTTGTTTTTGTTCTGTCTTTTTCATAAGGTCTCCTTACGCTTATTTTGTGGTCATTATTTATTTTTTATACTTTCGTTGTTATTAAATTTAAAACTTGTAATTAGTTAAAAGTTGTAATTAATTATTGAAAATGATATAATACTATCATTAAAAGGAGAAAACAATGTCAAAGCCAAAAGTCATAACATTTAAAAATGGTGCCATTTTAGTTTACAGAAAAGATACCAGGAATGATTATTCATCAATAAGGGTGGGGTTTAATGCTGGGCACATGGTGAACACCCACAATGGCATTGCACATTTTCTTGAGCATATGCTTTTTAAAAAAACCAAGTTGCATAATAAAGATGAACTTGTTGAAATAAAAGAAAAAATAATTCCAAGCCTTAATGCCTTTACATCTATTGATTTTATGCTGTTAGACTTTATAAGAACGAATAAATTGTTTTCAAAAGCAATGGAACTTGCCGCTGAAATGTTAACTAAAAATGAACTTGATGAAAAATATATTGAAACCGAAAAGGGTGTTATTAAAGAAGAATATTTCATAAAAAAAGACAAGTCAAAAGATGATCTTAATTATCAACATGGTTTTATACTTAAAAGTGAAAATAAGGTTTTAATTGAAAATTCATTAGGCACACCAGAAGATATTGATGGCATAACAAAAGAAAAACTTGAAGAATTTAAAAGCAAGTTTTATTGTTTAAATAACTTAATTATGTTTTATGTTGGGAACTTATCACAAACCAAAGTTAAAAGAGCGTTGAAGAAATTTTTCTTTCCTAATTTAGAACAACTACCTAATTTTGAAAGGCAAGTGTATAAATCTGAAATAACAAAAGCACCATCAATGCAGGTGTGCGAAAACAAAAATAATTCAAT
>CAJKVX010000037.1 GCA_905203455.1 uncultured Eubacteriales bacterium
AGGGCTTGTTTACTCTCTTAACCAAATTGCTGAAACAAAGGGAAGCACAATTGCCTTAAAAGAAGAATTAATTAAAGAAACAAAAAAACTTTTAGAACTTGATGATATTGACGCTGAACTTGAATCTGTTATAATTTCACTTATTATAAGTGGAAAAATTAAGCAGGTTGATTTTAATGGGCAAGATGCTTTGGCAGTTTCTTCTTATTACGGCATGGAAAAATATATTTCAACCAAACTTAAACTGCTTGCAGAAAGCAAAAGCGAGGTTTATGTTGATTTTGAGCGTGAAATCGAAGAATACCAACGCATAAACAACATTAAATTGCATGAAAACCAAATTGAGGCAATTAAGCAAGGAATAAGCAATGGGGTTTTGGTTATAACTGGTGGCCCAGGAACGGGAAAAACAACAATAATTAAGGGCATTTTGCGAATTTTTAAAAATTGTAATCTTAAATGTATGCTAATGGCACCAACGGGCAGGGCAAGCAAAAGGCTTGAAGAGCAAACGGGCGAGCAAGCAAGCACCATTCACCGTGCACTTGAAATGCAAGGCAAAGGGGAGGGAATGTTTGCAAGAAATGAAAGAAATCCACTTGAATGTGATGTTGTGATTGTTGATGAAGTAAGCATGATTGACGATTTTGTTATGAGCAGTTTACTAAAAGCCGTAAACCGTGGCACAAAACTTATTTTGGTTGGAGATAAAGACCAACTTCCAAGCGTGGGGGCAGGGAATGTGCTTGCTGATATTATTGCAAGTGGTCAGTTTGAGGTTGTAAATTTAACACAAATTTTCAGGCAAAGTGAAGAAAGCATGATAATTGTTAACGCTCATAAAATTAACATGGGTGAAATGATTAATCTTTCAAAAAAATCAAATGACTTTTTCTATTCAAGCGTTAGCGAGCCTGAAAAAGTGTTGAAAGAAATTGTCAGTTTTGTAACAACAAGAATTCCTGCCTATGCTAATGTTGAAAGCAGTGACATTCAAGTTATTGCCCCAATGAAGGCGGGCATTGCTGGTGTTGACAACATTAATGTTTCTCTTCAAAAAGCACTTAACCCACAGCAAGAAGGCAAAGCGGAAATTGAGCATGGCAAAAGAATTTTTCGTGTTGGCGATAAAATTATGCAAATTAAAAACAATTATGACCAAGAATGGGTTAAAAGTGAAGGAAAAGTTATAATAAACGGCAACGGAGTGTTTAACGGAGACATTGGTTACATTGAAGCCATAAACACTCAAATGCAAAGCATTATTGTTTGTTTTGAAGATGGCAGAAGGGCAAACTTCACAGTTCCAGATTTTGACAATCTTACCCATGCTTATGCCATAACTATTCATAAAAGTCAGGGCAGTGAGTTTAGCGTTGTGATAATTCCAATTATGGGTGGCAACCCCATGCTTTATAACCGCAATTTGCTTTACACGGCTGTAACGCGCGCAAAAAAAATGGTGGTTTTAATTGGAAAACAAGCAAGCATTTACGCCATGATTAAAAATGAATATATGCAAAAAAGAAACACAATGCTTAGGCAATTTTTGTGTAATAATGTCAATATGTTTGAGTAAAAAATTAAACTAAAATCAACCCCCAAGTTAGGGGTTGTTTTTATGTGGTCTAATTACTTAACCTTTTGCATATATTGTGTTAGGAGATTTTAAATGGAAACTGTTGCAAAAAAAGAAAACAAAATTAAAGAAAGCGACCACAGTGTGTTTATTGACAGAAAAAAACTTGTAACAATTACTGCTGTGGTGGAAGTTGTTAGTGCCCAAGATAGTTGTGTTGTTTTGAAAACTGAAGTTGGTGGAATGCAAATTTCTGGAACCAATTTAAGGGTTGAAAAACTTTCACTTGAAGAAAAGATTTTAAAAATTGAAGGAGACATTTATGCAATAAAATACACAACAGGAAACATTAAAAAGGGCTTTTTTTCAAAATTGTTTAAATAGGTGTAGTTTATGGTTGACCCAATTGTTCAATTAAAAATTGCAGCCCTTTGTTTTTGCGTTGGGCTTGCCTCGTGTGTTGTTTATGAGTTTTTAAAACTTATTAAAACATGGGCAAAAAATAATGTTTTTATAAACTTTTCATTAGATTTTATTTTATTCTTTATTGCGGGTTTTTCAATTTTTTTAGTGTTTTTGAAGTATAATTACGCCCAATTTGCAGTTTTTGGAGTAATAAGTATGCTTGCTGGCTTTTTTGCAAATAAGGTTGTTATTGCGTTTTTGATAGATTTGTTTTTAAAACTATTATACTTTTATGCAAGAAAATTTAATAAGCAAAAGTCATAAAAACTGGCAAAAAAATACAAATTAAATAAAAATCACAAATTAAAGAAAGCATTAGCATTAAAGCAAAAAACCACCAGCGAGGCTGGTGGATATATTTTTTATTTTACTACTTTTAATCAATATAGCCAGTTATTGTAAGCACTGTTTTTCCAGAGCCAGATGATGAGGTTGGTGGAACTGTTATTGATGGCCCTGTTGATGAAGGCACTGTGAATTCGTTATTGCTTGAAACTGTGTAATCTGATGAACTTAAAGTGGTTGTGTTAGCAGTTCCAACTTTTAATTGAACTGACACGATGTTAAAATTTTGAGGAAGGTCATCAGTTATGCTTGAAACAAGGGCAGTTGTTGTGCCTTGGTTTGTAAGGGTTATTGTGTATGAAAACACTTGCCCTTGTGAAACACTTGAAGAACTAGCCGCTTTTGTTATGTCAAGATTAGCACTTGTGTTTCTTGTTATAACGGCAGATGTGTAGTCTGTTACTTTATCTGACGCTGTGTAGCCAATGCCTTCAACTGAGTTAGTTATTGAGTTAACTGTGCTTGGAATTGAGTTAGAAACTCTGCAAGTGTAAGTTAAAATCATTTTGTTTCCGCTTGCAAGTGGGGAAAGGGTAAACACCAGCGGGTTTGTTGATTCAACTTCGGCTTGAAGAACTTGATTGTTATAATAAAGCGTTGCACTGCCATTTACATATGAAAGATATTGTGGCGTGCCACCAAGATCATCAATAATTCTTACCCCTGTAAAATATTGAGTTCCTGTGTTTTCTATATCAATGTGATAAGTCACTGTGCCACCTGGGGTGAAAGAGCTTTGTTGGGTATACTTATTAATAGATAAAGCGCTTTCATCAAGTAGGGTTATAGTTGAAACATTGCTTGTTTCAGATTGAGGTTCACTTGAACCACTTGTTGTGTAGTTAACAGTTGCTTGATTTGTCACTTCTGTTGCCATTTTTACCTCCTTTTTAGTATACATCAGCATTATATGCTTTTTCATTTTTGTTGTGACACTTCAATGGATTTTGTTGAAATTTAAATGATTATTTTGCAAAAACATCAAATTTTGCCAAAATTTGTGCTTTTTTTAATAAAATTTAATATATTTTGCAGATTTTTAAATTGTTTTATTTATGGAAAAATATAAAAAATTTCTTGCAATTTTTGGCAAGTTAACTTATACTTATGGTGATAATTAATAATTGAAAACTGCAAAAGGAGGAATTATGGAACAGAAAAAGTTTGCAAAAATGTTGAAAATTATAACTGTTTGTGCAACCTGTGTGCTTGTTGTTATGGTTGGAATAATTCTTGGGCAGTATATTAAACTGGGCAGTTTAAACAAACAAAGTAATAATCTTGATGCTGAACTTGCAAGCCTAAATTCACAAAGGCAAAATTTAGAGCAGGGCATTGCAAACAGGTTAACTGATGCGTATATTGAAGAACAAGCAAGAGAACAACTTGGAATGATTAAAGAGGGTGAGACCCTTTACATTTACAAGTAGGATTTATGTGCAAGATTTATAAATAGGTTTTGCAAGTAATTTTTACAGAGGAATTTATCAACAGAACTCTAAGTTAGTTTTACAAGTAAATTTATGAATAGGGTTTGCGAATAAGTTTTATAGATAAAGTCTATTGAAAAAAGTTTTACAAGAGAAATAATAATTTTAAAATTTTAGCATATTAATAAAAATGCCCTTATGGTAACCCTTTACAGGTTTATTGTTTATATTTGCGGTTTTAGATAAATAAATTGCTAATTTTTATTTTTCTAAAACTTTTTAGTAAAAGATATTGACAATTGAGTGAGGGAGATATATAATTAACATGCTAAACATCGCGGGGTAGAGCAGCTCGGAAGCTCGTCGGGCTCATAACCCGAAGGTCGTTGGTTCAAATCCAATCCCCGCAACCAATCATTTGCCACTTAACTGTGGCTTATTTTTTTGCATTTTTATTGTTGCTAAATTGTTGTGTTAGTGATGATGTTATGTCTATTGCTTTTCTAATGCAGATATTGTTGCCACTAAAACAGATATTGTTATTGCTAATGCATATGTAATTGCTTTTTAATGCTACCATTTTATTTTAATTTAGTTCTTTTTACGCTGCTTATAATCATTTTTGTTATATTTTATTGCTGTGAATGTTGATGTTGAATGAAATTAAATTAGTAAAATGATAATAGGGTGAACAAACACAGGTTTTAAGGTTATGTGTTTTTATGGTTTAAAAATGGCAATTTTCATGTGAAGATGGGGTTTGGGTTCTATTTAAATGCTTTTTTAAATGCGGTTTGGTTTTAAATAAGGCATTGCGTTTTGTTGACAAATGTTTTTGAATTATTTACACTTAAAATTGTAATACTATTATAATAGGATAAAGCAAATGAACAAAGCGAGATTAAAATCAGTAACTGTTATTGATAAACTTTTGTATGTTTTTTTGGTTATTGCGTTTTTTATTACCGCAGTAACAGCGGTTACTTCGGCTAAATTCACTTCAAGAGTTAACAGTTATGTTATAAGCAATGTTTCAAATGTTCAAATAGATTTTGCTGATGGTGGCGATGGAACAATTGTGCTTGCAGATTGGAAGCCTGGAGACACAAGAACCATTGAATTTAGTGTAAGAAATTATAATGATGATAATGAGGTTAACGAATTTGCTCTTATTTATCAACTTCAAATTGAAACATCATCACTTTTGCCACTTACTTACACCTTAACAAAAACAACAGACACGGGCTCAGCGCAACTTGCTTTAAGCGTTGCAAAAGAAGAGGTTACCACCTTTGACATTTACAGCACAACTGATAACACTTTAAAACACAGCATTCCACAGTTAGACAGTTTTGTTCTTGAAATTAGTTGGCCAGTTGAAAATAATGATGCAGAAGCACTTGAAGCAGGCGGGGAATACATAAGAATTATTTTAAATTGGCGACAATATGTTGCTCAAGTTTAATTTTCAGGTTTAACATGGGTTAAACCTGTTTTTTTGTGAAAAGTTATGTTTGATTTGTGTGTAAAAACCTATTTTTTTAAAAAGGTATTTTTGTTTTTTGTAAAAAACTATTCTTGTTTTGATGCGCAACTAATAAAAATAATTAAAAAATTACCTGAATTTACTTTTATTTTAATTTTTAATATAGATTGTTTAGACAATAAAGGTTTTGGGTTTTTTCTATTGACAATTAATTTGAATAGAATTATAATTATCTTGTTTCACAAAACAATCGCACAAGTTTGTGCGTGAATGAAAATTCCGCATTTTTGCGTTAACATATGCACCCGTAGCTCAGCTGGATAGAGTATCGGTCTACGAAACCGGGGGTCGTGAGTTCGAATCTCGCCGGGTGCACCAAAAGTATATTTAATTCAAACTGGCATAATGTTTGCTGGTTTTTTTTATTTTTTTTGTGTTTTGATTTAAAATTAAAATGTATTTTATTGGATTACTTTTTAGATAAAATAATGCCTTAAATTAAGTGTTTTTTATATTAAAATATTTCTTAAAAAGACATTGGTTCAAACTGTTTTTTGGTTTATCTGTTTTAGGTTAAATAATTTCTTAGGTTATAAGGGATTTTGTTAGGGGATATTTGAAAAAATTTTAAGATTAATTCAATTTAGTTGACAGGAAGGGTTTTGGGTGTAAAATATCTAATAGTGTTAGATAAATGGAGGGCTTGGCATGAAAAACGCCACTGAGTTTATTTATAATTCCCTTTGCAATAAAAAACTTAAAAATGTTTATGAGGTTATTCAAGAGGGGTTTTCAGGAATTTTTGTTGTGCTTAGAATTCTTGCAGATGCTGGTGGAGGGCTGAGCGCAGGGGAAATCTCAAACATTTTTGGGGTTTCAACTGCAAGAACGGCGGTTATGCTTAACACCCTTGAACGAAAGGAATATATCAGCAAAACAAAATCTAATGTTGATGCAAGAAAAACCATTGTTGCAATTACTGATAAGGGAAGGCGGGCACTTAGTGAGAGAAAACGAAAAATTGAAGGTTTGATTGATAATTTCACTTCAAAATTATCGGTTGGAGAGGTTAATTCATTCTGTAACATTTTAAAAAAGGTATTATAGAATATATTAATATAGCATTTTGTTAAAATTCTGGCAAAAGTTAAATATGCTGATTTTAAATTTAGGGGAGAAGTTATGTTAGAACTTAAAGAAATAAAAAAAGATTATGTTGCGGGAGACCTGAAAGTTAAAGCCCTTAAAGGGGTTTCAATTTCATTCAGGCAAAGTGAATTTGTTTCAATTTTGGGGCCATCAGGGTGCGGAAAAACAACATTGCTTAACATTATTGGTGGGCTTGACCACGCAACAAGTGGCGAATTGCTAATTGATAATGTTAGCACTAATAATTATACTGACCGTGATTGGGACACGTATCGTAATCACAGGGTTGGGTTTATTTTTCAAAGTTATAATCTTATTCCGCATCAAACAATTCTTGAAAATGTTGAACTGGCGTTGACAATTTCGGGTGTTGAAAAGGCTGAAAGGGTAAAAAGAGCAAAAGAGGCGCTTGATAAAGTTGGGCTTAGTGGATTATATAACAAAAAGCCAAATCAACTTTCAGGCGGGCAGTGCCAAAGAGTTGCAATAGCAAGGGCATTGGTTAACGAGCCTGAAATTTTGCTTGCTGATGAGCCAACGGGGGCACTTGACAGCGAAACCAGCGTTCAAATTATGGAACTTATTAAAGAAATTTCACAAGAGCGCCTTGTTATTATGGTTACTCATAACCCAGAACTTGCAGATAAATATTCAACAAGAATTATAAAACTTTTAGATGGTGAAATTGTTGCGGATAGCAACCCGTTTGATGCAAACGCCGAAGAAGCAAAGGATCAGGTTACAAAAAAGAAAGAAATTAGCAAAAAATCTAAACTTTCATTTTGGACGGCATTTAAACTTTCAGCAAAAAACCTTTTTTCAAAGTTAAAACGAACAATTATGGTTTGCATTGCGGGGTCAATTGGCATTATTGGTGTTGCAACTGTGCTTGCAATTTCAAGCGGAATGCAAGGATACATTCAGTCAATGCAAAATGATATGCTTTCAGGCAACCCAATTACAATAAGTGAACAGTCTTATGACTTGGTGGGGGCAATGCAGTCTCTTTCAACTTCACAGCAAGAAGATTTGATAAGTGAGTCAACGCAAGATGGATATATTAATGTTGATTATTTCATAAAGCGATTAGTTGCAATGAGCGACAGTTTGAATTCACTTATGCTTGAAAATGACATATCTCAAGATTATATAGATTACATTTATTCAATGCCAAAAGATTATTACAATGAAATTGTGCTTGATTATGGCCTTGATTTATCTAACAATCTTTACACAGATTTCAAGTTTAACGGGCAAGAAAATAACAATATGTCACTTTCAGCGGCTATTGAAATTTACACAGCAATGCTAAAACAAACAGACTATGCTGATTATGCTAGTTACATTAGCGCATTTACTGAAAGTTTTATGATTGCACCTGACAGTGAAGAGTTTATTTTATCGCAATATGACATTGTTTCAAGCAAAGAAAACAGCAAAATTGCAAAGAATGTAAATGAAATTATGCTTGTTATTGATGAAAATTCAGCATTAACTGACCTTTTGCTTGCCCAACTTGGGTATTACACTCAAGATGAATTTTTCAACATTGTTTACAAGGCAACAGATGACCCAAGGTATGACCCATCTCTTGATAAAGATAATTTCAGTTATGATGAAATTTTAGGAAAAACCTTTACATGGTATCCTAACGACACTGTGTTTACTAGGGGAACAGATGCCATTAATCCGTTTACATATAACGCTTATGAAGGGGAATGGAGCACAGGAATTGACCTTACTATTACTGCAATTTTAAAACCAAAAGATAATGTTAATTATGGCGCGCTTGAAAGTGGAATGTATTACACGCAGGCTTTGGCAAAGGAAATTATAACTCAAAACCTTGGCAGTGAAATTGTTTCGTATTTAAACACGGTTGGTGAGGAAAGTTTCAATAGTTTTGCTTACACTGGCGGAATTAATTATGGAATAATTTATAACTACGATTACGAGTTTGAAGGTAACCGATATGAAGATAATGTGGGCTTTGTTGGAAGCGTTTCAAGCATGGGTGGCATGATGGGCTCAGGCTCACAAACCACACCAACTTATCATATTTTAACAAAAAGAAATCTTGGTGGCTGTGAACTGCCTAGTGAAATTTTAATTTATCCTGTTGATTTTAGTCTTAAAGATAAAATAACTGATTATTTAGATGTTTGGAATTCAGATGCGGACTTAACGGTTAATGGAAAGGTTGTTTCAGCCCAAGATAGACCAGACATTCAATACACGGATAACCTTGCTTTGATTATGAGCATTATAAACACCCTTATTGACACTGTTACCATTGCGCTTGTTGCGTTCTCTGCGCTTTCACTTGTTGTTTCAACCGTAATGATTGCAATTATAACCTATGTTTCAGTTATGGAAAGGGTTAAGGAAATTGGGGTTATTCGTTCGCTTGGTGGCAGAAAACGAGATGTTGCAAGTCTGTTTATTGCAGAAACCTTTATAATTGGCGGAGTTTCAGGCGTTTTTGGAATAATAATAACTTACATTATTTCACTAATAGTTAATGTTATTGTTGGAAACTTGGTGGGCATTTACACTATTGCTTCCCTTCCAATAATAACAGCACTTATTATGATTTTAGTAAGCATTGTGCTCACATTAATTTCAGGGTTAATTCCTGCTTCACTTGCTGCTAAAAAAGACCCTGTTGAGGCACTTAGAACTGAATAAGGTGATTGTTAAGTTGTTTGAATGTGTTTTATTTGTGAAAATTAAATATCAAGATTTAAAGGTAAATTATTATAATTTTTTAGATATTTTTAACTTATTAACCGT
>CAJKVX010000038.1 GCA_905203455.1 uncultured Eubacteriales bacterium
ATTGCTGAAATTGTAAATATTACTATTGTTGCTAAAAAGTCTTCATTTACAACAGATGTAAAAATAAATGGTATTAATATAAAACGTATAATTGTTAGGATATTTGGTATATTTTCTTTTTTCATTTATTTTTTTCCTTTCAAGACTATTTTACATCAAACTTTAAGTTATCATTTTCAAAGTCTACTGTAATGTTTTGTCCATCATGTACTTCATTTCTTAAAATCATTTCAGATATTTCATCTTCTATGTATCGTTGAATTGCTCTTCTTAATGGACGAGCACCGAATTTTAAGTTTGTTCCTTTTTCAAGTATAAATCCTTTTGCAGTATCTGAAACTGTTAATGACATATTTTTTTCTGCTAATGCTTTTTTAGTATCTTTAAGCATTAAATCAACAATTTGTATTAATTCTGGTTTTGTTAATGAATCAAATACAATTATTTCGTCAATTCTGTTTAAAAATTCTGGTTTAAATCTTTCATGCAAAGCCTTCAATAAAATCTCTTTGGTGGTCTGCTTTTGTTCGCCTGATTCACCATCAAAGAACCCAAGTTTATTAGTTTTCTTTGGAAGGTCTGAAACCCCACAGTTACTTGTCATAATAATTATGGTGTTTTTAAAACTAACAGTTCGCCCTTGGCTGTCTGTAAGCCTTCCATCGTCTAACACTTGAAGCAAAATGTTAAACACATCAGGGTGCGCCTTTTCAATTTCGTCAAACAAAACAACGCTGTAAGGTTTTCTTCTAACCTGTTCAGTTAGTTGCCCTGCCTCTTCAAACCCAACATATCCAGGGGGAGCACCAATAAGTTTTGACACTGAATGAGGTTCCATATATTCACTCATGTCAAGCCTGATTACCATGTTTTCATCATCAAACATTGCTTCTGCAAGTGCCTTACACAACTCAGTTTTACCAACGCCTGTTGGCCCCAAGAAAATAAATGAACCAATTGGGCGTTTTGGGTCTTTAAGCCCTGCTCTTGCCCTTCTTATTGCCTTTGAAACAGCACTTATTGCTTCGTCTTGCCCAATAACACGCTTGTGCAAAATATCCTCAAGGTGAACAAGCCTGTCTTTTTCAGTTTCAGTTAGTTTTGAAACTGGAATTTTAGTCCAACTTGAAACAACATTTGCAATATCTTCGGCGGTAATTACACCTTCTTGGTTAGCCCTGCCACTTCTCCATTTGTTTCTGTATTCTTCAATTTGGCTTCTAATTTTATTGGCTTCTTCTTTATATTGATTAGCCTTTTCAAAATTTTCAGCCCTGCTTGCCTCTTGCTTTTGAATTTCTAATTCTTTAAGTTTTGCTTCAAGGTCTTTAATTTTATCTGGTGCAAAACTGCCTTTAACCTTGCTTCTGCTACTTGCTTCATCAATAAGGTCAATGGCTTTGTCTGGCAGGCTTCTGTCCATAATGTATCTCACTGAAAGGTTAACCGCAGCCTCAATAGCCTCGTCCGTTATTTTAACTTTGTGGAACGCTTCATAAGAGTCTCTTATTCCCTTTAAAATTTTAATGGTGTCACTTTCGCTTGGTTGTTCAACAATAATTGGTTGAAACCTTCTTTCAAGTGCCTTATCTTTTTCAATAAACTTTCTGTATTCTTCAGTGGTTGTTGCCCCAATTGTTTGAAGTTCACCTCTTGCTAAATATGGTTTTAACATATCACTTGGGCTAACCTCGCCATCTTTGCTACCTGCTTGTGCAAGCATATGAATTTCATCAATAAACACAATAATATTTTTTGCACTTATAATTGTGTTAATTGCATTTTTAAGTTTTTCTTCCATGCTTCCACGATATTTAGTGCCCGCCATAAGCGAACCAATGTCAAGGCTAAAAATTATCTTGTTTTGCAAAAATTCAGGAACATCACCCCTAACAATTGCCTGTGCCAACCCTTCAACAACAGCAGATTTACCAACCCCCGCTTCACCAATAAGCACTGGGTTGTTCTTTGTTTTTCTGCAAAGAATTTCAATAATTCTTTCAGTTTCTTTTTCTCTGCCAATAACAGGGTCCATTTTTCCTGCTCTTGCCCTTGCAGTCATGTCAATTCCCATGTCTTTTAAAACATCAGGCAACCCTGCATTAATGTCTGCCGCATTGTTTGTCATTTTTTGTTTTTGGTCATTTTCATAACTGTTTGTAAATGACTGAGAATATGATGGCCCTGATGAAAACCCAAAAATTCGGTTAACATCATCAAAAATAGAACCAATACTTGAAAATGAGTCAAAATCAAAATCATCATCACTGATAATCACATCTCTAACTCTTTTTGTAAACGCAGGAATATCAACATTGAAAGACCCCGCTAAAATTCCAACCGCTTCACTGCCTGTGTCTGCAAGCAAAACATAAAGCAGTTCTTCTGTAACAATATATCCTTGGCCATAATTCATTGCGATTGATTGAGCCTGTTGAAGCATATTTTTAACCTTAGGCGCCCAATCAACCTTAATTAAACTTGAAACAGTGCCAGAATAAGCCTTTCTTTGCTTAATAACACTTTCAACTGCACTGGCAGTAACATTAACTTCTCTTAACAGTTTGCCTGCAACACTGTCTTTAACACTTGCAAGCCCATAAAGCAAATATTCTGTACCAACAGTTTTATCCCCAATTTTTGCAGCAAGTCTTTGTGCTTGTTCAAGCACCTGTTTTGAATTGTTTGTCATTGATAAATTAATATTCATAAACTATTCCTCCTTACTTAATTCTTTGATTTTTCAAAATTCCATTAACATATTTTGCTCTGAACATATCTCTTTCTTCCCCTTCAAGATTTGTTCTTGCAATTTTTGAAAGGCTGTAAGGCATGCAGTCGGTTATAAGTTTGTCTAAAATTCCGCTATCTTTCAGCCTTAAAAGCCCTAACGCTAAACCCATTTTAACCTCACCTGCAAGTTGCATAAGTTCGGTTGAAGTTAGGGTGTAACAATTACACAAAACTCCAAACGCTCTAAAAACCCTGTCAGTAATTTCAATTTCTTTGTCTGCAAGAAGTTTAATTCTTGCTCGGTTTTCATATTCACAAACCCTTAAAACCGTTTCTTTAACTAACCCAATAATCTCCTTTTCGCTAATTCCTAAACTTCTTGCGTTTGAAATTTGATACATATATCCATCAAAGTTGGTCGACTCTCCATAAACCCCTCTAACACACAGCCCTCTTCTTTGCAGTGCATTAATTATTGAATTAATTTCACCGCTAAGGGTAAGTGCAGGCAAAAACATTAAAACCGAAGCCCTCATTCCTGTGCCAAGGTTTGTTATGCATGAAGTTAAAAATCCAAACTTATCATCAAAGGCAACATCAAGTTTTGAAAGCATTTTGTTGTCATAATCATTCAAGGTTTCAAATGCCCTTTCAAGTTCAAGCCCCCTTAAAAAACACTGCTCTCTTATGTGGTCTTCTTCGTTCACCATAATACTTATGGTTTCATCACTGTTTAAAATTACTGCCCCAAACTCTTTTTTTTCTAAAAGGTCGTTTGAAATTAAATGTTTTTCTTGCATAACACAAGCGTCAGCAAAACTAAGTTGTTTAATGGTGTAAATTTTAAACTCATCAAGACCTGCAACGCTGTCAGCCACAAGTTTTAACACCTTGTAGCCATTTTGTGCATTAAGTCTTTGTGGCATAGGAATTTTGTCAATGTTTCTTGCAAGCCTTACCCTTGAAGAAACAACAATAGAACTAATGTCAACAACACCCATATCATTGCCCCCTTAAAGCCTTAATCTTTCGTTTAATTTCTTCTGCCCTTAAATAATCCCTTTCAAGCACAGCCTGTTTTTCAAGTTTTGTTAACTCTTCAATTTCTTTGTTTAACTTTGCCTTTGTTCGGTTTGGGTCAACAATTTTGCCAATATGCTCACTTTTTCCATGAATTCTTAACGCCAGTTCGGTAATGTATGGTGCAAAAACCTTGTAACACTCTGGGCAACCAACAAACAATGTTTCATTTAAATCGCTAAGCCGTTGACTGCAATTAGGGCAGGTAATGTCTTTATTTTCAACCTTTGGCGAATAAATTAAATCATCTTCAAACAAATCCCCACCAAAATCCAGTTGATTAAGCGGATTATATATCATTCGTCTTCCCCCTTGCCACTAAGTAAATAAACCAAAACGCTTTTAAACGCATTTGCCCTTAACTTATCTGTGTAAGAAAATGGCATTTTTAAAGCCTCATCACTAATCATTGAACTTATAAGCCCTTTTTCTTTTTTGCTTATAACCCCCTCGTGCTCTAAATTATCTAAAATTTGACTCGCTCTTTTATAGTTTAAATCTTCACCAATATTTTTCAAAACAATTTTTGCAACTGCGTCATCATCAGCAAGCGGAATTTTTGAAATTCTAATAAATCCTCCACCCCCACGATGACTTTCTTTCAAAAACCCCCTGTCAACAGTAAACCTTGTTTGCAAAACATAGTTAATTTGACTTGGAGCACAAGAAAAAAAGTTTGCAAGTTCATTTCTTGAAATGTCAATAGCCTTGCTTTCCCCAAGGTTATCTAAAATAAACTTTTCAATTAAATCACTAATGTTTGCCATAACCACCCCCTAAAAATTTGTTTTATCTTAAATTCAATCTTGCCAAAATTTAAATTAAATGGATTTTTCGACTCGTTACACTCGCTCAGAATGACATATTGTGAATAGTTGCTCAGTGTAAAATGTGAGATGTTTCGACTTCGCCGTTGCTTCGCTCAACATGACTTAATATGTCATTTCGAGAAATCCACCATGTCATTTCGAGCCTGTCGAGAAATCTTAAAGATTATTCGAATCCCGCTGGTCGCTCAGAATGACAACAGCAAGTATTAACTAATAAACAACATATTTTGTCATTTCGAGCCTGTCGAGAAATCTCTTCTTCATTTCAAACCTGCCAAAATCTTAGACCCTTCGACTACGCTCAGGGTAACAGGATGACCGGCAACCACTCAGAATGATACTCCACCGTCATGCTGAGCCTGCCGAAGCATCCATGTCATTTCGAACGAATGTGAGAAATCTCTCCGTCTTTTCGAACCAATGTGAGAAAGCCTTACCCTTCACCCTCCCTCACAGCAATGCATCGTTAATTGTTTTCTAGCAACAATATAAAGATGCTTGCTAAACCCTAACATAAAGGTCAAAGTAAGTCAAACTACACATATATATTATACCCACAAAAAAAGAATGTCAAGCACTTATGACACTCTTTTTTAAAAAATTTAACTTAGTTATTACATATCATTTTTAAACTGCAAGTTATCATGCATATTCAATGTTTGTAATCTCAACATAGCCTGCACTATCTGAGTAATTATTTCGCATAAATATTTCTAGAACTTGCCCTGCTGAAGCTTTAATTTCAAGCGTTTGTCTATCATCATCACCACTATCAAAAAGCGTAATCTGTGAACCAAATGCATTAGTATACACAATAGCAGAAGATGGCATTCTAATTCCATTATCAAATGTAAAAGTAATAGTGCATGCTTTTTCAAACTCAAATTTTATTGTGTTTCTTTCTTGCTTACTTGAAACAACAGTTGAAAGACCAATTCTAAAAGAAGTTTCACCCGTTCGTTCCCATAACGACCCAACTGTTACTATAAAAATACAATCTGAACAGCGTGTGCAGGTTCCTAAATCATAATCATGCCCTAAGGCAGGAATTGTTGTTATGCTTGTTCTTGCTGAGCACCTTGTGCAGTGCCTGCTTCTTTCACCCGCAACCGTGCAAGTTGCCTCTCTGTCAGTAGTGTAAGTTGATGAATAGTTGTGCCCAAGGGCAGCGGTGGTTTGTGTTTCTCTGTTTCCGCACCTTGAACAAGTTCTTCTTTGAGTTCCGCCTGTGGTGCAGGTTGCTGAAGTCACAGTCGTCCAGTTTCCATAACTGTGCCCCAACGCAGCAATTGACTGAGTTTGTTGGTCACCACATCTTGAACAGGTTCTTCGTTGTGTTCCTGTTGCCGTGCAGGTGGCGGCTGTTACTGTTTGCCAACTGCCATAATTATGCCCAAGTGCAGAAGTTGTGCGTGTTCTGGTAGCCCCACAATTTGCACAAGTTGAAGTTTCAACCCCACCCTCTGTGCAAGTTGCTGCTTTTGTTTCAACAAAATCTCCATAATTATGCCCAGTTGCTGCAATAGTTTGCTGGTCAGTTATCTGGTCACAATAAATGCAATGACGAGACATACTTCCTTCCTCTTCACAAGTTGCTTCTATATCAATGGTGTAATCTTCGCTGAAGGTGTGCCCATTAATGTCACAATAATTATTTACCCCACCCCAGAACTGTTTGTAACCACTGATGTTTGAAGTTGTCAGTTGTTGATAGTTATCGGTTATATTGCTTGAAATTGATGTTATATTTGAATTAACATAAACATTCAACACCTTATCGTCAGTTTGATTTACTTTAAGCATATTAAGCATATCGCTGCTTGACGCAACTGCTATGCTGTCAATAATTAGCACATCAAGCCCTGTAAGGTTTAAAAATGCATCTTTTCCAATTGAAGTAACACTTGCTGAAATTTCAATTTGTAAGCAATTAATTCCCGCAAAAGTGTAAGGCAAAATTGTTGAAATGCTGGTTGGAATTTCAAGCGTTTCAACCTTGTTGTTATTTAAATAAAGATTATGCCCAATGTTTAGCGGATTGCTGTAAAGCGTGGCAAAATCTATCTGGCACCAGTTTTCAAGGCTTGAAATATTAACTTCATTAAGTCTGTAACAATCTTCAAAGGCATCCGCCCCAATGTTTGTGATATTTGCGGGAATGGTTATTTGTGTAAGACTAGTGCAATTTTCAAAAACATCAGCATAAAGCACCCTGCACCCAGCATTAATTGAAAATGAATTAGCAGAAGAATCTTGCACCTCCATAAGTGCTAGATAATTATTTGTTGTGCTTCCCAAATAAAGCCCATTCTCATTTAGGTTATATTGAAGTTGAACGCAACCATCAAAGGCAAACTCTCCAATGCTTGTAATAGTGTTTGGTAAATACACATTTTCTATATATGTTCCACCGCAAAAAGCATAGTTTCCAATATTCGTTATTCCTTCAGGAATGGTAATTGTGTATGTTTGAGGAACTGAACCCGCCTGATAACTACAATCAGGGTCATAGTTAAAACAATCCATAAAGGCATAATCTCTAATTCCTGTTATGTTTAAATTTTGCGGAATGGTTGAACCAACACACCCTAAAACAATAACATTATCTGCCCTTGTTATCACGCAGTTATTTTGGCTGTAAAAAGTTGGGTTTGCAGCGTTAACAGACAAACTTGTAAGTTTACTGCAAAACGAAAAAATGCAATTCCCAAGTTCACTTACCCCCGCGGGAATTTCAATGCTTGCAAGTTTTGTGCAACCGCCGAATGCATAGTCATCTATTTTGGTAACAGAAGATGGAATGGTAATTTCAGTAAGCGAAGTGTTGCCCTCATAAGCCCGATACCCAATTTCAGTAACACTATTTGCCATTTCAATAACAGAAAGTGTCCCGCAGTTATAAAAAGCATATTCATCAAGCACAGTTTGCACTGCTCCATCATTCACCCTGTTCACATTTTGCACAACTTTTGCAGCCATGGCATCAATTTTAACAGCCCCAATTTCAAACCTATTTGCCATTAAACTTGTATTACCAACCACAAAATTTGCGTCCAAATCGCCTTCTAAAACATCTTCACTAGCGTCACTTTCATCACTCTCATGGTTTGCCATGTCATAATAAAAGCCAACTCCAGCAACTTTAAGGTTGGTGCAGTTGCTAAAAGCATTTTTGCCCACTCTTTCAACTGTCTCAGGAATAAAAATTCCTTCAATTTCAAGGTTGTTTGAAAAAGCATTGTCTGCCACCTCGGTAACCGTTTTATCACCAATGGTTGAAGGAATCATAATGTTTAAGTTATCTAAACTTTCACCCACAAACCCAACAATTTTAACCTGAGTTTCGCTTACTGGTTCAACAACAAAACAATCTTCATCAACAAAATTCCAATCAACAGCATTTAAAATTTCACTTTGCTGAGGAACAAAAACCTCAGAATCTTCAACAGCAGGCGTCTCAGTTTTTATGTTTTTAAACAAGTTATTAATAGCATATGTTGAAAACGATAAAATCAAGAAACTTAACACAAACCCAGCAACACAAAAAAGAACAATCTTATCCTGCTTTTTCATTTATATTTCCCCTCACTTTATCCCAATGTAAAAATTCAAAAGTTAGTCAAAAAGAACAAAATGTTCTATATGTGATTATAAAGAACAAATTGTTCCTTGTCAAATAATTAAGAATAAAATGTTCTAAACTAACAACATGAACAGTTTTGCAAAAAGGATTCGTGAACTAAGAATTGAGCATAAACTCACACAAAAAGAACTAGCACATAACCTTAATGTGCTAGCCCGAACCATTTCTTATTGGGAACAAGGGCGTCAAGAGTGTGATTTCACCACGCTTATTAAAATTGCAAAATATTTTAATGTTTCAATAGATTTTTTATTAGGTCTTAGTGATTACTAATTTTTAACCAAACCCTTTTAACTATAAATTTCAACTTAAATAAAACGCCCTTTTATATAAATAGTAAACTAAATAAGAAACCAACTCAAAAACCCTTTCATATAAACAACTTATATAAATAGTAAACTTACATAAACAACAAAAATTAACTTTCTGCAAATTATTCCTTATTTAACTATTCTTTATTGCCTATATTGTTATCAACAATTTCACCATTTAAATTATATTGCAGTATTACAATCTGCCATACAATCTCATTATTATCTTATTGATTAATTTATTATTTTTCATTTAACTTTTTAAAAACCAAAATGGCGCCAAAATTTGGAGTTGAACAAACAGAAACAAATTCAAACCCAAGGCTCTCCATTTCATTAATTTTATTTTCA
>CAJKVX010000039.1 GCA_905203455.1 uncultured Eubacteriales bacterium
ATGATTTGAGAAACATAAGCGAATTACTTTTTCATCTAGCTAATATGAGTAACTGTGCTAATTGGAGCTTTAGTCAAAGAATGATATATTGTTCTATAGTTGGTAGTATGGTACTTCTTGAATGTTTTTTCTTAATTAAAAGTGTTAGGGTAAATTCTTGTGGTAGGTAAATTGCAAATAATTGAGTAAATTTAAAATATAAAATTTAACTTTAAAGTTTTACCCTTGGTAAGCAAGTTGCAAGTTAATTGTGTAAATTTAAAATTCAATAATAAAATGAAAATGCGTAATAAAATTCACAAGTTTTATTGAAGGTGTTTAAGCAAAAAAATAAACCGCGTTTGCGGTTTATTTTTGTTTTGAATTAATTTAAACTGTCTTTAAAGGCTTTGCCAAATTTGAAAGTTGGAACTGTGCAAGCATCAACCTTAACTTTTGCACCTGTCATTGGGTTTGTGCAAGTTCTTGCTGGTTTTGCTTTTGCTTCATAAGTTCCAAAGCCAACCAATGCAATTTTTTCATTGTTTGCCAAACATGAGCTTACTGTTTTAACATAAGCATCGTAAAAAGCAGTAGCATCTTTGATTGTTGAGCCTGTTTCAGTGGCAATCGCTCTTAAAAATTCACCTTTGTTCATAAAAAGTGCTCCTCCTTATATGACAAGAAAAACCTTGTCTATTAAGGTAAGTTTACCAAAATTAAACATCTTTGGCAAATATTTTACATGGTTTTTTAAAATTATTGCTAGTTTTGTTAGAAAAAACCTAAGGTTTAGGGGGTTTTGAAAAAAAATAGGACTTTTTAATAAGCCCTAATTTGAATTGCCTGAGTTAATTAGCCCAACAACCTTTTCCCAAGTTTCAGGGAAGAACATTGCAACAACAATTACTGCAAGCAAAATTAAAAACAGAATTTTGAAAATTATTGATTTGCCACTTGTAAATTCAAGCCCTGTTATTGCAACAACAACAAGTGGAGCCCAAGTTCTTATAACTGTCAAAACATTATAAACACTATCTGGCAAATAAGCCCATTTTGCATGAATTAAAAGCAGAACATAAACAACCACTGTTAAAAATGCTGCAATTCCGCCAAGCCAATCAAGCGCGATTTTCATTCCTGACCTTTCTTCACTCATACCTTTCTCCTTTAAAAACTTTATTTTATAATTTAAGTTTAACAACTAATAATAACTTTGTCAATTGCTTTTTGCGTTCAGGAATTAAGAATATGCTAACTGTTTTGTGGGTTAAGAGTTTTTGGGCAGTTTAAAGTAAAAAGTTTTTACTATTGCAAAAATTGTAAATTGATGTATAATATTATTAATTGCTAAAATCAAAAAATATTTTTGCTTTAATTTTAATAAAAAAGGAAAAATAAAGGTGAAATTATGTTAAAAGAAACTCATGATACAATTGTTGCACTTTCTACCCCTCTTGGTGTGGGGGCTATTTGCATTGTAAGAATGAGCGGAAGCGGGGCAATTTCAGTTGCAGATAAACTGTTTGTGTCAAACAAGGGCAAACTTCCAAGCACTTTTGAGGCACGCAAACTTGAACTTGGAATAATTTCAACCAAAAATTTTAAAGAGCAAATTATGTGCGTGGTTTTCAGGGCTCCGTTTAGTTACACAGGGGAAGATTTGGTTGAGTTTCAGTGTCATGGCGGGGTGAAAATTGCAGAAGGTGTTATTGAGGCGTGCATTGAAAATGGGGCAGTTATGGCTCAAAACGGAGAGTTCAGCAAAAGAGCGTTTTTAAACGGCAAAATTTCACTTGATAAGGCCGAGGGAATGATGGAAATGATAAACGCTCAAAGCGATGCTCAAATAAGAGCGGGGTTTAACTTGCTTGAAGGAGATTTGGCAAAAAGAGCAATAAATGCTCAAAACAGCCTGACAGATTTGTTGAGCGAAATTGAGGTTTCATTTGACTATCCTGAAGAAGATATTGAATTTGTTACAAAATCAAAAGTGAAAGACAAACTTAAACAGATAACAGTCGACCTTGAACAACTTATAAACACCAGCAATGCAGGAAGGCAGATTGCAAATGGAATAAGTTTGTTAATTATTGGTGAGCCAAATGTTGGCAAAAGCAGTTTGCTTAACGCTTTAACGCAAACTGAAAGGGCAATTGTTACAAACATTGCAGGCACAACCCGTGATGTTATTGAAGCCCCACTTGAAATTGATGGAATAAAGTTTAATGTTATTGACACTGCAGGAATTCATGAAACCCAAGACATTGTTGAAAGGCTTGGAATTGATAAGGCAAAATCTCTTATCAAAAGTGCAGATTTATGTTTGTGTTTGGTTGATTGCAGTAAACCTAAAAATGAAAAAGACCAAGAGATTTTAAACTTAACAGAGGGGCAAAAAAGGTTAATAGTTGGCAACAAAAAAGACAAGGCAAAAAATGGTTTTAAGCAAAGCGCAGACATTTACATTTCAACCATGAACGCTGATGACATTTCTGCACTGCGTGACCTGATTTTTAAAGTAACGGCAGATAAAAATATTTCAAGCGGTCTGGTTATTACAAACCTAAGGCATCTTGATGCTTTAAAAAGGGCAAAAAATCATTTAGACAAAGCGCTAAAAAATATTGATGAATTTACGCTTGATTTAATAACAGTTGATTTAAACCTTGCTTACAGCGCTCTTGGAGAGATAACGGGCAACACCTCAGGCGAGGATATAATAAATTCAATTTTTTCAAAGTTTTGTTTGGGGAAATAACAATGGAACTGATTAGGGAAGAAATAACAAAGAAAGATGAACAAGAAATTAAATCTTGGTCAAACAAACCTGAAAATACAACTTCTGAGTTAAAAAATAGTTATCAAAGGTTTGAAAGGTTTGGGCTTTTAGATTTATTTGCCAATGCATGGGAACTTTTAGAACTTTATAAACCAATAGAAACAAAGAATGCAAAAGTGACAAATATTGCTTATAGACACCCAGAGGATAATGAAATATTAGGGTTTGCCATTTTAGAGTTTGTAAAGGACGCAGATAAAGAACAATTTATTTTTGTTCATCATTTTATGGTTAATCCAAAATTGCTTCACAAAGGGATAGGTAGTTACATGTTAAAAGATATTATGTCAGGTGGCATTCAATTTGAAGGGTTTGAACCTGAAGAGATTATATATTGTGTTGATAGATTTAATGAGCCATGTATTGCCATGCTTGAAAAATTGGGATTTGAACAACAAAGAATTAAAGGTGGAATTGTTAGATATAAATCAGAACTCAAAGGAAAGGAAAATGGAATATAATTCAGTTGTGATTGGTGGCGGGCATGCTGGCGTTGAGGCGGCACTTGCCCTTGCAAGAACAGGGAACAAAACACTTCTTGTTACCCTTTCTTTTGATGCAATTTCATTTATGGCGTGCAACCCAAGCATTGGGGGGACTGCTAAGGGGCATTTGGTTTGTGAAATTGATGCTCTTGGTGGGCAAATGGGAATTTCAGCCGATGCTAACTGCTTGCAAATAAGAATGCTTAACTTAGGTAAAGGTCCCGCTGTTTACAGCCTTAGAGCCCAAATTGACAAAAATGCTTACCACAAAAATATGCTTGAAATTTGCAGAAATCAAGATAATCTTGATTTAATTGAAGATGAAGTCAGCGAAATTTTGATTCAAGACGGCAGGGTTTGCGGGGTTAAAACAACAGGTGGGCTTAATGTTAGTTGCAAAAGTGTTGTTGTGTGTGTTGGGGTTTATTTAAACAGCAGAATAATAACAGGCAAAGAGATTAAAAACAGTGGGCCTGCTGGGTTTAAAAACGCCACAAAGTTGACCCAAAACTTAATTAATTTAGGGTTTGAAGTAAGAAGATTTAAAACGGGAACACCCCCAAGGCTAGATGGAAACACAATTGATTATTCACGCTTTGAGGTGCAAAAAGGGGATAAAAACATTCAATCTTTTTCATTTTTAACCAAAAAAACACCTAAGAACATTTGCAACTGTTACCTTGGTTACACAACTGCAAAAACAAAAGAAATAATCCTAAATAACCTTGATAAAGCGCCAATGTATAACGGCGTGATTGATGGGGTTGGCCCAAGATATTGCCCTTCAATTGAAACAAAAATTGTGAGATTTGCTGACCATGAAAGGCATCAACTTTTTCTTGAACCTGAAACTCTTGAAACTGATGAGATTTATTTGCAGGGCATGAGCACAAGCATGCCAAAAAACATTCAAAGGCAAATGGTTGCAAGCGTTGATGGGCTTGCTGACACAAAAATAACCAAGTTTGGTTATGCCATTGAATATGATTGCATTAATCCTCTTAATCTTTACCCAACGCTTGAATTTAAAAAAATCAAAGGGCTGTTTTGTGCAGGGCAAATTAATGGCACAAGCGGTTATGAAGAGGCAGCAGCGCAAGGGCTTGTTGCAGGAATTAACGCAAACTGTTATAACCAAAATAAAGAGCAATTAATTTTAACCCGAGACAACTCTTACATTGGGGTTTTGATTGATGACCTTACAACAAAAGGCACCAACGAGCCTTACCGAATGATGACAAGCAGGGCAGAATATAGGCTGTTTTTAAGGCAAGACAATGCTGATTTAAGGCTAACTGAAATTGGATATAAATTTGGGCTTGTAACAAAAGAAAGGTATAAAAAGTTTTTAAGAAAAAAAAGAAAAATTGAAGAACTTGAAGCAACCCTTAAAACGGTTATTGTGCCAAGTGAAAAATTGCAAGAGTTTTTAAAAAGCCATGGTGAAAGCCCTGCGCCACAGGGAATAAGTTATGAAAACCTTTTAAAAAGAAGCAACATTAACATTTTTATGGCAAAAAAGGAACTTGGGCTTTTTTATGGATACAGCCGAGATGAACTCAACCAGGTTGGAATTAATGTTAAATATGCTGGGTATCTTGCAAGGGAAAAAATGTTGATTGAAAGAAACAGAAAACTTGAAGAGAAAATTATTCCTGAATCAATAGATTATCTTAACCTTAAAGGTTTAAGAATTGAAGCAAGGCAAAAACTTAATGAAATAAGGCCAAAAACCATTGGTCAGGCAAGCAGAATAAGTGGGGTTAACCCAGCAGATATTAACATTTTAATTTTATATGTGAAATAGATTAAAAAATAGTGTCAATTATTTACCAGTTTATTTTCAAAGGTTAAACTTGTAAAGGTGCTAATAAATAAAATAGAAAGAATTAGATTTAACAGTTATTAACAAATTTGTTGATAACAAAACCCCACGCAGTTTTGTGGGGTTTTGTTTTTTTGTTAAGAGTTTTTATTTGTGTTTAGTCGTTATAATCACGGTTATCAATTTTGTTTTCAAGTTCTTCTTCTTTTCTAATTTCGCGTCTTTCTTTTCTTTTATCTAAATCGGCTTTAAGTTTAATAACAACAAACCTGTTAGGTTCATTGCCTTGGCTTTGGGTTTCAACACGCGTGTTTTGTTGAAGGGTGTTATGAATAATTCTTCTTTCAAAACTGCTCATTGGTTCAAGTTTAACATCTTTGCCTGTTCTTATGGCTTTGCTTGCCATTTTCTTTGCAAGCACAACCAAGGTTGCTTGCCTGCGTTGCCTGTAATTATCGCTATCAGCCATTATTCTTTTGGTTTCATCTTTGTTTTTATCTTTATTATAAATGGTGTTTAAAAGGTAGCCAATTGCTTCAAGGCAATCACCATGTTTGCCAATGGCAAGGGCAGCGTCTTTACCAGAAATGTTAACAAGAAAATACTCATCGGTGTCTTCAACTGTAATTTCAACATTAAGGTTCATTCTGCTAAGTAGGGCAGTGGCAAGTTCTTTAATTTCTTCTTCTTCTTTGCTTGTGATGTTTAAAGTAAGCCTTACTCTTGCTTTGTTAAAAAGCCCTGCCTCTTCTAAAATTGTGATTTTAACTTGGTCTCTTGTGGTGTTAAGTTTATACAGCCCAAGTTCAATTGCTTGGTCAACTGTTTTTCCTTGTGTTTCTATTGATTTCATTTTATGCTCCTGTTTTAATTTTGCTTAGATAGCACTAGTGTGTTAAATAAACTAATTATGTTTGAATTTCTTTTTCCCTTCAATTTTATCTAAATATTCCAAAACTTCCAACTGTTTTTTATAGGTTATTTTATTTACAATTAAATTTATAATTGCCCCAAGCCCAATGCTGATTAAACTTTGAGTAACAACATAAATGCCAAATGCCGCAGATGATGAAAGAACAAATATTACCATCATTATTGGCATAATAATTTTCATCCACTTCATTGTGCCGTTTACTTGTGGGGCAGAGTTTGAAGTTTTTTCACTTTCAGGGGTTTTGATGAACTGATTCTTTTTCACAACTTCTTGCTGTGGTTGTTTTTTGCGTTTAAGTTTGCTTGACAGTTCAGTTAAATATGTTGAAAGGAAGGTAACAACTCCTGCAAGAATGGCTAAAATATAATATCCGTTCCAGCCTGAAAGGTTTTCTTGAACAATGCTTGTAACGGTGTTGTAATGTCCTTCATCAATAGAGTTCACAACATCAACATATTCATTGTTTACATTGCTTCCAAAAAGACCCTTTGCACTTGTTGCAAGGTTTTTAAGCCCAGAGTAGGTTGGAAGAGCATTTGCCTTGCCATCAGTTACCCAAATGTTAGTTATCCACGCCCAAGATTCTTTTTCCTGGTTCCAGGTGCCAATTACTGCCTCTTTAACCGAATTGCTTGAACCTGCTTGCTGTGTGGCAAAGGTTTGAGCCTCGCTGATGTTTTCAATGGCAAGGGCATTATCATCTGGGTTTTCGTTATAATCAAAAGTTGGGTCGTAAGTTCCAAGGTTATCTTCGGCAAAAAGTTCGTTTACCCTTTTTGTGAACTCTTCATCATAAATTTGTGAATAGGTGGTTGTGTAAGCATTATCAAGTGCTTGGTATTGTTTAATTGCTTGGTAGGCTGAAACTTCTTTAAGAGAGGTAAATATTGAAAGGAAAACAAGCAAGGTTACAACCAAGTTAATAAGCATGATAACGCAAGAGGCACCAATGTTATAGCCCTGTTTTTTGTAAAGGGCTTGTGTTTGAAGTTGCAACGCCTGGTTGTTGTTTGCATATTTTTTTTGAAGTTTTGCAATTTGTGGCGCACACTTTTGTTGAACAAGTGTGCTTTTTTTTGTTGACCACTTAATAAAAAAGTCAAGTGGAGAAAGGCAAACTTTAACAAGAAGGGTGAACAAAATAATAGTCCATGCATAGTTTGCAACACCTGACTGAATCCAATTTAAAATTATAACCCACAACCCAGAAGGGGCGGTTAGTTCTGCTAAAATTAAATTACCCATTTAAAATCTCCTTTAAGGTTATATGGCACGGGGTCAAGCCCGCCTTTTGACCATGGGTTGCACCTAAAAATTCGTTTAGTTGCAAGAAAGGTTCCCCTAACAAAGCCCCATTTAGACAAACTTATTATTGCGTAAGTTGAGCAACTTGGAACAAACCTGCATGAGTGTGGCAGAAGGGGAGAAATGCAAAACTTATAAATGCAAACTGCCCCCAAAGCCATAAGACTTGGAATGCTTATAATAAATTTAAACAGGCTTATCACAAATAAGCCCTGCCTTGTTTAAAAGAATTTCAAGTTCGCTTTTAATTTGATTTAAGTTGCAAGTTGCAATGCTTGGTCTTGCCACAATAATTAAGTTAAAGTTGTTTTTAAGGTTCGACAAAAATGGGAACACAGCAACTCTTAACAATCTTTTGGTGTGATTTCTTATTACTGCATTACCCACTTTTTTTGTAACAGAAAGACCAATTTTAATGTTTTTGTTTTTACTTTTTGTGTAATAAATAATAATATTTTTTGAGGCCTTTGATTGCCCAGTTTTAAAAGTGTAATTAAATTGGTATTTCTTTTTTAACCTATATTTTTGTTTAAGCATTAGGCAGCCAGTCTTGCTCTGCCTTTATTTCTTCTGCGTGCAAGAACATTTCTTCCGCCTTTTGTTCTCATTCTCATTATTGAATTTTTTTTATTCACTTTAGTAATCGGTTTATTTTGACTGTGATATATACTCCCCAAGATTATTCCGTTACTAATTTTTCCTCCTATAAAGCCTATCACCACAACATCTCCAACGTCGGGAATGATGACACTTCCCCTTTTTTTGGAGGCCATAGATTGAATAACCGGTAAATAAGGAGTTTCTAGCTTCAAGTCTGGAATAAGAGCTTTAACTTTATTAAGATTTGATTTGTCGTTTAGGCTCGTAACAACTCCAAGCTTTAGCCCTCTCATGCCGCTGCCACCGCCTCTTCCACCTCCATTGCCACCGATACCCATATCGTAAAACATATTATAAGACAAATAAATCACTCCTTATTTTAAAAGACTTGAAAGTGCTCCTACCGCTCCTGAAAGCGCTCCTCCTATACCGCCCCCTTGCGGTGTATATTTGTAAGCCGACAAATGAATATTTGTTGTATATTCCCCTGAGTCAAAATTACAATAATGTTGTATGCCCGTAATCACATAGGAGTTATCTATAGGAATTCCAAAGCCTGACAGTTTAAGTTTAGATGCTAATTCTATTTTAGGGTCTCCTTCGATTTCTAACTCAGTTTGAGCTAGGTTAAGAGACCGCTGCTCTAAAATTGAATTTGCAAGATTTTGAGCTTCTTTTACAGACGTAACTGTTTCATCATAAACAGTAATTGTGCTGTTTAAACTCGAAATCATCCCCAAGGTATCCTTCCCTGAACCTACTCCGCCTTCAACCTTGCTCACCTTCGTTTCTAACGGTTTATTTATATCTTTATCGTTTATACTCTTTACTTCAACAAATTTTGGTATTCCGAAAGGACTTGCTCTAAATGTCACTTTTCTAACATTTTGTGACGGCGATATGACTTTAGTTTTAGATACAACACCTTTTA
>CAJKVX010000040.1 GCA_905203455.1 uncultured Eubacteriales bacterium
AGAATTAACACTTGAAATTTCAAGTGTTAATTCTTTTTTCTGCAAAGTTAAAAATATTGCGAAAAAAGAATTAACACTTGAAATTTCAAAAACAAGCAAAAACTTGGCTGAGCCTAGTGTTAATTTAACGGTTTTTCAAGCACTTGTTAAGGGTGAAAAGTTGAAACTTATTGTTCAAAAATTAACCGAACTTGGGGTTTCAAATTTTGTTACTTTTTACAGTAAGTTTTGTGATGTTAAATCTAACACCAACAAACTTGAAAAACTTGACAAAGTTGCAATTTCAGCGTCAAAACAATGTGGAAGAAGTGTGGTTACAAAATGCAATCAAACTGTTTTTGCTTTAAAAGATTTACCGCTTGAAAATTTTGATGCTGTTTTGCTTGCTTATGAAAATGCAGATGATAAAAATTTAGTTTGTGAAACTCAGCGGCTTGCAAAACACAATGTAAAAAATGTTGCCCTAATTGTTGGTCCTGAGGGCGGGTTTAGTGATGATGAAGTGGAGTTTCTTGAAAGCAAAAATGTTATAACAGTGTCACTAGGAAAAAGAATTTTAAGGGCTGAAACCTGTTCAATTGTTGCAAGTGGAATAATAATTCAAATGCTTGAAAACTTGCAAAAATAATACATAATTTTTAAAATTTACAAATATTTTTACAAAAGGAGAAGAAAAATGCAGAAAGTAGCAATCATAAGTCTTGGCTGTAAAGTTAATCAATATGAAAGTGAATCAATTGCAAAAAAACTTGTTGATGCAGGGCGGGTGGTTGAGTTTGGTTTGTGTGTTGCTGATGTTTATGTGCTAAACACTTGTGCTGTTACTAATGAAGCTGAAAGAAAATCAAGAGGGCTTATTGCAAAGGTTAAAAAACTTAACCCTGATGCCAAAATTTATATTTGCGGCTGTTCAGCACAAAATAATAAAGACAGTTTTTTAAAGTTTAAAAATGTTGTTGCGGTTTATGGCACTGGCAGAAAAATGGATATTGCCGACCTTATAATTGAAAAGTACAGTGGTGAGCAATTGGTTTGCCAAACTATTACCAGTGAATATGAAGACAGATATTTTCCTCTTCCAAGCCACACAAGGGCATACATGAAAATTCAAGACGGTTGCAATAATTTTTGTTCATATTGTATTATTCCTTATCTTCGTGGAAGAAGCAGAAGCAGGGAACTTGAAAGTGTTAAAAATGAACTTGAAAGTTTGGCTAAAAAAACAAAAGAAATTGTTCTAACGGGAATTAATCTTTCGGCTTATGGGCAAGATTTGCAACCTAAAAAATCTCTTGCTGATGTTGCAAAGTTGTTTTTAAATGTGCCAGTAAGGTTCAGGTTTTCAAGCCTTGAAGTGAATGTTATTGATGAAGACTTTCTAAGACTTTTAAAATCTCTTCCTAATTTTTGTGACCATTTTCATTTAAGCATGCAAAGTGGTTGTGATGAAACATTAAAGTTTATGAACAGGCATTACACTGTTGCAACATTTTTAAATAAAATTGCGCTAATAAGAAAATATTTCCCTCATGCTGGAATAACAACAGATGTTATTGTTGGCTTTCCAACTGAAAGTGAGGCTGATTTTGAAGAAACTTACAAAACTTGTGTTAAGGCAAGGTTTGCTGATATGCACATTTTTCCATATTCACCAAGAAGAAACACTGTTGCGCTTAACTTCAAAACGGTTGCTTCAAACATTCCTGAAAGAGTTAAAAAATTAACAGAACTTAAATTAAAAATGAAAGAGAATTTTATTTTCAGTTGCCTTGGGTCAGTTTTTGATTGCTTGGTTGAAGGCAAAAAATCTGCAAGTGGGCTTTATGAAGGGCACACCAAAAACTTCATAAAGTGTTACATTAAAACTAAAGAACCACTTATGCAAAATTCAATAGTTAATGTTAAACTTGTTGATTTTTATGAAGATGGTGCACTTGCTGAAATTGTTAATGATGAAAGTTAATTAAACGAAAAAAATTACTTGAAAAAAGTTTTATTTTAAAAATTAAGAAATTTGTTTAAATATTCAGATTAATTAAACCTGCTAAAAGAATTTATTTGATATAATCAATTTAATAAGTATAATCACAATTAAGGAGAAGATTTATGGAAAATTGTGTTTTTTGCAAAATAGTTAATGGCGAATTGCCAAGTTTTAAAATTTATGAAGATAAGTTTACATTTGCTTTTCTTGATAACTCAGGGGATTTCTACGGGCATATTCTTGTTGTGCCTAAAAAGCATTATGAAAATGTTTTTGATTGCAGTAAAACAATGCTCGGGCATCTTATGAATGCCACCAAAAAAATTTGTAATCATTTGGTAAATGAGTGCGGGTTTAGTGGCGTTAACATTTTAAACTCTAACGGCAAAAGTGCAGAACAAACAGTTTTTCACTTGCACATTCATTTAATTCCAAGAATGGAAAATGACAACTTTAAAATTTTCCCAGCAGGGAATAAAAACAGCAAAAATCTTGATTTTTCAACCATTCAAAACAAGTTAAAATTGCAGTAATAAAACATTTACTTTAAATGCAAATTTTCTTTTTTAGTAGTTTAACTTTATTGCAATTTGCTAGACAAATAATTTCTTTGTTGAAGTTTTCGCAAATTTTAACTTGCTTAAAAGTTTTAATCTTTAACTAACTTGTTGAACTTTTTAGAAGTGATGGTGATAAAATTATTAATAAACAAAATTTGAAATACCAGTTTAAATAAGTTGCCGCTAAAAGAAATTTTGTAAAATAAAACAAGCAATTTATTGTTTGAAAAAGTTATATAAAAATAACAAAATAAAATTAAAAATAGCCTTGACAAAACATTTTTTATTTGTTACCATTAGTTGAAATTTAAAAAAGTGGGGTGATAAGATGTCTACCGTTGTTGTTGGTCAAAACGAAAACTTGGAAAGTGCAATTAAAAGGTTTAAGCGTAAATGCCAAAAAGATGGTATAATTGGCGACATTAGGAAAAGAGAAGCCTATGTTAAACCAAGCGTTAAACGCAAAAAGAAATCGGAAGCCGCACAAAAAAGAAATCGTAAAGGTTAAAAAACTCTGTGAAAACTCTCAGAGTTTTTTATTTTAGTTTTCAATTTAATTTCTATACTTATTAGTTCTTGCTAAATTTGATTAAATGTTTAATTGCTTAGTTTTATCAAATTTAAGATTAATTTATAGGGCTTTTAATTTTTGCGAATCTAAATTTAGCATTAGGGTTAATTTTGGTTTTAACTTTAGTTTTAAATCTGGGCTAATTAATTGGTTCTATTATGTTTCTATATTTTGCAAAAAGGTTAAATTTCAAGTTCATAATAAACTTATGTTTTAAATGGCATAATGTGTCAAATTAATTGAAAAGAAGACAAATTTCGACTAACTTTGTTTATGGATACTACTAAAGGGGAAGACAATGCATTATGCTGAATTAGTAAAGTTTGTTATCTTGCTTATAACTTTTTTTGTTATTTTAGTTGCATATTTTTTATATTACCACGGCCTTAAAACAAAAAAGTATGTTAATGAAAACAGCATAAAAATAAAAAAACTTATTGCCTTAAACAATGAATTTGGGTGCACTGTTATAGAAGATTTGTTTTTAGAAAAGGTTTTTCATAATAAGAAAAGTTTTGACCAAACTTCACCTCGATTGTTTTTGCAAAAAGTTATTTCCCATGATGTTGATTATTATCACAATCTTATTTGCCAAGTTGAAAACAACTTAAAAAGTTATTATAAATATTATCTTTCCTATGCTGAAATTGCAAAAATTGAAACAAACTTAAAGGTTGAAAATAAACCTTATTTTAAAAAGGTTGAAGAAAGGCTACTGAAAAATTTGAAATTAAACCCCAAACTTGATTTTTTGGTTACCATTAACATAAAGTTTGTTAGTGCAAATGGCAAAAACAATTTACAAAAAGAACAAAAATTTACATATAATCAATTTAAACAAAATTTTATTTTGGTTTTGGGTGGGTTAATTCAAAAAGAAACTAAAATTTATAACAGCAAGGTTGAACGGGCAAAACTGACAATGTCACTGAGATATAAAATTTTTTGCAAAGATGATTTTAAGTGCCAAATTTGTGGCAGAAGTGCAAAAGATGGTGCAATTCTTCACATTGACCACATTATTCCCATTTCAAAAGGTGGAAGAACTGAAATTGACAATTTAAGAACACTTTGTCAAAGTTGTAATCTTGGCAAAGGTAGCAGTGTTTTAAAACCCGCAGATGTTGTTAAAACTGACAGCTTAAGCAAACTTAAAGCAATGCTTGAAAATATTGAATAAATAAAATTTCAAACTTTTTAAATTTAAATTTATAAATTTTAAACTATTGCAACCATAAATATCTAAAATTATAACAAGCATATTGACATTTATGGTGCTTCCTTTATAATATGTGTAATAATAAAAGGGGAGAAGGAGAGGTTGTGTGGCTTATTATAAATACCTATATGATATTGTAAAGAAACAAAACATTACAAAAAATGTTTATATTTATGTTTGTGAAAACAGTTTATCTACTGCACAAATGAGGATGAATCAAATTTTAAAGTATCATTATAAAGATAGCAGGCATATTAAACTTGAAGAAGTTGAAGAAGATGAATACATTGCAAACGCAATGATTAATTGTTTTGATGAGGCGTGGGGCAATGGGCTTGTTTTAAGAAGGCCAGAAACTGTGGCGTTAAATGTTTTAAAACAATCAAAAAACCCAGAGGTTAAGGCAGGAAAGTATAGAGAACCTTTGCTTTATCTTTATCACAAACTTGAAATATGTGCTGGCAGAAGAGCAGAAGTTTTAAGTCAGTTTGATGATTTTGCGTTTAACATTTATCAAGAATATAAGCAAAACGCTATGATTGATGAAATAAAGCAAAGTGTGCATGAAAAATAACTATGTGAAAAACAACTATTTAATGAGAGTTAAATAGTTTTTGTTTTAAATTGTAACTTTTTGTTTGTCACACATCTTTAATTTTGCTATAATTTAGTGAGGTTTTATGAAAAAGTTTAAGTTTTTATTAATGAGCATAATTTTCGTTGGTTTAATGCCAGTTTTTGTTGCTTGTTCGGTTGACTATTCTAAGTTTGCTGGGAAATACACACTTGTGTCAATTACAAATGTTTTGGGTTCAACTCAAAATATTGAAGATTTAACTTCAAGCGGAATGGTTAGCAATGCTGGAAATGAATATTTTGAACTTAATGCTGACCAAACATTTACAACCTCAGGCTTGTTTGGTGAACATGAAGGAACTTTTAGCATTGAAGATACCAATTTAAATTTAACAATAGGGCAAGATGTTGTTTTTGCACACATTGAAAATAACGTGATAACAATTAATTATAACAACAACACCTATGTTTTTGAGAGGAAAGGTTAATGGCAATTTATGTTTGGCTGGTTTTGGTGGCTCTGTTTTTTATTTTAGAGTTGTGCACGGGCGAATTTATTTTGTGTTGGTTTGCCATTGGGGCAGTGGTTGCTGAAATTTTTGCACTGTTTAGCCTGCCAGTGTGGGCACAGGCCATTGTTTTTGTTACAGTTAGCCTTGTTCTAATTTTAAGTTTACGAAGGGTAACGCTTAACGCAGTTATTAAAAATAAAGATAAACGCTTAAAAAAATATGCGCTTAATAAAACTGGTATTGTTAAAAAAGAAGTTGCAAGCAGTTTGCTTTATCTTGCAAGTTTTGGAAAAAAGAATTTTGTTGTTATGTTGCAGTCTCCTGCACCTTTAAAAGAGGGTGATGCAGTAAAAGTTATAAGTGTTACTGGTGGGGTTGCAATGGCATTGCCCGAAAAAGAGGCTGAAATTATTTCAAATGAATTTTTGGAGGACGATGATGAAAAGTAACAAGAAATTAGCGGGTTTAATTATTTTTATTTTTGTTTTGGTTTTGCTTGCAAGCGGGGGATATTTAATTTATGCCTTCACAGGCGGAAGTGGCAGTTTAAATGTTACACTTGCAGTGGTTGCGGGGATTTTGTTTTTAATTTCATTTGTTTTGTTAATTACAATAATTTCAAAATATAACAAAATGGTTAAATATAAAAACAAGGTTGAAGAAAGTTTGTCTTTAATTGACATTCAATTAAAATTAAGGTTTGACTTAATTCCTAATCTTGTTTCAACTGTAAAGGGTTATGCTAACCATGAAAAGCAGGTGCTAACTGAAATAACCAAGTTGAGAAATTTGGCTGCAAACAGCACCGATGAAAAAGAAAAAATTGAGTATGCAAACAAACTTGTTCCAAAAATCAGGCAAATTATTGCCATTGCTGAAAATTATCCCGATTTAAAGGCAGATGCACTTTTTAGAAGTTTAATGGAAGAACTGGTTTTGGTTGAAGATAAAATTGTTGCTGCAAGAAGGTTTTATGACAGCAATGTTGCTGAATTTAACACTCTTGTTGCTGTTTGGCCTAATAATATTATTGCTAAACTTTTTGGGTTTGGCAAACTTGAACTATTTAAAATTGATGCTGGTGAAAGATTAAATGTTAATGTTAATTTGGGGTAGTTGAAAATGATAAGCAAGGAAGAATATAATAATTATGTAAACAGCATTTTATCTCAAGAAGATAAAGAAAAAATGGGAAGTTTTAACAATGGGTCAAACAAACTTAAAACTTTAAGCAATTTGTTTTTGGCTTTGTTTGTGATTTGCCTTGTAATCTCTCTTGTTTTAATTGTGGTAATGTTTACAAGTTTTAACAGAACGCACACGCCATCAAACTTTAATTACAGCACCTATATTTTTATTTGTATGTTTCTTAGTGTGGTTTCTATTGTTGTCTATATTGCAATGCGGGCAAAAATCAACTCAGTGTTTATAAACATTGAAAATAATTATAAAGAGCAAATTATTAATTTTCTTTTGAAAGACAAAAACTTTAGTTATAATAAAACATATTTTATTAATTATGAAACTTTTAGAAATGCACAAATTTGCAGTTCACGAATTGATGAATACAGCGGGGAAGACTTTCTTTCAATAAACATTCCAAAAGATGATGGAACAAAGTCAAACACCAATTTTTATATTAGCGACATTAAAGCCGTTAGGATTGACCGCGATGAAGAGAAAGACACATTCACAAGAACCACTGTTTATTCAGGTGCTTTTGGGTTTATTGATTTTCCTTTTACATTTAAGGCAACGCTAACAATTAACTCAAGTTACAGGTCAACTAAAAGCCTTGAAAAAGTTAAACTTGAAGACATTAAGTTTAATAAGGCATTCAAAGTTAAGTGTAGCGACCAAATTGAAGCAAGATATATTTTAACTCCTGAACTTATGCTTGATTTATTAAAACTTAAACAAAAAATGGGGCAAATTTTGCTTGTGCTTGATGGAAGCAGAATGTATATTGCCTTTCCACACAAAAATCTGTTTAAAATTAACAGAAACACTAAAAAGATTGGCTTTGAAACTTTTTACACATTTTATGAAGATATTTATTCTTTGCTTTCACTTGTAAAAGAAATTCAAACGAACAATAAAATTTTTAAAATGTAAATTTATTGGTGTAGTTAACATGAATTTTAAAATTAAAAATAATAGAATTAGAGTGCAAAACAGCACTCTTTTTTGTATAAAAATTAAATAATTGTTTAAAATTTAAATATCTATGCAAACAAACAAAACACGAACACTTTTGGTTATTTCTTCAATTTTAACTCTTGCCTTAGGGGCGGGGTTGATTGTTGCGTTTGTTCTTATAAGTTTTGAGGGCATGATTAATGATTTTGCATATTTTGGAGTTCTTGCAAACTTTACTGAACTTATGGGAATAATAGGGCTGTGCTGTTTGTTTTTTGGCTTGTTTTGTCTAAAACTAGCAGAAGTTCAATTTAAGTTGTCAAAAAAACCACCAATAGTTTACAAAAAAGGAAAATATAAATTAATTTGCAGTTTGGTGGTTTATGTTGCACTGATGGTGGTTGGTGCTTTTTGTTTGTTTGAAACTTATAACGATTACAGTGCGGTGGGGCAGGCATTTTTAAACGCAAACATTGGCCTTGCAGGGCTTGCTGTTTTGGTGCTTTCTGTTATGGCGTTTATTTTGGTGATTGTTGACATGGCAACATTTGCTCATGACATTAAAAATGGGTTAATTGATATTCGCGAGGGGCAAGAACCTCAACTTCTTTTAAATGCTCCGCAATATAAATTAATTTATAATAATGATGATTCGCAGTCCTTGCGAAGAATTATTAATGTTCCAAAGCGTGCAATAGGAGAAACAACACTTAAACATTTACAAGAATACGCAGATAAAAAAGATATTAGCTTATTCGCAGCAATCCGCGAGGTTGATGATATAGAAGCGATAAAATCAGGAACGGCGACTAAGCTAAAAGACTTTATGACATTGATTGATAAGCTCAAAGAAGCTGAGCCGAGATATTCACTTCCGGAATTTTTAAGTTTAATTCTTGAAAAAAGCGGTTACTTACGCGAGCTTACAGCCTCTGGGACAGATGAAGACCAGACCAGAATAGAAAACTTACAGGAGCTCGTTAACGTCGCAAACGAATTTGAA
>CAJKVX010000041.1 GCA_905203455.1 uncultured Eubacteriales bacterium
TAGGTTTATTTAATTAATTTGATTAAAATTCAATTTTTCAAATTACCAAAATTTAGGAGTGAATATGAATAAAAAATTAGGCGACCAAACCTTTGAACTTGAAGACAAACCAGTTATAGTTGGAACGGCAACTTTTGTTGGCGAAAAAGAGGCGTATGGACCATTTGGTAAATATTTAAAAAACTTCACTGTTGATGACACCATGGGTGAAAAGAGTTTTGAAAAGGCAGAAAGAAAGTTTTTTGAAAAGGCTTTAAGTTTGTGTTTGGAGCATGCAAAAATGAAATCAACAGACATTGACTATTTAGTTGGTGGAGATATTTTAAACCAACTTGTAAGCATTAATTACACAGCAAGAACTTTTCAAATTCCTCTTGTTGGGGTGTATGGTGCTTGCTCGACAATGGCTGAAAGTTTTGCAGTTGCTTCGGCAATGATGAGTGGTGGAGTTGGAAAAACCGTTGTGTGTCTTACAGGCAGTCATTTTAGTGCTGCTGAAAGACAATATAGAAACCCTCTTGAATATGGTAATCAAAGGCAAACATATTCACAGTGGACTGTAACGGGTGCAGGCTGTGCAATTTTAAGCACTCGTGGAAATGGCCCAAAAATTTCTAAAATAACCTTTGGCAAAGTTACTGATTATGGCGTTAAAGACATTGCAAACATGGGTGCAGCAATGGCCCCTGCGGCATATGAAACCTTGCTTTCATTTTTTAAAGACACAAATACAAAACCAGAAGATTATGACCTTATTGTAACAGGAGATTTAGGGAAATTAGGTTCAGACATTTTAAGAGATTTGCTTTCAAAAAGTGATATTAAATTAGGGGCTAACTACATGGATTGTGGGCATTGCATTTACAATGCAGAGCAAAAAACCTTTCAAGGTGGAAGCGGTGCAGGGTGCTCTGCAACTGTTTTTAATTCATATATCTATGAAAAAATGAAACGAAAAGAGTTTAACAGGGTTTTGCTTGTTGCAACGGGTGCATTAATGAGCACAACAACTAATCAGCAAGGCGAAAGCATCCCAGGGATTGCTCACTTAGTTTTAATTGAAAATTAGGAGATTTTGAAATGGCAGAAAGTTTACTTATGTATTTAAAAGTTTTGTTAGTTGGTGGAGCAATTTGCATGATAGGTGAAATTATTATAATCACCACAAAAATAACTCCAGCAAGAATTTTGGTTTTGTTTTTGCTTATTGGTGCAATTTTAGGTGGTTTTGGAATTTACAACTATCTTGTTGAATGGGCTGGTGCAGGGGCAACCATTCCAATAACCGGGTTTGGAAATTCACTTGCAAAAGGTGCAATTAACGGAGCAAAAACCCAAGGTTTATTTGGTGCTCTTGCAGGAGGTTTAATGGCAACCAGTGCAGGAATTGCTGTTTCAATTGGGCTTAGTTACCTTGTTGCCTTATGCACAAACAGTAAAACAAAGAAAAATTAAATTTGCAATTTAAAGTTAAAATTATGAAAAATGTCAATAAAAACGCAAATTCAAAACTATTTTTGCGTTTTTATTTTTATTGCTCTGTTTTATTTCAACATTATTTAAAAGAATGTTTAGAGGGATATAACATGAATTTTTCAGTTAAATTTATAATATAATTTAATGTGAAAAGCAAAGCAAAAATTAAATGCATTAACCTTGCAGGGCGAAGAAAACTTGCTAAAGTTTTAGCAATATTTTTTGTTTGTTTTTTATTTATTTTTTGTTATATGAAATTTTTGGTAACTCCACTTCTTCTAAACACAAGTAAATCTCAAGTAACAGTTTATGCAAATTCTGCAATGAATGCTGCCATTACTGAAGCAATGAACCAAAACATAACTTATGACGATTTGATTCACATTGTGACTGACAGCACTGGAAAAATAAGCATGATTCAAGCAAACTCAATTCAAATTAACTCGTTAAGTAAACTTATTGGAAGGGTTACAATGCGAACTCTTAATGAACTGGTAAAAAGCCCAATCACCATTTCTCTTGGTGCATTTACGGGTATTCCAATTTTTTCTGGTCTTGGCCCCAAAATTCCCATCAACATTTATCCGTATGGAGATATTGGTTGTGTGTTTGAAAGCAGATTTGTTAGTGCGGGAATTAACCAAACTCAGCACAAAATTTATTTAAATGTGTCTTGCATTATTAATGTTATTTTGCCGTTTAATCATTTAAAAGTTAATACTTCAAGCGAAGTTTTGATTTGTGAAAGCGTTATTATTGGTGAAATTCCTGATACATATTTAAAATCTAACACTCTTAATGAAATGTTAAATCTTGTTCCGTAATTTACTCTTGCCAAAGTTAATTGTTGTGTGGTAAAATGCACAAGAGGTAAGTTATGATTAATTTAGATAATGCAAGCACAACAAAGCCTTTTTATGAGGTTATAAATGCCATTTCAGATGCTCTTAATAATGACTATTTAAACATGAGTGCAAAATATGCTCAGGCAAAAATGGTTGAAAAGAAAGTTGGCGTTATAAGAGAAAACATTTTAAAGGTTTTAAATGCAAAAGGCAATATTGTGTTCACGCCAAGCGCAACTGCTGCTAATAACCTGGTTTTTAATTCAATTAACCCCAAAACAAAGCAAACAATATTGGTTGGGGCAGGTGAACACTCTTCTGTTTATGAATGTGCTAAAAATTTGCAGAACTTGGGCGTTTGTGTTAAGTTTATTCCTCTTTGTGCAACGGGTGAAGTTGATTTTAATAAGTTTAAAAATTTAATGACACAAGATGTGAAATTTGTTTCTGTTTTGCATGTTAGCAATGAAACAGGAGCAATTAATAACATTAAAGAAATTGCCTCTTTTGCAAAAAAAGTTAACCCAAGTTGCCTTATTCATTGTGATGGTGTGCAGGCGTTTGGGAAAATTAGGGTTGATTTGACTGACCTTAATGTTGATTTTTATACAATCTCTGCTCATAAAATTTGCGGGCCAAAAGGCATTGGGGCACTTTATGCAAAAAACACAAAAACCTTGAAACCTTTAATTTTAGGTGGTGGGCAAGAGTTTGACTTAATTTCAGGAACCGAAAACTTTGCCTATATTTCGGGGTTTTACACAGCAATTGTTTTAAAACTTAAAACTCTTGAAAGTGATTACACAAAAGTTTTAAAAGATAAAAATTCACTTATTAGCGAGTTGAAGGCAAACGGCATTGATTTTGAAATAAATGGAAGTTTAAATAATTCAAGCCCTTACATTTTAAATCTTTCTTTTGAGGGTGTAAGGGGTGAAGTTCTGTTGCACGCACTGGCACAAAAAGATATTTTGGTTGCAACGGGCTCTGCTTGCTCTTCACATAAGCGTGGAAACAGAGTACTTGAAAACATGGGAAAAAGCAAAACTCAAGTTGATTCATCAATAAGGTTTTCGTTTTCGCCATATGAAAAATATGATTTTCGCTTTATAGCAAAAACCATTAAAGAAGTTATTGATGAAATTAAAGCATAACAAATGTAAAAAGGAAAAGAAAATGAATAACATAATTTTAATAAGATACGCAGAAATTCACCTTAAAGGTAAAAACAGGGGTTTTTTTGAAAAACTTCTGTCAGACAATATTAAACATACAGTTTGCCAGTTTAACGCACAACTAAACCATATTTCTGGAAGATATGTTTTAAGAGGCTATGACCCAAAAGATGAGCAAAGCATTTTATCTTTGCTGCAATGTGTTTCGGGAATATTTTCATTTTCGCCAGCAATTGAAATAAACTCAAATTATGAAAACATTGAAAGCATTGTTAAAGGTTTTTCAAAAGATTTAGACGGCACTTTTAAAATTGAAACAAACAGGGCAGACAAAACCTTCTGTATGACTTCAATGGAGGTCTCAAGAAAACTTGGGGCTGAATGTTTAAAAACTAATAAAAACCTTAGTGTTGATGTTATAAACCCGCAACATAAAATTTATGTTGATATCAGGGAAAACGGCTTTACCTATGTTTACAACAAAGTAATCTATGGCATGGGTGGAATGCCAGTTGGCTCATCAGGTAAGGGGCTTTTATTGCTTTCAGGTGGAATTGACAGCCCTGTTGCAGGTTATTTAATGGCAAAAAGAGGAGTTAAAGTTTACGCATTACATTTTCACAGTTTTCCTTACACAAGCCCACAGGCAAAAGAAAAGGTTTTAACTCTTGCCAAGCAAATTTCAAAGTATACAGGTCAAATTGAGGTAAGCATTGTTTCGGTTACTGAGATTCAACAGGCAATTCACAAACATTGCAAACAGAATTACATGATAACTCTTTTAAGAAGGTTTATGTTCAAAATTGCTGAAATTATTGCCAAGCAAAAAGGGCTTGACATGCTTATAACTGGTGAAAGTTTGGGACAGGTTGCAAGTCAAACCATTGAAAGTATAACTGCTGTTGAAAGTGTTTTGAAAGACATTGTGGTTATGCGCCCGCTAATTGCTTTTGATAAAAATGAGACAATTGCACTTGCAAATAAAATTAACACGTTTGAAACATCAATTGAGCCGTATGAAGATTGTTGCACAGTATTTTTGCCACCAAACCCAATTATAAAACCAAAACTAAACAATGTGGTTTATGAAGAGAGCAAACTTGACTGTGAAAAGTTAATTGAAAATGCACTTAAAACCTTAGAAACAATAGTGATTTAACTGTTTTTATAAAAAATTTTCATTTCATTTGAAGTGTCTTCATCTTCATCTAACACAGCCTTTAACTTATAGGTGTAAACATTATTCTCTTTTACCTGGCTGTCTTTAAATTCAATTGCATCACCAGTGCCTGTAAAGTTTGAAAGGTTTACAAACCCGCCACCATTATCTCTTAGCAGGGTATAGGTTGCATTCTTTTGAGAATTGAATTTAATAAGCGGAAATTCATTATCAAACATATAAACAGAAATTTCAGGTGTTTTCAGGCTTTCTCTTGAACTTGTTTTTGGAAGGTTGGCCACATCAAAATATTCAGTTTTGCGGAATCTCTCTTCAAGATTATTACCTGCAAGTTCAACAATGTTGTTTTGGTATGAAATTAAGTCAATATCTTTTGAAACAACGCTTGAAGGTTGCCTGAAATTCTCTGGCTTTGATGAATTATAAAGGTAAGAAATAATGCCTTTGTTAAAAAAGGTTGGGTAAGTTGAGCCATTAACACTTGAAGGCATACTTTTTACGCTTTCGTTAGTGTTTATGTGGGTTACCATTGTGTGGCGAGAGGTGTATGAAACACTCCAAGCGTCAGTGTTGTCTGTTGAGTTCACCTTTCCAACAGTGCCTGTTTTTGAGGCTATTTCAAAATTGAAATCTGAAAGCCTGCTTGCCGTTCCGTGTTTGGTTGTGTCAATCAGCATGTCTGTAATTAGGTATGCTGTTGAATCTTTCATTACTTGTGTAGTCTGTTTGTTGTGAGAATAAATGGTTTCGCCATTTCCGTTTTCAATTCTTGAAACAAATTTTGCTGGGCTGTATATGCCGTTTTGTGCAAATGTCATGTAGGCATTTGCAAGTTTTGTTATGTTTGTTCCTTTTGAAAAACCGCCAAGGGCAATAGCAAAGTTTTTATCTGTGCTTTCAAACTCTATGCCAAGTTTTTTTGCAAAGTTGATTGATTTTTCAATTCCTGTGTAACTAAGAACTTTAACTGCTGGAATGTTTAATGAATTTTGTAAGGCAGTTCTTGCAGAAACATATCCATGGTAAGTTTTGCCAGCATTTTGTGGACTGTAACCATTAATGTTAATTGGCTCATCAAGAATTTTTGTTGCAGGGGAAATAACTCCGTATTCAATTGCTGGGGCATAAACCAAAAGCGGTTTAATTGCTGAGCCCGGTTGGCTGTAAATTGTGTTAGGGTTTTGCCTTCCGTTTGTTGCAAAGGCAACAATTCCTCCTGTTTTGTTGTCTATCACAATTGAAGAAAGGGTTGGGGTTTTTCCATCAGTTTGTGGGGTGTAACTTTTTGAAGCAATTTGTTCTTTAATTTTGTTTTGCAAACTGTCATCAAGGTAGGTATAAATTTTTAAGTTCATGTTTATTAAATTATTTTCACTTACCCCTAAAATGTCACACACTTCTTCAATTACTGCTTGACCGTAACAATTTGTTGTTGTTCCTTCGTAAATTTTTATGCCACTGTTAACATTTGCGTCATATTCGTCTTGTGAAATTTTGCCATCTTCTAACATATTTTTTAGCACTAAATTTTTTCTTTCAATGGCTTTATCATAATTAGTTATTGGGTTATATACCGATGGGGCATTAATTATTGCAACAAGCAAGGCGCTTTCGTTTAAAGTTAGCATGCTTGCGTGTTTGTTGAAATAAAACTGTGACGCATCTTCAATGCCATAACAACCATTTCCAAAGTAAATGGTGTTTAAATACATTTCAAGAATTTTTAATTCTAATTCCGAACAGTCAGATTTAATTTCTTCTAGAGAAAAGTTAGTTTTATCCATATATTTATATATTTTAATTTATACTAATATAAGGATGATAGATCGAGGAACAAAATGTTCCTGTTCAAAATTTTACACATAACAGATATTGTGCGCTCGTGGGCATCTCTTTTGAATTTGCCTAGTCTCTGAACTTTTACTAACATTACTATTAGTACTTAGCTGCTGATTACCATACAATTAGTCTCACGACTTGTGTTCTAGGCTTTCAGCAATTCACACAATTTTCCACAATAGTTCACACTATTGCGCCTCCAATTGAAGGTTCAGTTTGTAAACTCCACCCCCACTGCTCATTCTACTGGTATCAGTTCCTATACTATGAAGTTCAATATGTACTCTGCCAGTATTCTCATTTATGGCCTTAAGCCAATTTTCTCCATAGGTGGAAACAACCTTTGCGGCTGCCTGATATTTTAGAAATATAGGAATAATAGGAAATTTATCTTTCTGAGGAGCTATTTGTTTTTCTTCTATTGATTTCTTTTTCTTCTTAGTCTTCTTATCGAAAGAATCTACATTTATCCCTAGTTCTTCAAACAATGGAATAACCTGCTTGGAACTGCCCCAATTTATTATACACTGAGGTTCTTTGTTAAATCCATCAAATAAATCTCCTTGTGTATCTACCTTAGTGAATTTGTTAGCTATACGTTTCTTATATGCCCTAAACTTACTTCCATTTGTAATACTTAGGTCATCTTGAGGAGATCTAATATATTTTTCTTTTGTGAGCTTTATTATCTCATCTTCTATCTCGGAAGCGTTGCAAGAATCCATCTCTGGGTACTTAATATCCCATCCACTGTGGGGATTGTCTTTGTCCCATCTTACCACCCACTCATTCAATTCTTTTTCTGCTTCTTTTAGTTTTATAAGATCTTTTTTCATTTTATTTTTCCATCTCTCGGCATTAAGATGGATTCCGCAATATTTAGCGTAAGCTACAAATTTGGTCGCTTCACATTCAAATTCGCAGGCCTTGGTCAATTTCTGGTTATCTAATTCCTTTAACTGTGCATCCCTTATGTTTTCTAAATGTTCTACATCTCCTGCAGCATAAACTACAACATCTTCGGTAAGTCCTTCATTTATAATCTTACCTCTTATAGACTTGTCAATATTTATTCCAGTTCTTCTCTTAGCTACAGCCTGTAAGGCGTAACTTAGCTCAAAACTAGTTAAAACCCCCTTATCATTATAGACTGGTTCATAAAAATCAGATTCGATAAGACTATGAACCTCCGGGGTTAATGCTCTAGGATATCCAAGATATATTAATTGCTCAGCAATCATAGTATCGTAGATGTTCCTTGGCCATATATTCTGTTTATATAAGAAGGTTAAATCAAACCCTATATTATGACCTATAAACAACCTATTTGATTCTAGATATTCCTTTAGATGTTTTCTATTACTATCAGAAAGGGTTAGCCAATCAATTACAACCTGATCTTTCGTACATCCCAGTTGAACGGTTAACAGGTTTTTTGTATGACAATCTAACCCCATAGTTTCAGTATCTAACTGTGTATTATGAAGAGGCAATAGTATATCCATTGCCTCATCGAATTTTGCTTCTTCGTATCTTTCAGAACCGAATAAAGACTTATTAGAACTTACCAAATATATCACCAGACCTCCGCAAAAATGTTATCAATAGAATACTCTTCTTCACAAGGTATATCATACCTAGCTAAGAGATTTTCCAAATCTTCTCTAAACTTCTTAGTTTTTCTATCTAGTTCTTCCCTATCATAATACGTAGGATAGAATTTACCTTTCACGTTAAGCTCAAAATTTAGGGTAGCTTCAGATTCCAAAGGCTCATTATATGGTGCACTAGGATCATTAAACGCACCAGCAGGATAATTATCGAAAGTCATCATACGGGTCATAATCCAAAAAATCAACTACTTCCCAATCATTTGCATTTATATCTTCTCCATCAAAAGGGTAATAAGTACATGCAGTTGTTTCAATAAAAGAGAATGAATTCAAAACATTTTTATCCTACTGC
>CAJKVX010000042.1 GCA_905203455.1 uncultured Eubacteriales bacterium
AAAATTAACTATATAAAAAACGAAATATTCGTGCGTTGGGTTAATATTAAAGATGATTGTTTTTTAAGTTTTCTCCTTGTTACTAATGCCTGTTGATATGGGGTTTTAAAACCATTTATTTAATCTATTGTAATTTTTAGTTTGCAAATGCAGAAAATTCTTATATAATTAACTTTATAATATTATTAGGGGGAAAAGTATGGATAATTTAATTATTACTGATGTTGTTGGGCGTCAAATTTTAGATAGTCGTGGCAACCCAACCATTGAAGTTGATGTTGTGTTAAACAATAAATTTTTGGGAAGAGCATCTGTGCCTTCGGGGGCGTCGACTGGCAGTTTTGAAGCCTGTGAGTTAAGAGATGGAAACAGCAATATTTACGGCGGAAAATCTGTTTATAAGGCTGTTAGCAATGTCTGCAACATAATTAAAAATGCACTTGTTGGCAAAAACCCAACAAACCAAGAATATATTGACAACTTGCTTATTAAACTTGATGGCACGAAAAACAAAACCAACCTTGGGGCTAATGCAATTTTGGGGGTATCTCTTGCGTGTGCAAAGGCTGTTAGCAATGCGTTAGGGTTGCCTTTATATAAATATTTAAACCAAAAAGATGCAACCACCCTGCCTCTTCCAATGATGAACATTTTGAATGGCGGAAAGCACGCAGATAACAGCGTTAACATTCAAGAATTTATGATTATGCCTGTTGGCGCAAAAAGTTTTAGTGAAGGGCTTAGATGGTGTTGTGAAGTGTTTTATGCCTTAAAAAGCGTGCTTAAACAAAAAGGTTACAGCACCACCGTTGGTGACGAAGGTGGCTTTGCCCCAAACCTTAAAAGTGACGAAGAGGCAATTGAAATTATTATTGAAGCAATAGATAAGGCTGGCTACAACACAACAAACCAATTTAAAATTGCAATTGATGCCGCTGCAACCGAAATGAAGGAAGAGGCAAAAAAATTAGGGCATGATAATTGTTATTATTTCTGGAAAAGCAAAAAAGAGTTAACGCAAGAACAAATGATTGATTTTTGGGTTGACCTTTGCAATAAATACCCTATAATTTCTCTTGAAGATGGCCTTGGCGAAGAAGACTATGACGGGTGGAAAAAACTTACACAAAAACTTGGTAATCGTGTTCAACTTGTTGGTGACGACCTTTTTGTTACAAACAAAAGACGAATTGAAATGGGAATTGAAAACAAAATGGCCAATTCTGTTTTAATTAAAGTTAACCAAATTGGAACGTTAACTGAAACTTTGCAGGCAATTAATCTTGCAAAAGAAAATGGCTACACCGCCATTATTTCACACCGAAGTGGCGAAACAGAAGATGTAACAATTGCAGACCTTGCTGTTGCAACAAATGCTGGGCAAATTAAAACTGGCGCCCCTTCAAGAACAGACAGGGTTGCAAAATACAACCAACTGCTTAGAATTGAAGAAGAATTAAAGGGCAATGCAAAGTTTCTAGGGATAAAAGCATTCTATAACCTAAAACAATAAAAACTGCATTTTTTAACATAAAAAGGGCAAAATTTGCTCTTTTTTTAATAAATTTATTCTTTTTTTATTATTCCGTTTGAAATGATTGTTGTTCTTTCACCAAATGAATAAAGAATAAATGATAATGCCCAAACATTTATTGCAAACTTAAAACAACTAAGTGTAAACCAAACATTTTCAAATATTCCACAGTAAAGAATTGATAAAACAAAAGACAAAACAATTGGAATTAAAACAATAACACTGTTAATTGCCTTTCTTTTGTCTTCATTTAAGGTGTGGGTATTGTTTTTTATTGGTATTTTAATAAAGGTTGTTAAACACACAACAATAACTGCAAGAAAAAACATTTCAAAAGTTACATTTTGTAAAAAATCTGTTATATCCACAACACAATCTCCTTTAAAAATTAAAAAAATTACTTAAAATTTAAGTAATTTTTGTTAAGATTTGCAGTTTTTTTTCAAAATTTGTTTACTTGCACACACTAATTAACTAAATTCTGCAAATTGTTACCATATGTTACTATTATACCACACAAAAAATGCCATTTTCAAATTGTGTGACACATTTTGAATTATTTTATTTTACAAAACTTAAAATTAATCACTGTGTTTTAATTTGCCCTTTTAATTAAAACGCAATTTTAAAAGATGGTGCGACTTCTTCTTATTTTTCTTATTCGTTTGACAATTAGTTTTCAATTTGCTTAAATTAAATTAACTAATTAATTTAAAGGAGAAAAACAATGGATAAAAGATATGAGCCACTTTTCACCCCATGGAAAATTGGGAATGTGGAAATTAAAAACCGAATTGTGCTTTGCCCAATGGGTGGAACAAGCCTTTTTGGTTGGATGGAACCACATCATTTTGATAAAGACGCAGCAGATTTCTTTCTTGACCTTGCAAGGCATGATGTTGGGCTTATTATTCCTGGCATTGCCCCACTTAGAAACCTTATTGGCAACGGCTGGCTTTACAAAGCAAAAGGTGCATTCAAAAAATTAAAGCCTTATATGCAAGAAATTCATAAAACTGGCGCAAAATTGTTTGTTCAACTGACCGCTGGGTTTGGCAGAAGTTTCAGCATTCCAAATTCTTTGGCAAAAATTGCAAAAAACAAAGTGATTAGAAAACTTGTTAAACCTATTATTGACCTTGAAAGGCTAACCGCCTCACCAAGCCCTCTTCCTTCAAGATGGCTTGAAGGGTTCACTTGCAGGCAGATAACCAAAAAAGAAATTACTCAAATGGTTGACGCCTTTGCAAAAACCGCCAAACTTTTAAAAGAGGCTGATGTTGACGGTGTTGAAATTCATGCAGTGCATGAAGGCTATCTTCTTGACCAATTTACCTTGAAATATACCAACCAGCGAACTGATGAATATGGCGGAAGTTTTGAAAATAGATACAGGTTTGCAACCGATATTGTTAAAGCAATTAAGGCTGAATGCGGAAAAGATTTTCCTGTTAGTTTAAGATATTCAGTTGTCAGCAAAACCAAAGATTTTTGCGTTGGTGCCGTGCCTGGTGAAGAATTTGTTGAAATTGGGCGAGATATGGAAGAAAGCGAAAAAGCAGCAAAATACCTGCAAGATGCGGGTTACGATATGCTTAACTGTGACAACGGAACTTATGACGCGTGGTATTGGGCTCACCCACCTGCTTACATGCCTCTTAACTGCAACCTTAAAGATGTTAGCCACATTAAAAAATTTGTCAGTATTCCTGTTGTTTGTGCAGGAAGAATGGAGCCAGTTGTTGCTGCAAACGAAATTGAAAAGGGCAACATTGATGGCATGGGTGTTGCAAGACAATTTTTAACTGACCCACACTGGGTTACAAAATTAAAGGAAGATAACCTTGAAGACATTATGCCTTGCATTTGTTGCCACAACGCTTGCTTTCCAATGGCGCACTATAAGGGAGTTGCGTGTGATGCTTCAATGGAAGATTCAGCGCACATGGCTCGCTGTGCACTAAACCCAACCACTATGGACGGCGGAAAATATGATTTCACCCCAGCCAAAAAACCAAAAACAATTGCAATTATTGGTGGTGGCATTGGCGGAATGGAAGCAGCAAGAGTTGCAACCCTTAGGGGGCACAAACCAGTGATTTATGAAAAAACAGACAGGCTTGGAGGTGTGTTCATTCCTGCTGCTGCCCCAAGTTTTAAAGAAAAAGACAAAATGCTTATTGAGTGGTATAAAAGGCAGATGAATAAACTTAACATTGAAATTAAGTTTAACACCGAAATTAAAGACATTTCTTCACTTGACGCTGACGAAATTATTATTGCAACGGGTTCAACACCAAAAAGGCTTAGGCTTGAAGGCATTGACCACGCAATTGACGCCATTGACTATCTTAACGGCACCCCAGTTGCTGACACTGTTGCCATTATTGGCGGTGGGCTTACTGGTTGTGAAATTGCCTATGATTTAATTTTAAAGGGCAAAAAACCAATTATAATTGAAAGCAAGAATGATTTAATTGCAGCAAGTGGAATTTGCCTTGCAAACTCTTCTTACCTTAGAGATTATTTTAAGTTTGCAAAAACTCCGGTTTATCTTGAAAGCCAAGTGAAACGAATAACAGAAGATGGCGTTGTTATTGTTGATAAAAACGGAAACACAACAAACCTTAAAGCCCAAAGCGTTATTCTTGCCGTTGGCTATAACCCTGCCCCTATTGCAAAGGCATCAAAGCATGTTCACATTGTTGGTGATGCATTAAGGGTTGGAAACCTAAGAACAGTTATTTGGCGTGCGTGGGAAGTTGTTAACAAACTTTAAAACACCAACACCAAAACATTAAAAGCAACTAACCCTAAATTTATAAATTTCGCAATATAATATTAAACAAAAACTACATTAAAAAAACAAAGTTTAAAACTTGCAAACCTTGCAGATTTAAACAAAGATGGATATTTTGTTGCAAATGCAGATTTATCAACAAAAACCCTAGGGTTGTTTGTGGCAATTAAACAAAAACTACATTTAAAAAAAACAAAGTTTAAAACTTGCAAGTTAAAAAACAATTAATCATTAAAAAATCACAGGCAACATTCCTGTGATTTTTATTTCTCAAGTTTTCTAGATATAAATTTAAACCAACAGCACAAACAATCAATAACACCATTTTAGTTTTATTTCAAATCATTTCAATCTTTTTTAATAATTACATAATTACAATGATTAGCAAGTCAATAAGTGTAATAATGGCCAGATAAGGGCTGCTCACTTCAATTTGTTTTTACTTGCTGTGATGGTAGGCAAGCAGTAAGCGAAGTAGTGGCAAAATAAAAACTATCTTGCGCCGAATGAGCCGCCACCGCCACCACCGCCAGCAAATCCTCCGCCTGAGAACCCGCCACCGCCAATTCTAATTGACCTTCCGCTTGGGGCAAAACTTCTTGAATTTGCGTGGGTTATTGCCTGTGACTTGATTGACCTTAAAACGCTTGAATTTAAACTTGTAAACACCCCTGAAAGAATAATAACATCAAACACATCAATATTAACATTTGATTCAAGCCAAACAGGGCTTGGAATTTTAATGTCTTTAAACTTTTCCATCCAAACATCGCTAACATCAAGAACATAGGCATAAGGAAGAATATCAAAATAATAGTTAGGGTTGTCTTTAACCAAAAGTTCAAGCCTGTCTTTCTCGGCAAGGTTAATGTAGTTTTTAAGCCCTAAAACACTTCCCCTTGTTTTTGCCGCACTTTCGCTAAACTGAGGTTTTGCGTTAAACAGCATTGTTGCAAGCACAATGCCCGCACCAATAACCATTAAGTAATATGGGTCAAGCAAACTTATGTTGTTAACATAAACAATAATAACAAAAAACATAACCAGCACAATGCACAAAATATTAACTAACAATTTGTTATATTTTTTTGAAACCAACACGGCAACAACTGATATAACAAGCGGAATAATTAAAGAATAAACAAAACTTGCAACAAACCCCAGCCTTGAAATGCTTGCAATCAAAATTCCCAAAAACATCAACGCAAACGCAACAGGAATTAAAAATGACACAATGTTTATTGCATTTTTGCTTTTTTCAACATAAAGTCTTTCCCCATGCGTTACTGCAACAGATGACTTTAACGCGTTAAACGCACTATAAAAATCAACATTATTCAAACTTTCAATGCTTATTTGAGCATAACTATTTTCGTTTGAAACTGGGTTTTCTTTTGCATCTTTTTTGCCGTTTAATGCAACACTTTCTTTTGCATCACTTAAACTTGCATCTGTTTTAACACTGTTTTCACTGTTTGAATTTACAACCTCTGCATTTTTAAACATGGCATCAAACAGCCTTTTAATTTTAGGGTCAAAATTTTCAGGAAGGTCTTTAAGTTTTCTAAGTTTTTGTGGCTCGTTGTTTTCGTCTGTAACCACGCTTAAATACCCCAAATTGGCAAGATAAATTATTATTGCCCCTGCACTTTTGTCAGTTACTTTAAGTTTGTCATAAAACTCTGCAATGTCTGGCGAAACCCCTTCGGGAGCAGTGAATTCAACAGGGCTAACAACTTCACCTTTTTGCCTGTAAATAACCTTAACGGCGATTATAACCCCCGCAAGAACAACGCAAACAATCAAAACAACAACGGGCCAAAGCACGCTTTCACCCTCAACAACCAAATATCCCTTTGGAAGAAGTTGCCTTAAAGTTAAAGCCTGATATTCTTCAAGACTAATTGGGTTATTACTGATTATTGTGTTCCCTTCAACCCTAAAATCCAAAAACTCACTAGTTGCCCCAGCCTCTCCGTAATAAATTGCAGGTGTGTAGGTTGAAAAGTCAACAGTTTTAGGAAAAGTTATTTCAAAACTAACATTGTTTACTGGCATTGAACTGTTGTATCCAAGCAGGTTGAAATAAACCTCATCAAACTCGGCTGTGCCTTTGTTTTTCATGTCATAATCATAATAAAGGGTAAAAGTTTTAGTTTCTCCGTAACTATATCCTGTTGGGCTTTTAATTCCAAAGGTAACAAACTCACTTGCGTTTGCTTCATCATGATAAAAGTTTAAATATTCACTGCCCGCCTCACCAAGTTCAAGGCTATAATTTGAAATTGTTGCAAGATAATGCGTTTTTGCAACCTTGCCCTCATCTTCACGGTAAATTACACCCTTATATGGAACATAAATTAAAACCTCGCTAAGCCCACTTCGCAAAAATTCAACCTCAAAGGTTTGGCTAACATTTAAAACACCATTTTCACACACATTAACGCTAATGAAAGCACTGTTAATGTTAATTCCACTGTCATAATTATAGGCAAAAGTTGTGTCCTTTGTTTTTGTTGCAAAAAATGGGCTGGCACACATTACCAACCCAATAACCAATAATAAAAACTTTAAAGCAAAATTTTTAATTTTCATTAAAATTCAACCTTAACCGCCTTTCTTTCCTGAGCATCTTCAATTTCAAACAAAGGTGCTTTCTCAAAATGTTTCCACTTTGCAACAAGGTTTGAAGGAAACACTTCTCTTTTTGTGTTATAAGTTTTAACACAAGCGTTGTAATACTTTCTGCTGCTTGCAATTTCGCTTTCAAGAGTTTTAAGTTGACTTTGCAAATCCATAAAGTTTGTGTTCGCTTTAAGTTCAGGATAGTTTTCGGCAACAACCATTAAGTTTCTAATTGTTCCTTGAAAGGCTGATTCTGCCTTTGCCTTTTCTTCAGGCCCTGTTGCAGCCTGAGCCATGTTTCTTGCACTTATAACCGCATCAAGAGTTTCCTTTTCATGTTTTGCGTACCCTTTAACGGTTGAAACAAGGTTAGGCACTAAATCATACCTTTTTTTCATGTAAACATCCATAGTTGAGAATGCTTCTTCATTGTTATTTCGTAGTCTTATAAAAGTGTTATAGCAACTGCGCCAGAAGCGCGTCCGGCATTACGCCGGAGAAGCCTGGGATGGTCAGCTCTGCCGACGGGAGCTGCCGGGCCGTTCCGATGCCGATGGCTTTCATTCCGCCCCGGTGGGCGGCCTCGATACCTGCGGCTGAGTCCTCGAAAACCAGGCACTGCTCAGGTGGGAGTCCCAGAGCCTCCGCTCCTTTGAGGAACACCTCCGGGTTGGGCTTGCCGTTTACAATTTTCCTGCCGTCGATGACGGCGTCAAAAAACGCCGTAATTTCCAGCTTTTTCAGGATAAACTCCGCATTTTTGCTGACACTGCCAAGAGCTGTCCGGTATCCCTCGGCCCGGGCAACGCGTAAGAATTCCGACACGCCCGGCAGCAGCGCCGCCGGGGTCAAAGTGCCGATCATCTCCCGGTAGCGGTCATTTTTCCGGGTGCACAGCCTCTCTTTTTCGGATTCCGAAAGGGAGCGGTTTCCCTTTTTCAGCAGAATTTCCAGGCACTGTGCCCGGCTGATGCCCAGAAAGGCCTCGTAGTCTGCCGGAGTGAGGGGAATTCCCAATTCCTCGGCAAGCTCCTGCCACGCCCGGGCGTGGAGGGGGTTCGTGTTCACCAGAACTCCGTCCAGATCGAATAACAGTCCCCGGATCACAGCAGCTTCAGGGTGCCGGAGGTGATGCGCCGACCGCTTGACCGGTCAAAGAGCATCACGCTGCTGCCGGTGATATCCAGCAGGTGTTTGCTTCCGATGGTAAACAGGGTGCTGCCGAAGACCACGCCGGTGAGCAAATACTCTCCGATGCGCACCTTGACG
>CAJKVX010000043.1 GCA_905203455.1 uncultured Eubacteriales bacterium
ATATTTCCACATGCTCTTGGCGGCATGTAAAAATCTTGTTAATTCATTAATTAATTCTTAGTTTTTGTTAAACCTTATTGCGTTTTAAAAACACTTTTTTTCCAATTTTTGTAATCCCTTTACTTTCCCTTAGCCTAACACTTAAAGATTTTATTTTCCTTAAGGTTAAAGCATTCAGATGCTTGTTGTTCTGAGCCAGCCGAAAAATTTTTAGATTTCTCGGTTCGCTGCCGCTCTCTCGAAATGACTCACTGTGTCACCCTGAGCCAGCCGAAACATCTAGATTTCTCACTATCGTTCGAAATGACAAAGAGATTTCTCGGTTCGCTGCCGCTCTCTCGAAATGACTCACTGTGTCACCCTGAGCATAGTCGAAGGGTCTGTCATTCTGAGCGACCAACGGGAGTCGAATGGGTCTGTCATGTTGAGCGAAGCCAAAGGCGAAGTCGAAACATCTAGATTTCTCACTTGCGTTCGAAATGACAAAGAGATTTCTCGGTTCGCTACCGCTCTCTCGAAATGACAGTGTTATTTCTCCACAAGGCTCGAAATGACATGGAATTTTCAGTGTTTTTAACGGTTTTCAACTTAAATTAGAATTATCAATGTGCGGGAAATTTGTGCAAAATTAATTTAATTTTATGCAATTTTAATTGAGTTAATTTTGCACGGAAACCAACTAACTTTCAGTTTTGTTCTCACTTTCTTTTGAACTGTTTTGATTATTTTTAACCTCTGAAGGTTGGCTGGTGTTATTTGGTTGTGGCTCGGTTGAGTTGCCCTCCATTTGAGCAAGTTTTTTACGCAACTCTTCAAGTTCATTAGTTGCTGAATCGGCATTTTGTTTTTGCTCTTTAAGGCTTGCGTTATACCTAATAAACCCGTAAACAACAAACGCAATTAAAGGAATGCCAATACAAACAATTAATCCCCAAGTGCTTTGCATCCAGTAAATAAAGCCACCAAACCCTGCCATTCTGCTTACATACAACCCCTCAACTTGATCATAATAAACAGGCTCTGTGTCAGGAACAATAACTCTGTTGCCACTTTCATTTAAATATGGTGTGCCATCTGGATTTCTTTGATAGTTATTAATACCACCTGTTTGGAAATATGGCGTGCCATTATCATCTAAAATTGCTAAAATTTTGTGGGTTACAACCCCGCCACCCTCTTCACGGAAGGTTATAACATCGCCCACTTTTAGAGTTGATGGTTCAACAACTTTTGAAAAGATAAGGTCATTAGTTTTAATTTGAGGATACATTGAGTCACTCATAACAATAAGTGGCTTATAGCCAAAAATGCTTGGTAAATCATTAGGATAAATAACTGATTTAAAAATCAGAACAAGGTTAACAAGAAGCAATGGAAGCATTAAAACGCAAAGCCCAATGCTTACCCAAAAAGAAACAATTTCACCCGTTGTTTTCTTTCTTGGGGTTTCGCTTACTTCATTTACTGTTGCGCCCGCAACTGCTGTTTCATTTTTATCTTTATTTTCAGGAAGATTATTGTTTTCCTGCTTTAAAGATTCACCTTGTTGATTGCTATTTTCACTTTCGTTTGCTGCTGTTACATTTTCACTTGAATTTACTTGTGTTGCGCTTTTGCTTACAACTACTTCATTATTCAAAGTTTCTTCATTTGCCTTATTGCCTTCGCTTGCAAGCACAGTGCTAACGTTTTCGGCTTCAAGATTTTTTGAAGCATCTGCTTTAACGCTTTCTGTTTCTTTATTTTTAGCAGCCTTAGAAGAACTGGTTTTTGCCGCACTGTTTGAAGATTTTTTAGAAGCGCTTGCAGTTGTTGTGCTTTTTTTAGTGGTGCTTTTAGCCCCAGCACTTTTGCTTGCAGCACTTGCCTTCCCTTTTTGCGACTCGGTTTTTGTTGACTCAACTTTTTTGTTTTGAGACTCTGCCATTCAATTCTCCCTTTTTGTTATTTTTAGGATAACTTGCTGTAATTATGCTTAATTAGGCAAATTAAAACTCATAAAATTTAAATTCACAAAATGCACAAAGGCTAACCTTATGCACAAATTAATATTAACACATTTAATTAAACTTGCAAAATATTTTAAACACTTTTTTCAAATTTTTTAAATTGATAAAACAAAAAAAGTTTGAGCACAAATTTGCACTCAAATTTAATAGTATTTTTTAATGTTAAGTTTTACATTCAATTTTTATGTCTTTATGGTTTTTGTGTTGCAAACATTTTGAAGGCAAAATTAAATCTTCCAATGTAAAGAACCTTCATCGCAACATTTAAGCCTAACTGGTTGTCCATTTGCAATTTCTGCGTGGCAACCATTCTCAACCTTAGCGGCACACATGAACTTTCTTTGTTGTAACCATTCTCAGCCTTTGCATATTGAATACTTGCTGTTTTTGCAGCCTTCTTATTGCTTAAAGTTTAATTTTTATTCTTTATCAGCGTTTGAACTTTTAGAGCCTTTTTCAAGGCTTGAACTTTTAAGTTTACTATCAATTCCTGAATATTTAGTTTGGTAACCTTTGTTTTCTTGTGGCCTTAATTCATTAGGAAAATAAACATCAGCCTTAATGTCATTCACAATTTTTTGAAGTTTTGACACAAGTGCATATGGGTCACTAACATCATAAACAACTCTTACACCCCCGCTTTTTAAATGCAAGGAAATATCTCCAACTTTAAACATTTTGTCAATAATTCCAACGGTTAAATTAACATCTGTAATTTCTGTGTAATAAATATTTTGAACATCAAGGCCAATAAAGCCATCAACAATAATTATTCTTGCATTTGTGAACAGATAACTTGTGTTTTTGTGCCTTCTGCTTGCAGTTATAATATTAGATAAATACACCCAAACAGGGGTCAGGTGCAAAACAAAAAATAGGCAAATAATAACTGTAACAAAAACTGGCAAACTGCTAAAAATATCTTGCCAAATCATAATGCCAATAAAAAGGCCATCAAAAATTAACCAAATTAAGGCAATGGGCAACATTTTAAAAATTGAAGACATTATGTAAGCCTTTCTGTTTGGTTTTCCTTGCCACAAAATTTCTTCACCGCTTAGAAGCAAATCTTCAACTTTAAAATTATTAAGTTGTTGAGTTTCAGTTTTATTTTTCATTATACTTCATTTTACACTATCTTGTTTTATATGTAAACCCTTTTATTCCTTTTCTTTTGCTTAACGCCCTTTACATTCATTATTTAATTACCACCCGCAAAAACAACACCAATTCCCGCCTTTTAGCATAAACAACCCATCCGCAAAACAACTGCAATAATTACAAACTAAACCTAACTTTACATTAAACTTAACAAAAACTTCATAAAACCTTAGGCAATGAATAATTTTAAATTCACTTATTCTTGCCTTCAAAATATCAATTAAGTCACATTAATGCACGCAAAAAACTAAATTTACAATATAAATTTTGTTGACTAAAACAACACAGAAATTAAAATTAAATTATGCAGACGAAAATTTTAAGCAGGTCAAGTTTAAAGTATATTGCCCTTATCACCATGTTAATTGACCACATTGGTGCAATTTTTGGGCTTTCATTTTACCAAGGTTTAGGCATTTCTTGGCTTTATTATCTGTTTAGAACCATTGGCAGAATTTCTTTTCCAATTTTTGCATTCTTTATTGCCGAAGGCTGGTTTTACACATCAAACAAATTAAGGTATTTTTTAACCCTTTTGCTTTTTGCCCTTATAAGCCAACCCGCATATTATTTCGCACTAAATTCAAGTGTTTTCAGCCTTAACATTTTGTTTACCTTCATTTTATCACTTGTTATGTGCTATATTGTTGACTTAATAAAAAAAGACCCAAGCCTAAGTGTGGTTTATGTTATTTTAATGTTTGCTGTTAGCCTTATTGTTGTTGTTTTAAACGCAATAAAAGCCCCAATTTCTTATGGGTTATATGGAGTTTTTCTTCCTGTTTTGTTTTATATTTTCTATCATTCAAACATCAAAAAGGCCATCATGTGGGTGGCCATTGCAGTGGCTATAATTCTTTATTGCCTGCCTTTCTTTCTTGCAAACCCCAAAAACTCTTATGACGCTTACATTAACCTTTTTGCCCTTTTATCTCTTCCTCTCATTTACCTTTATAACGGCCAAAAAGGAAAGCACAGCCCAAAATGGCTGTTTTACATTTTTTACCCTGCCCACATCACGCTTCTTTACCTTATAACTCTTTTGTTCTAAAATTTAAAAAATATATTGCAATTTGCTTTTTGAGTTGTAAAAAGTGCCTTGGCAAACCTTGGCACTTTTTAGTTTTAATCTCATTAATATTTATTTTAATCTTCTAATCTTACTTTTTCTTTGTTTCAAAATTTTAAAGTTAATATTCACTTTAATCATCAAACCTTATTTTCTTTGCTTTAAAATCTTCAAGGGTTATTTTTTATCATTTTTTATTAAGTTTATAGATACTTTAAAAGTGAGCCATCATTTAACTTTTCTCGTATTTGGCAAGCAACATAAAGTTCATTTTGAAAAGCATCAAATAAATTCGCATCACAATCATTAATTAGCAATAAATCAAAATCTAAGGCAAGTTCTCCAAATGCCAGTTCATTGCTAGTAATAACATTTTGTGCAATTTCTGTTGCCTGCCTAGATAAAATTATCAAGTTATTAACCAAACTAACATCAGTTGTTGTTAACAACCCTTCATTGAATTTGCCGTCTTTAAAATAAAGCGAAAAATAACTTAATTCATCAAACTTGCAAAGGCTAGTGTAAAATGAATTTAACAAATTGCAAAGAGTGTTTTTCGCATTTTCAAGTTCACTTTGAAATTGCTTTCCTTCATTTTCCTCTGCCCCTTCATTTCCCTGCACATTTTCACCTTTTTCAGGGTCAACTTTATTCAAATCTTCGGCATTTGCGCAAGTATTGTCATCATCTACATTTTCGTCAATATTGTCTGCATTTGTTTTTTCGTTAAATTTGTTTCCATATGCGTTTTCATCAACAACATCTGCATTTTCGTCAACGGCGTCAGCATTTGCATTATCATCAATCTCATCTAAATTTTCATTAGCATCTAAATCATCGGTTTTAGGGACTGAATTTAAACTCTTGTCTCCATCTAAACCCTCAGTTTTAGGAACTAAATTTAAATTTTCGTTGTCACCACTTTGCAACTCTTCATTATTCGCCATAATTTCCTGTTTTGTATTATTGCCATTTTGAGGCATGCCCAAAGAGCCATAATTTAAATATCCTTTAATTTCAAAACTTGCAAAAACTAAAAAAATAAAAACTAAACAAAATGAATAAATGCGTGTCATAACGGCGTTAATTTTAAAATATAATGTCGAAATATGTCTAGCAAAAATTCATAATATTTAGTTTTTAAACATTGTTTACTTTTTGTTCAAATTAACTTAAAAGTTAAATTAAACTTCAGTTTTCCAAAGTGAATGCAAATTGCAATAAGCAAAGGCTGCTGTAACTTTTTCGCCTGCACTTAATGCAAAAGTGGCACTTGGTGCCTTACCATCAGGTTTAAGGTGACAAACCCTAAACCCAGAAGTTGTGCTTAGCACAATAAATTCAATAAAATGTTCGGCAGTTTGTGGGTGCGGAATGCTTCCAACTTTAACTAAGGCAACTCCATTTTCAACACTAACAACAGGCAAATGCTTTTCTTTTGCAGCCTCGGTTGTGTTTGCCACCAAAACTTCCATTGGTTTGCCGCAGCAAACAAGTGGCACCCCACTGTCTTTTAACTTTACTGTAATGTTGCCACAAATTGGGCAAATGTAAAATTTAAGTTCCATAATTTCCCCTTTTAAGTTATTTAACCCTTTTGCCTTTTTCTCTTTTAAAGCACATAAACCAATCAAGGCAATATTTATCTTCGCTTTTATCTTCCATTCTTTGCTTTGCAACACCGCAAGAGCCCGCAGTTGGAATAATAACATCATCACCAGGTTGCCAGTCAGCAGGAGTGGCAACACTATCACTATCAGCCTTTTGCAATGCAAGAACAATTCTTTTAATTTCAGCAAAGTTTCTTCCTGTTGAAATTGGATAATACAAAATTGTTCTAATAATTCCCTTAGGGTCAATAATAAACACTGCTCTTACTGCCTGAGTGGTGCTTTGGCTTGGTTGAATCATGCCGTAAAGTGAAGCAACTTCCATTTTAATATCTTCAATTAATGGAAATTTAACTTCAATATGTTTTTTGTCTTTCCATTCAAGTTCTTGAATTTTTCTAAGCCATGCAATGTGAGAATAAAGAGAGTCAACAGAAAGCCCAACAAGTTCAGTGTTAATTTCCTTAAACTCATTCATCATGCTTCCAAAAGTCATAAATTCAGTTGTGCAAACAGGGGTAAAATCTGCTGGGTGTGAAAACAAAATAACCCATTTCCCTTCATAATCTTTTGGGAAATTGATTTCCCCTTGTGTAGTAACAGCCTTAAACGCAGGCGCTTTGTCGCCAATAAGTGGCATAGTTATTCTTTCGTCCATTTTTAGTCCTCCCATCACACAATATATCATTACCTATTAAAATTTCAAAACAAATTTAAAAAAATATTGCAAGATTATCCCCTCTTCCACTTTACAAAGCCCCCAAAATATGTATAATATCTATTAGCCATTGCAAAACCAACCACTTACTCAACACTCGGCAACAAACATAAATCACAAAACCGCAATCACCTAACAACACTTTAAAATTATCCCCAACATTAAACCTAGAGGGAACAAACAAATTAACAAACAACCCATAACATTTCATAAAAAATCACCAATAGTAACTAATAAAGACTAAAATTAATAAAAACTAATAAAGTTGGTAAAAGTAACGATGTTTAACACTAACTAACAACCTAAAAATTTATTACCACAAACAAAAATACTAATTATTAAAACAATAAAAACACCACACTAACAAAAAAACAACCACAAGCCCAACAATGCTGATGTGGCTCAGGGGTAGAGCACCGCCTTGGTAAGACAAGCAATCGGCAATTTTAATCAAAATTACAACTGAATATTTACTCCATTTTGGAGCTGTGCTGATGTAGCTCAGCCGGTAGAGCACTGCCTTGGTAAGGCAGAGGTCACGGGTTCAAGTCCCGTCATCAGCTCCAATCATAAACCTTTGAAAAACCCTTATAAATAGGCACTTTCAAAGGTTTTTTATCTTCTAAAAATTTTTATAAATTTCCATTCAAAAAAACATTTGCTGTCAATTTTTGGAGCAATTGCTGTCAAAAAAGAGACAAAAAAATAGACCGATAGCCAAATATTGAACTATCGGTCTAAATTGTTCTAATACTATATGAAACGGGTATATTTGCTGTCAATTGCTGTCAATTAAATAAGTTTTAAAAAACTTAAAAACTCATCTCCCAATTCAGTTGTTCTTTTTGCAAGCATTCCTTGCACTGTCATTGTTACATTTATACTTTGAGTAGTCATTAAACCATCATTGTATAAATCGTTAATACATTTATCTTTTAATGGCACGACCTCAGGATAGACTTTGCTTAATGGTTGTAGTGGCGACCCCATCACATAACTATTAACATTTAAATTATCAAACTTCTCTGGATTATTAAAAAAGTTTAATATTTTTATATGTGCGACAGAATATTTTTCAACATACGACATAAACATAATAAGTTTATCTTCATCAATGCTGTGGTCAATAGAATAAAGCAATGCGTTTGCCAAATATTCCAATTTTTCTTCCTTTGCAGTTTTCATAGCAAGTTCGGTTGTTTTTATTAGCATTGTTGCAAATGCTTCATTTTCACCAATATCTTCCAATGTGGTTTCAAGTTTAGACAATCTATTTTCAATCATATCTTTCCATTTTTCTTGTCTTTTTTGCAAAATATTGCCCTTGACAACATCGTAAACTGCAGTAACCAAAGCACCACCAACAGGTATAACACTTAAAGCTGTCTTACCAGCAACTTCTAAAACATCAATACATTTGTTTACTATTTCTTTTTTCATAATATCCCCCGACAAGAATATTATATCATAATTCTTTACTTATTTCAATTTAGGTTGCCATTACATCTCAAAATCTTTTTCTTTTCTCTTTTTCTTTCTTTCGAGTTCTTTAATCATTCTATCAATTTCTTCGTCAGTAAGTTCATCATCTTTTGGCTTTTCAATTTCAACTTCTTTCTCTTTTTGCTGTTCTTGAATTCTAGTGTT
>CAJKVX010000044.1 GCA_905203455.1 uncultured Eubacteriales bacterium
ATATTTTATAAAAAATAAAAAACCACAGTGATTTTTGCTGTGATTTTTTATAATGAAATTATACGGCCATATTATCTTAACGGGCAATTATTTTTAGCCATAAGTGCAATAACATCATTCATGAATGTGTCAATTTCACTTCCAGTAAGAGTGTGGTCTTTGCCGTTAATTTCAAAATTAAATAACATACTTTTTTTGTTTCCTAATGTTTCGCTTTCAAAAACTTCCACCAAGTGGTAACCAACCAAAAGTTTGCTTCTTATTTTTGAAAGGATTTTTGAAATTTCAGCATATGTTCTATTTTTGTCAACCAAGAAGTTTAAATCAAGGTGAACGCTTTGCAACTTGCTTGGCACCTTTATTTTTTTAGGATATCCTTTTATTTTGCATAGTTTTCTAAAATCAATTTCACAAGCCACAATGTTTAACTTTTTGTCAATAACTTTTGAGGTTATTGGGGAAACCACCCCTAAATAACCTAAAACTTCACCATTAAAGCAAACATTGCAGGTGTTGACTTTATGCATAAAATTAGGAATATCAGTTGCCTTTTCAAATTCAAGATTTGCCCCTAAATAATTTTCTGCAAAATCAACAATGGCAGTTTTTAAATTAAAGAACAAAGCCTCTTGGTCACAATGGCTTGCAAAAACAACAGCCAAATTCTTATCTTCAACGGCAAGGCCTTGCTCACTTAGGGAACTAACGCATCTTCCAATTTCAAAGATTTTAATTTCCCCACCCTGTTCTTCTTTATTTTCACTTACGAACTTTAACAGAGTTGGAACAATCATTGTTCTAATTCCACTTTGCCCTGCATTTTTTGAATCAAGCAACTTTAAAACTGGCTTGCAGTCAATTTTATGCTCTTTGCAAAAATCTTCATAATGCCAAATGTAACTGTGAACCTCATTTGCACCATATTTTTCTGCAAGCAGCAATTTCATGGCATATTCAAAAGTATGCTCTGTTTCTTGCAAAACAGGTGCAACTTCAAACATCAAAGATTTTTCATCAATTGTTTGATAATTTAACATTCTTGCAACTTCTTCAACCAAATCTTCTTTAATGCTTATGTCTTTTGTTGCCCTAAATGATGGCACAACACAATGAATAACATCTTTCTTTTTCTTGCAAACAAAACCAAGACTGTTTAAAATTTCAATAATTTTGCTTTCAGCAACAATAGCCCCAATTCTTTTACTAATAAAATCTTTTGTAACATCTATTTCAATTTTAGGAAGTTTTACTTTATAACAATCACTAAAACAAGAAGTTACAATAATGTTTTTGTCAATTTTGCTAAGCAAAAAAATTATTCTTGCAAGAGCAATTTTTGTAAGTTCAGGGTCAAGAGATTTTTCATACCTTAAACTTGCGTCAGTTATAAGCCCAATTGTTCTGCTTGTTTTTCTTATGCTGCTGGCATCAAAGGTTGCAGACTCAAACAAAACACTATCTGTTTTGTCACTTATTGAAGATTTCAATCCGCCTTTAACCCCAGCAATTGCAACAGTAGTTTTGTGCCCATCACAAATAACAACTGAGCCCTCAGGCACTTCATGCTCTTCATTTTCAAGAGTTAAAATTTTATCCCCCGCCTTGGCAGTTGAAACAATAATGCTTGAAACCTTTCTGTTGTCAAACGCGTGCATTGGTTGCCCAAGTTCAAGCATAATGTAATTGGTTATGTCTGCAAGCAAATTAATGTCTCTCATGCCTGCATAGTTAAGCCTTATTTTCATTGCAAGAGGTGAAGTTTTAACTGTTACATTTTCAACACTCATTGCGCTATATCTTAAACACTTATCCGTTTCAACTTTAATTTTCACATTTTCAAGCCCTTCAAATTTATTAAGGTCAAGCATTTCAAGTGGCTTTAATTTTCTTTTAAAAATTGCACTGAACTCTCTTGCAAAACCATAGTGCCCCCAAAGGTCAGGACGGTTTGTTAAGGTTTTGTTATCAATTTCTAGAACTACATCATCAATCGGCAAAACCTCTTTAATGTCTTGCCCAAGTTTAACTTTAAAGTCAATGTCGCAAATGCCTGAATTGTCGCTTCCAATTCCAAGTTCTTCTTCACTGCAACACATTCCATAACTTAAAACACCTGCAAGTTTTGCAACACCAATTTTGTGCCCACAAACTTTGCCACCCACCTTTGCAACACAGGTTACCATTCCTTCCCTAACATTAGGTGCTCCGCAAACAATTTGCAAAACTTCGCTTCCAACATCAACACTAAGCACATGAAGTTTGGTTGATTCTGGATGATTTTCAATTTTTAAAATTTTACCAAAAACAACGCCCTGCGTGTCTTTACCTTTAATTTCAATGTTTTCAATTTCAGCACACATTTGATTGATGTTTTTATCAATATCTTCAACAGTAACACCATCAAGGTTAACAAAATCTTTAATCCAATTAAGTGAAATTTTCATGCTTTTCTCCTTATAACTTTATCCCAAATTGTTTTAGTAAATTAATATTTCCTGCGTTTAGGTGCCTAATATCATTTAACCCGCTTTTAAGCATAACCAACCTATCAAGCCCCAAACCAAACGCAAAACCTGAATAACTTTCAGGGTCAATGCCTGCATTTTTTAAAACATTAGGGTGAATCATTCCGCATGGGCAAAGTTCAATCCAGCCACTTCCTCCACATGAAGCACACCCCTTACCACCACAGAATGTGCAAGAAGCATCAAGTTCAAAAGATGGCTCTGTGAATGGGAAAAACCCAGGTCTTAACCTAACATTAACATCTTTTTTAAAAACACCTTTTAACATTTGCTTCATAAAGTAAATAAGGTTAGCAACGCTTACAACTTTGTCAACAACAATTCCTTCCATTTGGAAAAATGTGTTTTCATGCCCCGCATCTAAACTTTCATTTCTAAAACATCTGCCTGGAAAAATTGCCCTGCAATGCGGACCATATTTTTTCAAAATTCTGTTTTGTGCCGCACTTGTGTGGGTTTTTAAAACCTGCCCATTATCAAGCCAAAAAGTGTCTTGCATATCTCTTGCTGGGTGGTTTGCAGGCACATTTACTGCATCAAAATTGTTGTATTCAGTTTCAACCTCAAAACCATCTTCAACAACAAAACCCATGCTAACAAAAACATCTTCAAGTTCTTTTAAAATTATTGTTCTTGGGTGAAGCGAACCAGTGTTTGTTTTTGCAGGAAGGGTAAAGTCAATTGGTTTGGCATTTTCAATTTCCTGCTCATTTGCTTTATCAATCAACTGTTGTTTTTTTGCCAAAATTTGAGATTCACAATCATTTTTAAGTTCATTTATAAGTTTACCTAGTTCCTTTTTTTCACTTGCAGGAACACTTCTAAACTCTTCAAACAAAAGACTAACCTCGCCTTTCTTACCCAAAAATGCAACCCTTAAACTTTCAAGTTCATTTGAATTTTTAACATCTTTCAGTTCAAGGTCAAACCTTTCTTTAATTTGCTTAATTTTATCTTTCATTTTTTTCTCCTTTTAAATAAGAAAATGCGCCCTATTAATTAGGACGCATTTTTCGCGTGGTACCACCTAAATTCACACAAAGTGCCTTATTGCCATTTAACGGTTGTGTCCGGCTTATATTTCTATAAGCAGCTCAGGTTTAGAAATTCAGATTTTATAAGTGCAAGGCAAACTTTCAGCCACGATTTGCCATCTCTAATTGATTATAAAACCCTAATAAATCACCATCACAGCTTTTGTTCAGTTTTAATATAATTATAACTTAGTGTAATCTTTTGTCAAGCAATTAAAATTCAATATGATTTTTTGCTTTTCTTGAAAATCTGTATAGCACAATTTTGTTGCCAATTGCTTGAATTGGTTCTGCATTTAGTGTTTTTGCAAGGTCATTAATAATTGCCTTTGCGTTAACATCACTGTTTGCAAGAATGCTAATTTTAACAAGTTCGTGGCTGTCAAGGGCCATGTTAATTTGCTTTAACAAATTTTCAGTTATTCCATTTTGCCCAATTTGCACCTCAGCATCAAGTGCGTTTGCAACTTTTCTAATGTTTGCTCTTTGTTTACTTGTAAGCATTAACTTCACTCTCTTCCCTTAAATTTTTATTTTGCATTATTCCCTGTGCAACTTCATCAAAAATTTCTTCAAGACCTTCATCAAAGTGTTCAATTAAATAATCTGCCCTGTCACTTGAAAACAACTTGCCAAACACACTAACCACTTCATGAGTTTTAGGGTCGTAAATTCCAAACCCACATTCAAACATCTCTTCAATGGCTCTTTCTTTGCTTCTGTGGGTTTCAAACCTGCTGAAATCTTTTGATTTTATCATTTCATAATAATTTCTTCTTTGTTTGTTATAAAACTCAAGATATGTAACTAAATCAAGGTTGCACAGTTCACCTTTATAATTCATTTCAGGAACATAATCAGTCACAAACTTATCATTGTTATATTTATCACACACATTCTTAAATGAAACATATAAATCTTCAAGCATAAACTTGTTGACCCCAAGTTTATGCAAGCAAAGAATTGTGTAATCAAAAATATCTTTTTCCCTTAAAATGTATCTTCCTTCAAATGAATACCATATTTTTCTATCAATGTTCATAACTTTCTCCTCAATTTCGGTGAAAGTTTAGCATTAAATTGAAATTTTGTCAATACTGCCGTTCTTTAAAAGTTTTAAGACTCACCACCTTAAAGTTACAAAAGCATTCGTTTAAATTTTATTTTAAGATTAAAAAACTTTTATTCAACAAACTCAAAATCAAAATCAGCAATTCTTATTGTGCTGTGTTCATTTGCTCCGCGTTTTTTAAGTTCTTTTATAATGCCCTTGTCTTTAAGCACTTTTTGAAAATACGCAAAACTTGTTGGGTCACTTAAAACAACATTTCTTATAAGTTCATCAATAAACCCACCAATTAACACAAATGCTCCGTCATCATCTCTAACAATTTCATATTTATTAGGGTCAGGCCTTGTGTATTCAAACGGCTCAAATTCAATTGGTTTTTTAGGCGGAAGATTATCAAGTTCCTCACAAATAACATTAACCAACTCTTCAAGGTTATACCCCGTTACTGCTGAAATTTCAACAACTTTATATTTTGCTTTAAGCCTTGAAATTTTCTTTTTGAACTCTTCAATCTGACCTTTTTCCATAACCGCATCGCATTTATTAAGCACAATAATCTGCGGAATCTTTGAAACTGTTTCGCCATATTTTTTAAGTTCGTTATTTATAACTTTAAAGTCATTGTACGGGTCTCTACCCTCACTTCCTGAAATATCAACACAATGAAGCAAAAGCCTTGTTCTTTCAACATGCCTTAAAAAATAATGCCCAAGCCCAACACCCTCGCTTGCACCTTCAATAAGTCCCGGAATGTCAGCAATAACAAATCGCTTATTTTTAGCCATAACAACACCAATGTTAGGTGAAAGTGTTGTGAAATGATAATTCGCAATTTTTGGTTTGGCACTTGTAAGTTTTGAAAGTATTGTGCTCTTGCCAACATTTGGAAAGCCAACAAGCCCAACATCAGCAATGGTTTTAAGTTCAAGCCAAACAGATTTTTCTTCTGTTTTTTGCCCTGTTTGTGAAAAGGCAGGCGCTTGCCTTCTGCTTGTTTTAAACCTTGCGTTACCCTTTCCGCCAAGCCCGCCATAAAGCACAATTTTAGTTTGCCCATTTTCAGTCATGTCGGCTATAATTCTTTTTGTTTCGTCATCAATAATAACAGTTCCAAGCGGAACTTTAATTATCAAATCTTTACCATTCTTTCCTTTGCAGTTTGCTGACCCTCCGTTTTCACCATTTTGGGCCCTAAAATGTTTTGTGAACCTGAAATCAACAAGGCTATCAAGGGCACTGTCTGCAACAAAAACAATGTTGCCCCCATTTCCACCGTCTCCGCCATCAGGGCCACCCTTTCTAACAAATTTTTCGGTATGGAAAGAGGTTTTTCCATTTCCGCCTTCCCCCGCTTTAATAAAAATTTTAACTCTGTCTAAAAACATAAATTTTTCCTTTTTTTTTAATTTTAAGGCTGAATTTTAAAAATAAACCATAACAAAGTAAACTATTTAACTTTCACTTTTAATTTCTTTTGGTTTTAAGGTGCTATTAAAATAAGCACATAAAACCTTTAACTTGCAATTATTACAATCAGGTTTTCTTGCCTTGCAAACATATCTTCCATGAAGCACCAGTGCATAATGACTTGAACTCCATTTATCTTTATCAATTTCATTTTCCAGTTGCTTTTGAACAGCAAAAACATCTTTTCCATCAGAAAGCCCCAACCTTCGTGAAACTCTGAACACATGAGTGTCAACCGCAATAGCAGGAACCTTAAACGCAGTTGAAAGCACAACATTTGCCGTTTTCTCACCAACCCCAGCAAGGCTTTTTAAATCTTCCTTGTTGTTTGGCACAACCCCATTGAAGCGTTCAACAATATCTTTTGAAGCACTTATTATGCTTTTTGCCTTGTTGTGGTAAAACCCGCAAGGTTTAATCAACTCTTCAAGTTCACTTTGCCTAATTTTTGCAAAATCATAAGGGGTGTTGTAAAGTTTAAACAACTTTTGAGTAACACTGTTTACTCGTTTGTCAGTGCATTGTGCCGAAAGAATAACGGCAACCAAAAGTTCAAAATCGCTATTAAAATTTAATTCACATTCAGCGTTTTTGTATTCATCATTAAGTTCTTCGATAATTTTTTTATTTATTTCCCTTTGTTTTTTCATAATAAATTCCCATTAAAAGTTTAAATGTGAAAGCATCTTCAAATTCTTTTAAGTTAAGCCCTGTTAATTTATGAATTTTTTCAAGCCTGTAAAACAATGTGTTGCGGTGCAAAAAAGCGTCTCTGCTGCTTTTGCTAACATTTAAGTTGTTCTTTAAAAAATCAAGCGCGGTTTTAACCAATTCAACTTCACCCATAAGTTTCAAAAATGCCGAAGACATGGTTTTGTTATAAACATTATTTTTTTGTTCGGCAGTTAAGTTATCAATCAAAACCAAAAACGCATGAGATTTCCTATCACCAAACTCTTCATTAAGTATTTTTAAAACTTCACTGTTAGCTTCCATTTTCACACCTATAAATTTATTTTACCAAACACACAACCAAAAAACAAGCATAGTTTTAAGTTTTATGTAAATTCCATGTCTAAGTTAAACAAAAACAAATTAAAAAATAGTTTTTGCCCCACTTGTGCTTATCTTTCAAGTTTTACCAAAATTTGCAAAATTAACTGAAAAATTTAATAATATTCAAAAATTTTATCCTTTTATGGTTAAACTTGCAAATTAATTTTGTTTTTAACATCAATTTCTTTGTGCCTTTGCATAACTTCTTTAAGGCTTTGTTCTTCAAAAATTTTCTTGTCTTTTAAAACAAAATAAGAACTTGTGTTCCATTCAGGTCTAACAAATCCAGTTGAGGCAATGATAACAGTTTTGGTTTTGTCTTCACAAACTTGGCTAATTAACGAACTCAACTGGTTAATTTCATCTTGACTTTTAACATCTAAAAACAAATCATCAATCAAAACAACTTGTGGCTTTTTTAAATAACTTCTTGCAAATGCAACTTTTTGCTTTGTAACATAGTCTAACTTTTTTACTTTAATGTTTTTAACACCTTCTAACCCAAACTTTAAAAGGCATTCATCAACCGCCACCTCGTAAGGCTTTGCCATTATTGTAACTTTGCAAGCATAGTTTAAGTTAAACAAAACACTTTTGTTTTCAAAAAGAACAGGGCTTGACGGCAAAAAAGAAAACCTAACATCACTTTTGTAATCTTTGCAAAAAATGCCATCAATTGTTCCCTGCCAATCTTTTTGAAGCCCGCACAAAATTTCAAACAGTGTGGTTTTTCCTGAGCCAATTGCACCAAAAAGCACATAATTAAAATTTGGCTTTAAGTTTAAAACCGCATCAAAAAACAAATAATCTTGTTTGTAATAACTAAAATTAATAACAAACCTCATAAACTTTCTCTTTTCATAAAATAAAAATTTATTGTATATATTTTACTATGAAAAAGAAATTTATATGCTTTGCCATTCTTATTTTAACTGCATATATCCTGCTTTATCCGG
>CAJKVX010000045.1 GCA_905203455.1 uncultured Eubacteriales bacterium
GCCATTGTCACCCTGAGCACAGCCATTTAAACCATTACCCCCTGTCACCCTGAGCCAGCCGAAGGGTCTGTCATTCTGAGTGACCAACGGGAGTCGAATGGGTTTGTCATGGTGAGCGGAGCCAAAGGCGAAGTCGAAACATCTAGATTTCGCACTTGTGTATAAAATGGCGGGGCAGGTTGTGCATTGTGGTTTTGCCAGATGAATTATAAATTCATTTATATATTATTTATAAACACATTATTAAGTCGAAATTTGTTTGCGTTTGGGGAATTTAATGTGTTATCATTGTATCAGGCAAAGAATATGCTTTTGATTTTGGTTGCCGTTTTTAATTTATAAATTTATCACGCTAAGATAATACTAACTAAGATAGGATAAAATGGATAAAAACAAATTTAAAAATTCACTTACGGGAGCACCGCTTATTGATAAACCTAGGCTTGGGTTTGGGCGTAAGCGTATCTTTGACGCTGAAAATAAAATTATTGGAACTGTTAGCGGAACCAAAATTTATGATTTAAACGGCAGGCTTTGGGGAAGAATTATTACCAAAAACGAGGCCTCTGGCTTCAACAAAAACGAAATTGTTGACCGTGGCACCGTTATTGCAACAATTGATAACAAAAAAAATATCTATCGCAAGGAAACCTCTAAATACAAAACCGAGGCAGCTCCGACAACTTATGTTGGAACAATTAAAAGCAATAAAACAGTGGCAATTGTTGTGCCTATTTTGGTTGCAACTTTGATAATAACGGCGGTTACAAGTGTTATTTTAAGCACAATTTTGAAAGATAACAGTGAAGATGATTATTTAAAAAATGCACCAGTTTTAGGTGTTTACAGCCAGGCGGACAATCAAAGTTGGAAGCAAAATACGCATATTGATATTTTTAGAAGTAATCAATACAACACTGCTGAGTTTATTGCCCCAGGGGATACAGGCAGTTATGCATTTGTTGTTAGAAATGAAAACACTCATGCAATTTCATTTGCAATTTCATTTAGGGAAGATAATGAACATAACTTTTCACTTAGATACAGATTGTCTGACCAAACAAGATATCTTATTGGTGGGGCAACAACATGGGTTAGCATTGATAACCTTACAACCCGTGGCATTCAGTTGCTTGCGGGGGCAACGCAGGTGTTTGTGCTTGAATGGTGGTGGGACCCTAATTTAAGTGATGAAGATGACACCATTAACGGGCAACAACAAAACACTTATAACATTGAAATTACAGTTACGGCTGAATTTGTTTAATGAAGGAAAATAATGAACACTGAGCAATTAGAAATAGAGCAAGTTAGTGAATTAAAGCCCGCAAAAAGCAAGGCAAGCAATGTTTTAGTTATTATTGGCAATGTTATCAAGTGGATAATTTTGGCAATTTTGGTGCTTATTGTTATTGGCAATGTGGTTTGCATTTACAAAATGAGGGTTAAGAATGAGCAAGTTCCAACTTTTTTGGGGTTTGCAAACGTTGAAGTGATTGGTAACAGCATGTATCCTACCCTTGAAATTGGTGACATTATTATTATTTTTAAATCTGGCAATTATAAGGTTGGAGATATTGTTACTTTTGTTGATAGCGTAGGGGTGGTTGTTACCCATCGTGTTGTTGAGGTAAGGGAAGATGGAACTTATGCCACCGCGGGGGACTACACCGGCAGTGAGGACCCACAGTTTTTAACAAACAATGACATTGTTGGAAAGGTGATTTTAACTCTTTCGGGGTTTGGAAATGTTGTAAGGTTTTTCCAATCAATTTGGGGCATATTAATTTTAATTGCAATTGGGTTTTTAATTATTGAATTGCCTTACATAATTAACGCCATTAGTGAAAGCGTTGAAAAACGGAAATTGAAAAAGCAAATTGAGAAAAAAGAAGCAGAGCAAAGCGGGATAGTTGCAGGCGAAGACGCAAGCGTGAAAGAAAATGTTAGCAGAGAAGAGCAGAAAGAAATGGAAAATGCCAATGCAAAAGACGCAAGCGAAGGAGAACAAAACTGGCAAGCAACAGAAAGTGCTAGCACTAAAAATGAAAGCGAAGGAGAACAAAATCGGCAAGTAGCAGAAAGTGCTGATAGTCAAGACAAGAAAGAAATTTCTAGCGTAAAAAACAATGGCGAGCAAACAAAAGACCAGCAGGCAGCACAAAATTTTGACATGAAAAACACAAGAGAGCAAACACAAGGCTTGATTGCAACAGAAAATGTCGTGACAGGCAATGCTTTAACTGAAAGTGAAAAAAATGTTGTTCCTGCAATTAGCAGTGAAAAAGGTGATGTTAAGAAGAAACCATTAAAAGTGGGGCAAGCAAACAAAACAAATAAAAAAACAGGGCAGAAAAAGAAGATTAGTGTTCAAAAGAAAAATTAAAAAATGCCTATGAAATTAGGCAAAAATAAAGTAACAAAAACAGCGGTTAAAAACATAACGACTAAAATAAAGTAAGTTTTTAATTTAAACTGCATTGGGTAGACAAAACTAAATTAAAAATGCTAAAATTTAAATAGCGTTTAGGAAGGGAAAGTGAAAACAAAAAGAACAAAAAACAAAGTGCTTAATATGTGTATTCTTGCAACTTTGGTTGTTGCTGTTCTTTTTGCAACCGTTACAATTTCTGCCGCAAGGTTTTCATCTGTAATTTCATCTGACAGCACAAACAGAGGTGCAAAGTGGTGGGTTAAAGTGAATAATTATGAGGCGTTTTCAACGCAGTCATTCATTGTTAACCTTGCTGACACCGCTGATGAAAATGAAAATGTTGCAGAGGGAACAGTTGCCCCTGGAAGCAGTGGAACATTAACTTTTCTTATTGATTGCACAAGTTGTGAGGTTGATGTTGTTTACACTTTAAGCATTGATTTTCATGATGCGGCAACAGAGTATCCTAACATTATGTTTTTTGTTGGCACAAGTGGGCAAAGTGATTATCAGGAAATTGAAATAGGTGAAACTCAAATTTCGGGGCAAATTCCGCTGAATGTTGAAAATATGTCAACCCAAAGTGAAACTGTTGAAATTAATTGGGTTTGGCCTGTTGATGAGTCTGTTAATGAATCAGAATTTGCAGGCAAAGACTTTCAGTTTGATGTTACAATTATTGCAAGCCAAGACCAGTCAAATTTATAATATAATTAAAAATATTAATAGTTTTAAACAAGCAAAAAACCTTGGCATTTGCCAAGGCTTTTTGCTGGATAAAACAAAATGAGTTTTTAGCATATTAAGAGTGGGAAAAGTTCTTAATAGCCTTTATAGGATTTAATTCCTTTTTTCAGTAATTAAGTAACTCCAACTCAATTACGCATTGATTTTAACATTAAAGGTAAGGTTTGTCAATAGGGTTGTGACAAATTTTTGTCAAAAAGATTAAAATTTTGTTCAAAAAAGAAACAATAGTTGACTTTAATGTTTAATAAGATTTAGAATTTGGTATAATATCTGGGCAATTTATCTAATAAATTAATTTTTTTTGGGGGAGATTATGAAAGTTTTAAAACAACAAACTAACAGCACAGATTGCCTTGTTTGCGGTGAAAACAATGAACTTGGCTTACATGCCAATTTTTATGAAATGGAAGATGGAAGCGTTGTGGCTTTGGCAAGGTTTAAACCACAGCATCAAAGTTATCCTAACAGAACTCATGGTGGAATGATTGCAAGCCTTATTGATGAAACAGTTGGAAGATTGTTGTGGATTAAAGAACCTAACACTTTTGCTGTTACCAGCACCCTTACAATAAAATACAGAAAGCCTGTGCCTTATGACGCTGACCTTAAATGCATTGCAACAATGAATTCAAACAACAGCAGAGGGTTTACTGGCAGTGCAAAAATTGTTGATTGTCAGGGGAATGTTCTTGCAACTGGTGAGGCTATTTATGTTAAAGCACCCATTGAAAAAATAAGCAACAGAGATGATGATGCCTTTTTGGTTGAAGGCAAAACTCCGCTTGATGAAATTGATATTTAAACTAATTTAAAAATTAATAGTTATGGCAACAAAAATTAATATATGGCTTTGCTTTTGAAAGCAATAATAGGGCACTAGTTATATATTTTGTGAAGACGAAGAAAGTTAAAATTTTGAAATTTAAAATTGTTTTATTGTTTGGTTTGACACAAGGTTTTGCTTTGTGTCATAATTTATTAAAGGAGGATTTTTATGAAAACTAAAGGGATAATTTTTGGGGCTCTTACAAGCATTTTTTCATTGCTTATAATTGTTCCTATGTGCATTGGCAACTGGATTAGGTATGTTGGCGATGATATGGCTGATACGGTTGGAGATGCTCTTAGCATGTTCAATGATTGGTCAAACACCGTAACAGCATATGAAGCGTTTCAAAAGGATTTTCCAGTTTTTTGGACAGTGCTTATTCAAATTGCAGTAATTGTTGCCTTGGTTGCAGGCGTCGCATACCTAATTCTTTATGTTCTTGACCTTGCAAAAGTAACAAAACCTGAAAAGACTGCTGCACTTAAAAAATTTCTGTCAATCATTATGTTAGTTGCAGGAATTGTTGTTGCTATTTCTGGTATTATTTTTATAATAACTAACGCTCTTGTGGTTGAAAGTGTGACACTTTATGGGTTCACTGCTACTGCTGGGTTCTATCTTGCTTGCATTTTCCCAATTCTTGCAGGAATTTGTGGTTTGCTTGGCGCAGACAAAGCAAAAAGTAAAAGAAAATAGGTAATGAAAAAAATAAAAGGCCGAAAAGGCTTTTTATTTTTTTATTAGTTTTTATGAAAACCTATTTTATAAATTTAAAACTTATGTTTTTTAAAGGTTATGTAAAGATATTTTATTTAAACTTTAATAAGAGCATAAGCAAGATTATATGCATCAAAAATTTAAATGTTCTTATTGTTCATTTTCAAGGTAAAGAATGCCAATTGCAGTGTCACCACAGTGGGTGCAAATTGTTGAGTTTGCCCTTGCTGTGTAAATTGTTTTAAATCCTTTTTCTTTTAGCCTTTGTTTTGCAAGGTTAACAAGTTCCTCGTTATATTTTGTGTAAGAAACAAAAGCGTAAGAAAGGTCAATGTTTGGGTGGTCAGCAAACACATCATCAATGTAATTATTAAGGCATCTTTGCATTGGCCCGCGATATTTATGGTTGCTGGTGGCTTTGCCGTTTTTCATGATAATTTCTGGCTTAATTTTAAGTAAATTTGCCCCAAGCATTTGCAAAATTGAACATCTGCCACCCTTATAAAGGTAATATACATTTTCAACAATAAAACTAAGTTGAACTGTTTTCTTCCTTTGCTCAACTTTTTTTACTATTTCAGCCGGTGCAGTGCCGGCGTTTGCCAAGTTTCTGGCATAAATTGCAAGCAGGGCAATGCCCGTGCAAAGAGTTTGAGTGTCAATTATGTAAACATTATTAAAATTTTCGCTGGCTTTTACTGCATTTTCATAGGCACAACTAACACCACTTGAACTTGAAAGGTGAATAATTGCCTCATAACCACAGTTTATGCAGTTTTCAAAAAGTTCTTTAAACTGAAACTCGTTAACTGCGCTTGTTTTTGGCAGTGTTTTTGTTTTTTCATAATATTCAAAAATTTCGTCTTGATTAAAGGTGCCGTCAAGTTTTGTCTCTTCGCCAAAACAAATTGTAAACGGCGTGGTTTTAATGTCATATTTATCAAGAAGTTCTTTTGGAATGTCAATTGTTGATTCACTGGTTATTGCTATTTTCATTATATTCTCCTTTTTATACTTTAAGTTTATTACTTTGTTATAAACAAAATTCCCATGGTGTTTGGCCCGCAGTGGCTTGTTATTGTTCCGCCTGCTGTTGTTATGTAAATATTTTCAAAACCCCTGCTTTTAAGGGCATTGACTGCTGAATTTATCATGTTTTCGGTTGCGGTTGTGTAAGTTACAAAGGCAACTGAAAGGTCAAAGCCAGAATACGCTGAAAGACAATCTTCGCAATATTTTGGGATAATTTTTTCAAGTTTGCCGATATATTTTTTGCCAACGCGCATTTTTCCATCATCTACAACAATTTGAGGTTTAAGTGAAAGCAGGTTTGCCCCAAAAACCGCAAGGCCAGAACATCTGCCACCTTTGTAAAGATAGTCAAGTTTGTCAATCACAAAACTTACTTGCAATTTGCTTGTTAATTTTTCAAGAGTGCTTACAATTTCAGGGCAAGTTTTGTTTTCATTTGCAAGAGTTCTTGCCTTGATTGCAAGCAGGGCAATGCCTGTTGAAAGCGACCTTGAATCAATTACAAAAACATTTTCCATTGCGTTTGCCACTTCACACGCGTTGCTAAAAGCACTGCTGAATTCGCTTGAAAGTGAAATGTGAATAATGGCATCATAATTTTGTTTAAGTTTGGTAAAGTGCTCTTCATATTGAAACTTGTTAACGGCACTTGTTTTTGGCAAAATGTTATTTTGTTTTACAAACTCAAAGATTTTTGAGTTTTCAATTGTTCCGTCAAGTGCTTCGGTTTGCCCTAAAATAACCGTAAAAGGCACAGTGTGAATATCATATTTATTAAGTAATTCTTTTGGCATGTCAATTGTTGATTCTGCCGAAATTGCTATTTTCATGTTTTCTCCCTTTATTTATATTTTACAAAAATTATTATATACACCAAGTTTAAATTTCACTACCTACTGTGCTGAAATTTTCACTACTCTTAAAATTTAAGTAGTAGAATTGCAAATTAAAGCACTCTACTTACAGTAGAATTGTAAAATTAGACATTATTTTGTTTGATTTAATGGTTAAATAAGGGTATAATAAAATTATGGAAGAATTAAATGGCATTATTGCAAATAATATTGCATTGCTTAGAAAAAAATTTGGGCTAACGCAAGCCGAACTTGCCCAAAAACTTAATTATTCTGATAAAGCCGTTTCAAAGTGGGAAAGGGGAGAGTCTGTTCCTGATATTTACATTTTAAAAAAACTGGCAGATATTTTTGAAGTTAAGGTTGACACTCTTATAACCCCACAGCAAAACAATAAAATAAGGTTAACAAAACACATAAGTTTATCAAAAACAATAATAACACTGCTTGCTTGCCTTTGTGTGTGGTTAATTGCAACAATAACATTTGTTACTCTTGCCTTGCTTGATGTTAAAATGGCGTGGTTCTCTTTTATTGTTGCTGTGCCCGTAAGTTTAATTGTTGGGTTGATTTTAAATTGCATTTGGGGCAAAAAATGGGTAACATTTTTGTTAATTTCACTTATAATTTGGTCAACTTTAGCCACCATTTACATTGGCGTGTTTAAACTTGATTTGTGGTTAATCTTTTTAATTGGAATTCCGCTTCAAATTGCCACCATTTTGTGGTATATTCTTGCAAAAAATCAAGAAAAGAATAAGGAAATTAAAAATCAAGCCTAGCCTTTTGTGTTGGGTTGCGCAATAATTAAGTACTTAATTTTTTAGACTTGTGTTAAGTAAATATATTCCACTGATGTTGA
>CAJKVX010000046.1 GCA_905203455.1 uncultured Eubacteriales bacterium
TAAGTATTTTTCTAAATATTTTCCAATAGATAAAGTAATATCTTTTTCATAAATATCATTATATAAAGACCCCGGGTCCATTCCACCGTGTCCACAGTCAATTGCCACAACTCTTCCTTGCAAAGGCAAATCAGCCCTTACCGGATAACTAAACATAGCCAAAAATAACAATAAAAAAACGGAAAATACTCCAATAAAATATTTATTCATATTAAATTATATGAAAATTTCACAAATTTAATTAATGCAATTACTTCTGCTTTTTATTAAAATTGAATTTGCGAATGAAAAAATAAGTTTTCTGTTGGTGCAGGTTGTTAACCTTTTTGTGTATTCATAATTTTTTGAATGTGTGTCTTTGCTGATGTTTACAGCACATTTAATTGCGTGCCTTATGTTTCTTTCAACATTTTTATAGTTAGTGTTAAAAGTTTTTGCAACAACGCTGTAAATTTCAGTTGTTAAATTTTTAATAAATCCGTTCCTTTCATAACAAATTTCAATTGCCTTTGCTAAGTAATGATAGCCAAGATGAGATGCTGAAAAATTATTTTCAACCAATTGGGTTGCAATTGCATTGCTTATGTTAAGAGTGTGAACATTGTTTTCAATGCAAAGTTTTTTCTTGCCAATTTTATTTAAAATTCTAACAACTCCAACCTTCCAGTAAAGACAATCAACACAATAATAATTCTTGTAAATATCTTTTAAATCTTCGGTAATTACAACAATGTTCTTATTAAAGTTATTGTAAATTGTTTCAATAATGTTATCAAGAAAAACATCGCTGGGGTTCATTGCTAAATCAATAACAACAACACTTGGGTTATCATCAATAACAGCGTTTAATAAATCGCCCACTGTTGAAACCATTGCAACTATTTTAAAATTTGCGTTGTGAATAATTTTTTCTTGCTTTTCACTAATTTGAAATCTGTGGCTGTAACCAACAATTGAAAGTTCCATTATATTTTACCTAAACCTTTATATACAAGAATTGTAGCACAATATTTTTGCCAACGCAACATTTTTGAATAATTTTGTTCAAAAATATTCAAAAATGTAAATTTATGGTTAAAAATCACTTTTAAACTAAGAATTTATCATGTTATCAATAAAGGTTCCAAAGCCTTTTGTTGGATCGCTTACAAACACATGAGTAACAACACCTATAAGTTTGTTGTTTTGAATTATTGGGCTACCGCTCATGCCCTGCACTATTCCACCAGTGGTGTTAAGCAAGTCTTCATCAGTTATTCTTATAACCATGTTTTTTTGGTCTTTTGAATTTGATTTATTAATTTTTATTATCTCAATGTCATAATATTGTGGTTCGGTTCCGTCAACTGTGCATCTAATTTGGGCATCACCAATTTTAGTTTCATCTCTTGATGCTGTTAAAATTGGGGTTGTGTTGGGGTTTAAATTTTGTTCCATAACGCCAAAAACGCCGTAATTTGTGTTGTTATCAAGTGAACCAATTTTTTCACCGCCCTTTAAAAACAAGCCTCTAAGTTCTCCTGGTTTTCCCCTTTCACCTTTTGAAACCCCAATAATGTTGCAGGCATAAATTGAACCTTTATCAATTGGTAAAATTGCACCTGTGTCAATATCACAAACTGGGTGTCCTAAGGCTCCAAACCTGTTATTATCTTGCCTTACATATGAAAGTGTTCCAACCCCAGCGGCGTTGTCTCTTATCCATAAGCCAAGTTTGAATTTGCCAGTTGCAACATCAAGAGCGGGGTTAATTGTTGTTGTGAAAACCATTCCGTTTCTGTTAATTTCAACGGTAAGGCTTTTGCCTGCACTGCCTTCATTGTTAATCAGTTCCTCAATCATTTGTGCACCATAAACAGTTTCATTTTCAATTTTTGTCAAAACATCACCTGCCAAAATGTTGCTTTGTGCTGTTGGGTTAACAGCCCCTGTTTGAGTTAAAACATCACTTGTGCCAACAATAACAACACCTTCACATTCAAGCGTAAACCCTAAAGGATAACCCCCAACATAAACTAAAACACCATTTGAATTTGAGATTTGCTCTTCCTTCTGAGCCCAAGGGAAAAGCCAATTTATTAATTTTTCAAAAGGAGAGTTAATACTTAGTGAATAATTTGAAGACGCAAAAGTTGAAGCCCCGCAAGCAAGACAATTTTCACTTGAATATAAGTTATTTACAAAAAAACAACAAGTAAGTAAAAAAGCAACTAAAATTAAACTAAAACTTCTTTTTACGCCCCTAACAAAACTCACAAAAAAACTCCTCCGTTAAGAGTAGTTTTTGAAAAAAAGATAAAACTATGTAAACTATTTTAAAGTTTTATAAAATTCCTGACCCTCTAAAATAAGTTCTTGTGCGTGCATAAAAGCACTTTGTGAACTTGAAGAGCCAACAAGCCTTGCAACTTCCCTAACCTTTTCTTGCCCGTTAATTGCAGTTATTTTTGTTATGGTTTTTCCATTTTCAACCACTTTTTCAATGTAAAAATTATGGTTAGCGAACGCACAAATTTGCGCCATATGTGTAACACAAATAACCTGATGCCTAAACCCAACTTTTAACATTTTTTGAGCCAAAACTTTTGCCATTTGCCCACTAACGCCTGTGTCAATCTCATCAAAAATCATTGTTGCAATGCCGTCAATATCAGCAGTTATATTTTTTAATGCTAGCATAAACCTGCTCATTTCACCACCACTTATAACTTTTGCAAGTGGTTTTGGAGGTTGCCCAACATTTGCAGAAAACAAAAACTCAACATCATCAATTCCGTTTTGCTTTGCATTTTGTAAACCAAGTTTTGAAAAATTCACTAAAAATTTACAACCATTCATGCCAAGTTCTTTCAGTTCAGTGTTAACTGCATTTTCAAAATTTTGGGCAGCAAGTTTTCTTTCGCCTGAAAGTTCTTCACCCAAACTTAGCAACTCTCCTTCAAGTTGCGATTTTTTGGTTGTTAAATTCTGCAAAATTTCATTGCAGTTTATAAGTTTGTTATATTCATCTTTGATTTGTTTTAGATATTCATTAATTTGAGTTATTGTTGAGCCATATTTTTTTCTAAAAGAAGATAAAAGGTCAAGCCTTTCTTCAACTCTTTTCATTTCAAACTCATCAACCCCAACTTTGCTAAGATTGGTTTCAAGAGCACTTGAAATATCCTCTAACTCAATTTTAACACCATCAAGCCTTTCAATAAGGTTTGAAATTGGCGAATAATACGAACTAACTTGCGAAAGGTTTGAAATAATTTTTGAAACTATAGATAAACACCCCGAGAACTCATAACCATCACTAAGCAAATTAATTGAATTTGAAAGGGCTTCTGCTATCTTTTCTGCATGAACAAATTGCATTTGTTTTGCCTTTAATTCTTCATCCTCGCCGATAGCAAAATTTGCATTCTCAATTTCATTTATTTGATAGTTATATAAATCAATTAACCTTTCCCTTTCCTTCTCATCAACGGTGTAGTTTGAAAGGCTTTTTAAACAATCATTATATTCATTAAAAACTTTTTGATATTTTTCTTTCTTTGGCTCAATTTTATTTTTTGCAAAACCATCTAAAATTTTAATATGATTAGAAACATTTAAAAGTGATTGATGTTCAAATTGCCCGTGCAAATCCATAAGTGGTGCAGTTAATTTTTTAAGCATTGAAAGTGTGTAAGTTCTGCCGTTCACTCTAACTTCATTCTTGCCATCTTTGGTTATTTTTCTTGTTATAATTAATTTATCTTCACACTCTTGCCCAAATTCTTCAAGCACACTTAAAACAGATTTTGAAACATCACAAAAAACCGCCTCAACCAAGGCAAAATCTTTGCCGTAAGAAATTAAAGTTTTATCTGCCCTTTCACCCAAAAGAAGTGAAATTGAATCAATAACAAGAGATTTTCCTGCCCCAGTTTCACCTGATAAAACATTTAACCCCTCACCAAACTCAACCGTTAAATTTTCAATTAGTGCAACATTGTTAATTGTTATGCTTGAAAGCATTTTACTTCTCCTTAGTCTTCACTTGAAAATGGAACTTCAATAATTTCATCAAGTTGCTTTTTAAGTGTTGTTATTTTCCCCTCTGCCTCATTAAGTTTATCAAAACAAATTTTGCTGAGATTTATGCTTTTTTCAAAAAGAGAAAGTGCCTGTTCAAGTTTCACATTCTCATCTTCAAGTTGAGTTAAAATTTTTTGAAGTTCGGCTATTGCCTGTTCATAATTCATCTTTTTTCTCCTTTTATTACTTGTGTGGTTATAACCCCATCAACAACATTTAAACTTAATTTATCTCCTTGTTTTACATCATCAACGCTTTTAACCAAAATGCCGTTGTTATATGCCTTTATATATCCTTTCTTTAAAATAAACATTGGGTTTTGCTTTTCGATTTTTGCCGAAAGCAACTCTAACTCTCTTTTTTTATTCAAAACAATGTTTGCAACCTGATTTTCAATTTGCTTACTTTTAGCAACAACCATTTTGCTTATGCCATTAATTTTGGTTGTAAGTTTAATTAAAATTTCATTAACCACATTTCTAACATCATTTTTACTTGAACTTAACTTTGCCCTAACCCTATATTTAATGCCTGACATTAAGTCTTCAATTCTTGCAATCTCATCATAATAATTAAACACTGCAATCTGCGCCGCAACCGACGGCGTTGGAGCCCTTAAATCTGCCGCAAAATCGCTTAAACTGAAATCTGTTTCATGCCCAACAGCAGAAATTATTGGAGTTTTGCATTCATAAACAGCCATTGCAACTTTTTCGGTGTTAAACGGGCTTAAATCTTCAAAACTTCCACCACCTCTTGCAACTATAATAACATCAATTTCTGGCATTTTATCAAGTTGTTTTATTCCACTCGCAATTTCATCTTCAGCACCTTCTCCTTGAACTTTTGCTGGAAACAAAACAATATTGGTTCTTGGGTTGTTTTTTCTTGTTACATTAATAATATCATGAATAACTGCACCCGTTGCACTTGTAACAACTCCAATGGTTTTGGCAAATTTAGGAAGTTGTTTTTTGTTTCGTTCATCAAAAACCCCAAGACCTTCAAGTTTGGCTTTAAGTTGCAAAAATTTAGTGTAAAGGCTTCCCATTCCATATGGCTCAACCTTTGAAACAATAAAAGTTAATTTGCCATATTTTGAATGGTAATTAACTCTTCCGCTGGCAAGAACTTTACTTCCATTTTGAATTTCATTTTCAGTTGCACCAAATTTAATGCAAGAAATTTGAGCATCTTCATCAATAATATCAAAGTAAGCATTATTCCCCGAAATTTTAAAATTTGAGACCTCCCCAAAAACTCCAACAAAAAAAAGTAATTGGTCTTCATCAATTAAGTTTTTGATATAATTGTTAAGTTGAAAAACAGAAAGTTCAAGCAACTTAGTTTTCTCCTTTCTTAAATTTTGAAAGAACCCCGTTAACAAAAGAAACAGATTTTTCAGTTGAATAAAGTTTTGCAAGTTCGCACGCTTCGTTTATGCTAACCTTAAAAGGAATGTCTGGCATGAATTCAATTTCATAACTTGCAAGCAATAAAATTGCTAGGTCAACCTTAAAAATTCTTTGCAATGAAAACCCAACTGAAAATGATTTAATTTTTTCAGTTAAATAATCATACTTTTGAGCAACCCCAAAAACCACAGTTTTTATATATTCTTGTTCATTTAAAACATCACTTTCACTAATATATTCTTCCAACAAATCTTCATCAATTTCTTTTGAAAACACAAATTCAAAAATTAATTTAAATGCTCTGTCTCTTGCAACTTGTCTGCTCACAATTACATCTCCTTTTCAAATCCATAAAACAAAAAATCGCCTCGTTGCTCGTTATTTTTGCCATAAACAGCAGTGTCAATCACCCGAAACTCTACATGACTAAAAACAACTGCAACTTGTGGATTTCTTGGCTTCACCACTTGCGGTGGCCTGTTGTTAATGTCATGACCATTTGGCAATTTTTCATACACTTGTGGCGGTTTTTGTGGTTGCTTTTGTGGCTGTTTTTGTGGTTGTGTGTTTGCCACAGGTTGTTTTAAAACAGCCTTTTTAACTTCTTCAACTTTTACTGGCACTTTGCGAACAATTTTTATTTTAGGAATAAAATCTTTCAAATCTTTAAAATTAGGTTTGTTGCCCTTTTCAACCTTGAAATCACCTGACTTAACCTCAGCAATTTTCCCACCACTTGCGGGTTTAAGAAAAAATTGTGAAGATGAAGTTTTGTTAGCCTTTTTAGGCGCAGGTTTCTTTTCCTCTTTCTTTTTGTTTATAGTTTCTATCTTCTTTTCAGGCTCAATCTTCTTTTCTTTTTTAGGTTTATATGTAAAAACAGGTGCTTCAACAATCCCTTTTGCAACTCGTTTTACTCTGTTTTTTATCACAAAAACACTTGGAACTTCTTTTGCAAGGCTACTAAACTTAGGGTTTATCCCAATAAGTTCATATGGCGTTAAAATTCTTTCGCCATTTTCATCAAACACAGGCTCAATTCCAAGCAACTGAAAAACATCTTTAACCGAACCATCACTGTTATATTGAATTTCAATGCCTAAAATATCATAAATCTCTTTAATTTTTCTCTCATACTCTTGCTTTTCAATTTTTTTCTGCAACTCTAACCTTTTGATTTCTCGCCTGTGCATTAAAATTATGTAACAAAGCAAACCACCAAAAAGCAATAACAAAGCAATAAGTATTAAAACAAATGCAAGAGTTGACAAAAAGTTGGCAATAAACAGCCCTAAAAATAAAGCAACAAACACAATTGTTACAGCAACCAAAAACCCAATTTGCCATTTATAATCTAACTTTTTTGCCATAAAAACCCCTCATTTGTGTAAAGTTAAACTACATTACAGCCACTTCTTCATTAGCATTAAAAACAACGCCCATAACATGAACATTAATAGTTTCAACTTTAAATTCTGTCATAGACTCAATGCTGCTTTTAACATTTTCTTGAACCCTAAACGCAACATCTTTTACAGAATATCCAAACAAAACATTAACAAAAACATCAACATAAACAGAGTTTTCAACAAACTCAATAATAACGCCTTTGTGATAGTTTTTGTCAAACACTTTTCTTATGGCACTAACCCCTTCATTGCTGAGCCCAGCAATTCCATTGATTTCTTGTGTTGCAAGGTTAACTATTGATAAAACAACATTTTTCTTGTAAGAAACATTTCCATCTTCTGCTTGCATAACTCTTTTGTTATATGATGCCATAATAATCACCTCTCTATTTATTATAATTATTCAAGTAGATTATATCACATTAAATTCACA
>CAJKVX010000047.1 GCA_905203455.1 uncultured Eubacteriales bacterium
TGCCAGTGAAAAGATTTTTTACTGTTTGTTTTGTAACAGGATCTTTATCAATATTTTTTGTTTCAATAATTTTATCAATCCTTAATTTTTGCTTTTTTAAGTAATCAACAACGAATTCCTTTTTTGAGTTATTAACAAGCATTTTAAAATTGTTTATTTGGCGTTTGTAAGGTTTTCCCATTTTAAATTTGTAAATAAAATAAAACTTATCTCTTTCCCTTACTAAAATTTCATTTTCAATATCTGCATTTAAAGAAAGCCATTTTTCAAGTTCATCATTATTTTTATTTGGTGAAACTACAAAACTGCTCTCTTTCCTATCTTTACATCTAGATAAAATTTTAATAATTTCTTTGCCACCAATTCCTGCAATAACAATAGTATCCACTTTTTTATGCACTTTGTCAAGCCCATCACAAATAACAAACTCAACCTTACTTGAAACATTAAGCGCACATGCAAGTGCCTTTGCCTTTTCTATTGCCTTGCTATTTATGTCAACAGCAACGCACAACTTTGCTTTGCCAGAAAGCAGGCATAAGCAAGCAAGTTTGCCATGGTCGCACCCAACATCAGCAACACACTTGCATTCATCAATTAAATTAAAAACAGCTTCAAGCCGTAAGCCAAGTTTCATTTTAAGACCCTAAAAAGTCTTTTAATTTCTTGCTTCTTGAAGGGTGTTTCAATTTTTTTAATGCTTTTGCTTCAATTTGCCTAATGCGCTCCCTTGTTACATTAAACTCTCTTCCAACCTCTTCAAGAGTTCTTGGGTGCCCATCATCAATGCCATATCTAAGCATAATTACTTTTTGCTCTCTTGGGGTTAGGGTGTTTAAAACTTCAAGCAACTGCTCTTTAAGCATCAAAATTGTTGCAGAGTCGCTTGGGTTAGTTGCGTTTTCATCTTGCAAAAATGTGCCAAGGTTACTATCTTCCTCTTCACCAACAGGGGTGTCAAGTGAAATTGTGTCTTGTGAAATTTTTTGAATTTCACGCACCTTTTCTTCACTTATTCCCATTTCTTTCGCAATCTCTTCAGTTGTTGGCTCTCTGCCAAGCATTGAAACAAGTTGTTTTATAACCCTGCTTAACTTGTTAATAGTTTCATACATATGCACAGGAATTCTAATTGTTCTTGCTTGGTCAGCAATAGCCCTTGTAATGCTTTGCCTTATCCACCATGTGGCATAGGTTGAAAACCTGTAACCCTTGGTGTAATCAAACTTTTCAACAGCCTTCATCAAACCAAAGTTGCCCTCTTGAATAAGGTCAAGAAAAAGCATTCCTCTTCCAACATATCTTTTTGCAATTGAAACAACAAGCCTAAGGTTGCTTTCACTCAATTTTCGCTTTGCGTCTTCATCACCATCAGCCATTTTCTTTGCAAGTTCAATTTCTTCTTCGGGTTTAAGCAATGGAACTTTGCCAATATCTTTTAAATACATTTTAACGGGGTCATCAACATTAACTTGGTTAGCAAGTTTTTCAAGTTCTTCATCACTTTCCATTAATGTTGTTTCAACCAACTCAATCCCAGCATCTGAAATTTTTTGCAAAATTTCATCAATCTCTTCGGTGTTAAGTTTGGCAAACCTTTCACTAACTTCTTCAATTGTTATTGACCCCTTTTTTCTTGCAAGTTCAATAACTTTATTTATTTCCTGCTCAATCTTTTCTTTTTTGTTCATTACAGTTCCACCTTTTTATTTTTAATTTTACTAACAATATCATTAATCTCAACAATAAGTTCTTTTCTTAAATCATTGTCACTTTCATCTAAAAGACGCCTGTTGAGTTCTTCAAGCCTGTTGTCAAGATAATTTTTGTAAACAATCCATAAGCAATCTTTAAAATATTTAGTTTCGTTATCAACATTTCCATAATAAAGCAAATAGTTGATAATTTCGCTTAATTTCTCATCATAATCTTCTCCCAAAAACTCTTTACACCTTTCAATCATCTGTTTTGTGCTTACAGACCCTCTGCCACTTTCAATAGCCTTACAAAGCATAACAAAATCTTCACCTGAAAAAATGTAATCAATATCTTTTTCAAAATATGCAAACGGCTTTAAGTGAAGCATGCAAGAAAGAATAAACTTTTGCGCTTTAATAACAGCATTATCAATAACCTTAACTCGGCTTTTTGGGTTTTGCTGCAAAGGCTTTCTTTCTTCACTGGCACTGGCGCTAATTCCAAGCAATTGCCTTTTTAAAAAGTCTTTATTAGTCCTGCTGGTTTCACTAACCAAACTTAAATAAACCTCACGCTCAACATCACTACTAACATCTTTTAAAACTTCTAATGCAAGGTTAATATATTTTGTTCTGCCATCTCTAGTTTCAAGATTACACTGTTTTTTAACCCTTTCAAGTTTAAAATCTAAAAGCGGCAACGCCTCTTTCATAAGTTTTAAAAATGCGTCTTTGCCCATTTTATTAATAACATCATCAGGGTCAAGCCCCTCAGGCAAACTCATAATCTTAACATTTAACCCATTTTCTTTTAAAATTTCAAGCCCTCGAAGTGTTGCCTTTTGCCCAGCAAAATCTCCATCATAACAAATTAAAACATTATCACTAAACCTTTTAATAAGCCGTGCTTGCTCATTTGTTAGGGCCGTTCCCATGCTTGCAACAGCCGTGTCAAACCCCGCTTTGTGCAAACTAACAACATCCATCTGCCCTTCAACAACAATAATATAATTAATGCTATTTGGTTGCTCTTGCTTTTTCTTCTTAATTAAATTAATTCCATAAAGCGTTTTGCCCTTGCTAAACAAAATTGTTTCAGCAGTGTTTAAATATTTTGCAAACTTTGCATTTTCAAGCAACCTTCCGCAAAAACCAACCACATTGCCCATAATGTCAATTAACGGAAAAACAAGTCTGCCCCCAACCGCATCGTAATATCCTCGATTATTATTTTTAACAACCCCAGCATCAAGCATTTCATGAATACTATACCCCAGTTCTTTTAAATGCTCAATAACTCCGTTATAATCAATTGAAGCACCAAGCCCAAATTTAGATACAATATGCGGTGGAACATTTCTTTTTTCAAGATATTTTTGTGCCGCCTCTGCCTTGTTTTGAACTAAATTGTTATGATAATATCTTGCTGCCTCTTTGGTTAAAGCAAGCAACCTGTCTTTATATTTTTTTCTTTGAACAATCTGCTCATCAGTTCCATTTCTTCCACTAAAATTAGGCACCGTCATTCCTGCCTTTTCAGCCAAGATGTTCACAGCCTCCATGTAAGGCACTGACTCAATTTCCATTATAAACTTAATAACATCTCCACCTGCTTTGCAACCAAAACAGTGGTAATATCCATCAACTTCATTAACAGCAAAAGACGGAGTTTTTTCACCATGAAATGGGCACCTTGCCCAATAGGCACTGCCCTTTCTTTCAAGAGGAACATATCTAGCAATAACCTGCACAATATCTGTTCGCGATTTTAACTCTTCAATAAATTTATGAAACTCTTCGTTATTTGCCAACTTTTTACCTTCAAACCAAAATATATAAATAAAAAATAAAGTCAATTAATAATTTCGACAATTTACAAAAATTCCCTTTAAATTTATTATAATTATTTCACAAACAAACCAAATTACACAAAATGGCGTTTAAGTTTGCAGTTTTTTGCATAATCTTATAGTTAAACTGCAAACAACTTGCAATTTAGATTTTATTAAACAATTTCCTTGTGATTTTTATAATTTCATATATCATTGTTATTTAAACCCTTACATAAAACCTTCCCTGTCAAGTTTTAAAACTTTAATTAATTGACATTTTCACACAACAAAAAACCACACTTAAATGCAACTTAAAGTTTTTCAAAGTGTGGTTTTAATTTGAATATAATTTTATTTATTTTCTAGGATTTTTAATATTTGCCTGTGCTGCTGCAAGCCTTGCAATAGGCACCCTAAATGGTGAACATGAAACATAGTCAAGCCCAATGTTATGGCAAAATTCAATTGAACTTGGGTCTCCACCATGCTCGCCACAAATTCCAGCGTGAAGGTGATTGTTTGCCTTTTTACCAAGGTCAACAGCAATTTCCATAAGTTTGCCAACACCAACGGTGTCAAGACGAGCAAATGGGTCAAACTCATAAATTTTGTTTTGGTAATAACTAGGCAAGAATTTTCCAGAGTCATCACGGCTAAAACCAAATGTCATTTGAGTTAAATCATTAGTTCCAAAACAGAAGAAATCTGCTTCTTTTGCAATTTCATCAGCAGTAAGCGCTGCTCTTGGAATTTCAATCATTGTTCCAACTTCATAGTGCAAATCAACTTTTGCTTTGCTAATTAATTCATCTGCTGTTTTTTCAACAATGTCTTTAACAAACTTAAATTCTTTAACCTCGCCAACAAGCGGAATCATAATTTCAGGAACAACCTTCCAGTTTTTATGTCTTTTTTGAACATTAATTGCTGCTTTAATTATTGCCCTTGTTTGCATTACAGCAATTTCAGGGTAAGTAACAGTAAGTCTGCACCCACGGTGCCCCATCATTGGGTTAAACTCATGAAGGTCATTAATATATTGTTTAATTTTTGCAACTGACTTGTTTTGTGCTTTTGCAAGTGCCTTAATATCCTCTTCACTTGTAGGCACAAATTCATGCAAAGGTGGGTCCAAAAACCTGATTGTAACAGGGTTGCCACCAAGTGCTTCCATCAAACCTTCAAAGTCTTCCTGTTGCATTGGCTCAATTTTTGCAAGAGCAGCCTCTCTTTCACTAACCGTGTCAGAGCAAATCATCTCTCTAAACGCGCCAATTCTTTCAGGGTCAAAGAACATATGCTCTGTTCTGCAAAGCCCAATTCCCTGAGCCCCAAGTTCGGCAGCCCTTTTAGCATCAGTTGGGGTGTCAGCATTAGTTCTAACACCAAGTGCTCTGTATTTATCAGCAAGTTTCATAATTCTGCCGAAATATCCACTGTTAGGGTCAGCAGGAACTGTTGCAATTTCACAGTCATAAATTTTACCAGTTGAACCATCAAGAGAAATTTTATCTCCCTCTTTAAATGTTTTTCCAGCAAGAGTGAAGCATTTGTTCTCTTCGTCCATTTTAATGTCTCCGCAACCAGAAACACAGCAAGTTCCCATTCCACGGGCAACAACAGCAGCGTGTGAAGTTTGCCCCCCACGAACTGTCAAAATACCCTGAGCATATTTCATGCCTTCAATATCTTCTGGGCTTGTTTCAAGACGAACCAAAACAACCTTCTCTTTGTTTTTGCCAAGTTTAACTGCGTCCTCTGCCGTAAACACAATTTTCCCAGCAGCAGCCCCAGGGGAAGCGGCAATACCTTTTCCAACAACATTGTTTTTGTCTGCAAGTTTAAGTGCATTTGCATCAAAGGTTGGGTGCAACAACATGTCTAAAGATTTAGCATCAATTTGCATTAATGCTTCTTGTTCTGTTATCATTCCCTCATCAATCAAATCGCAAGCAATTCTAATTGCAGCGGCAGCCGTTCTTTTACCATTTCTTGTTTGAAGCATATAAAGTTTTTTATCTTCAATGGTAAATTCCATATCTTGCATATCCCTGTAATGCTTTTCAAGAATATCACAAATATCAAGAAATTGTTTGTAAACATCAGGCATAATTTCAGCCATTTTTGAAATTGGCATAGGAGTTCTAACGCCCGCAACAACATCTTCGCCTTGTGCGTTCATCAAAAACTCACCCATAAGCCCTTTTTCACCAGTTGCAGGGTTACGAGTAAATGCAACACCTGTTCCGCTTGTGTCTCCCATGTTTCCAAATGCCATCATTTGAACATTAACTGCTGTTCCCCAGCTGTAAGGAATGTCATGGTCCATTCTGTAAATGTTAGCCCTTGGGTTATCCCACGACCTAAACACAGCCTTAATTGCTTCAAACAACTGCTCTTTTGGGTCAGTTGGAAAGTCTTTTCCAAGTTGCTTTTTATATTCAGCCTTAAATTCTCTTGCAAGTTCTTTTAAGTCTTCAGCCGTAAGGTCAACATCAAATGTAACATGTTTTCTTTCTTTCATTTGGTCAATAAGTTTTTCAAAATACTTTTTGCCAACTTCCATAACAACATCACTAAACATTTGAATAAATCTTCTGTAACAGTCCCAAGCCCATCTTGGGTTGCCAGATTTTTTAGCAATAACCTCAACAACATCTTCATTTAAACCAAGGTTTAAAATGGTGTCCATCATTCCAGGCATGCTTGCCCTTGCCCCGCTTCTAACTGAAACAAGCAATGGGTTTTCACGGTCCCCAAATTTTTTCCCTGTAATTTTTTCCATTTTAGAAATATACTCTAAAATTTGTTTCTGAATTTCAGGGTTAATTTGTTTTCCATCTTCATAATACTTAGTGCAGGCTTCGGTTGAAATTGTAAACCCTTGTGGAACAGGCAAGCCAAGATTAGTCATTTCAGCAAGGTTAGCCCCTTTACCACCAAGAAGTTCACGCATTCCTGCATTACCTTCACTAAACAGATACACATATTTTTTTGCCATAAAATTCTCCTTTTTGTAAATTGACTTTTAGATTATACCACAATAAAAAAATGCTGCCAAATGATTTGGCAAACATTATAAATAAAAACTCACAAAAACGCCAAAATGTCTAACCAAAACGCCCAAAACCTTAGCATTCCCCCTCAAATTTCCACTAACAATCTTTTTCCTAAAAAATAAGTTATAAGTCAATAATAAAATTTTTAATAACTAAACTTTATAAATATTCAGTTATTCCGTTTAGTGTTTCGCCTGTTTTGTCAAAAAAGAATTTAACAAGAACTTTTAAAACGCTTGTAAGGTTTTCAATGCTTGAAAATTTTAAACCTTCAATTTTTTCAAATTCTGTGTTTGCAATAGTTTTTAAAATTGCAAATTCACCTTTTTCAAGTTTAATGCTATCTTCTTTTGCACAAATTGAGCAAACAATTCCACCAAGTTCAAAACTAAAATTAACTTTTTGTGGGCTTTTATTTCCACAAACAACACATTCATTAACATTAATGCTGTAACCAGCGTTTTTAAGGGCAACTAATAAAAATTTAATCAGCACAGCCAGCGGCTGAGCTTTAGTATAATTTAAAAGTTTAAGTGCTTTAAGAGTGTTTAAAAACAACTCTGGGTTTGCCTCCTCAGGGCGGGCTAAAATGCTTACAATTTCAAGCACCCCTTCCCCAGCAATAAAATTATCAAAATTTTTAGTTAACTCATAAAAAAAAAGTAAGATA
>CAJKVX010000048.1 GCA_905203455.1 uncultured Eubacteriales bacterium
AGCCCCTGCCATTTGCAATGGGGAAATATTATTCTTTTTAAGTTCCTGCGGAGAAAACTTTAACAGTTCCCACGCTGTTTTTTCAATTAAATTATATTTTTCTTGTTTTGTCATTTTCCCTACATCAATTTGCCTATCCATAATTTACTCCCTATTTAATTTTACACTAAATTTATAGTTTGTATTCGTGCAAGTTGTGTCGAATAATTATTGGTTATGTCTGTTTTATATCATATCCTAAATCTTTTAAAATTATGCTGTCTGCTTGCCAGCCAGTTCTCACTTTAACAAACAATTCAAGATTGACTTTTTGCCCCACAACTTTTTCAATATCTTTTCTTGCAGACACCCCAATTTTCTTAATCATTTCACCATTTTTCCCAACAATGATTTTTTTATGATTAGCATTTTCACAAATAATGTCTGCACTAATGCTGGTTATTTTTGGCCCCTCATTATATTTTATAATTTCAACTGCACAAAAGTGCGGAACTTCTTGCTGAACAAACAACAATACTTTTTCTCTTATAATTTCTGCAACCATAAACCTAAGGCTTTTATCAGTGTATGTGTCGGTTGGAAATAATGGCTCACTTTCAGGCAAAACCTCAATAAGTTTTTGTTTAAGCTCGCCTAAATTCTTTTTCTTTAAAGCCGAAACACTTATAAATTCTTTAACAAACTTAAATTCATTCAACTTAGCCAGTTTTGGGTAAAGTGTTTCAAAATTAGCCAAATCAATTTTGTTAATTACAACAAAAACAGGAACCTTTGAATTTTCAAACCTTTTTAAAATTTCATAATCCTTTGAATTAATGTTTGTTGCATCAAGCACAATCAAATAGGCGTCAACACCCTCTTTTGCTGTTTCAATGCTTTTTGCCATAAATTGTGCAAGTTTGCTTTTGCCGTTATATTCCCCAGGGGTGTCAACAAAAATTAATTGAGTGTTTTCTTCATTCAAAATTCCTAAAATTTTGTTTCTTGTGGTCTGAGGTTTTGGGCTTGTTATTGCAACTTTTTCACCAACCATAACATTAATTAAACTGCTTTTACCAACATTAGGTTTGCCAACAACGGCAACAAATCCGCTTTTTGTCATACTAGTAATCACCTAAAATTCTAACTTCAAAACTGTGCATACGCTCAAAATCACGACTTTTAACATGGTCAAACCCCAAAAGATGCAAAACGCTGTGGCAAATAAGTTTGTCTATCTCCATTTCATAAGTTATACCATGTTCCTCTGCTTGCTTTTTTGCAACTTCAAGGCAAATTGCACAGTCACCAATGTAAACATTAACACCATCAAAGGTGCTTTCTTTTAAATATGAAGGAACAACAATTTCGCCATCAAGCAAATTAAGGCTTGGAAAACTTAAAACATCTGTAACCTTATCAACATTTCGCAAATTTTTGTTAAGTTCTTGAATTTGTTTTGGGCTCACAATCTTAACAGTCATTTCAAGATTGTTTGGCTGTTTCATAAAAGATAAAGTTTTTGAAGAAATGTTTTTAATTTGCTTTTTAATTTCTTGTGGGGCTCTGCCCATTACATTAATTTTCATAGTATAATTATATAATACTTTTAAAAATTTTCTAAATAATTTTTCACAAATTTTAAATTTTTGGCAACATTGCACAATTCAAACTCTCAAACCATTAAACTAGGTTCGCAATTATTTGCAACATAAAAACAATGCTAAAAATAACAACACTTCAGCCATGGTTATCTATAAGCACAAAACCAATCACAAAAACAACTGAATATGTTTTAATTAAGTTAACAACTCACACCACTAATTGTCAACCAAACAGAATTAACCAAATGAATATACAAACTTCAAATAACAATCAATTTTATATTTGCTTCCCTCGTTTGTAACTGCATAAGTGCAATCAAACTCGCTAACCTCATCAGGCAAAAGCGCAACTGCATTCTCTTTTGCTTTATCATATAAATCTTGTTGAACTTGACTAAACTCAACATTGGTTTCAACAATTTCAAGTTCATAATATGTTATTTCCTCAATTTTAACTGGCAAAATATTGTTTTGGCTTATAAGTTTTGACACTCTTTCTTCTTCAAAATAAGCAAAATCACAACCCTTATTCCCATCAATTTTAAGCCCTAACACATCAATTATTCTTGAAGTTTGAGTTCTTCCTGTTCTTCTAACCTCATTTGCAGTTCCATCAAAATAAACACTGCCAATTACAAAGGCATCAACAACAATGGTGGCTTTTGCTGGCTCAACAATGCCGTTTGCAAGGGTTCTGCTTTGAACAAGCACTTGCCCTTTTGCCACCACATCTCCACTTTTTACCAGTGCTTGCCCGCTACCCACCGTTATTTCTTTTATTTTACAGTTATATGGACTAACAATTTCATTCACAACTTTTTGCGTAATAACAGGAGTTACAGTAACCATGTAATAAATGCCTTTTTTAGTTACCGAACAAGTTGAAACCTCACTAAAACTGTTTATAACATTCCTTTCAAGTTGCCTTAAATTTGTTGTGCCAGAATTTATTTCATTTGTAAGAAAACCATCAATTTCACTTTTAATGCTCTCACTTTCAAACTCTTGCCCGCTAAGGCTAACACAAACATCAAAATAATTATTATAAAACCCTAACCCAAAACACACCCAAAACAAAAGTCCCAAAAATATCCCACTTTTTTTAAGTAAAAAAGTGAAAAAAGTTTTAATGTTATATTCTTTAACAACTTCAACCTTCAAGTTCGCTTTTTTGCAATAACTTTTAATTTTTCTGTAATCATAATAACTAACGCTAAAAGTAAAACCATCTTCATTAAACATTAGCCCGCTAAAAATAACACCCTTCATTTGCATTTTTCTAAGAAAGGTGTTTTTGTTAAGCCCCGTTACTTTAAGCCTGACACTTCCGTTTATAACTCTTGCAAACACTCCCTTCATTAAACTTTACCTTCAAATTTAATAGTTAAAATCTTGCCTGAAATCCCAATCTCTTTTGGGGCAAGCGTGCCAATTGCAAGTTTTTCACCCTCAATTTTCATAAACCGCCCTTTGCCAAGGTTAAGCGTAACTTGATTTTCATCAAAACTTTCAATTTTGTATTTCCCCTCAAAAGCAACACCACTGTTGCCAATGCATGAAAAATTAAAATCAGTTTCACAAGCAGGCTCGTCTAATCTGCAAATTTCATTAACTTTATCAAAAAAACTCATTAATGCCTCCTTGATGTTTGTTAAATTTTATGTTGCAAAATTAAAAATTATTAACACTTACTTAATCTTTTTTAATAACACTTCTCATCTAAAAACTGCAAGCCTTCTTGCCTAGTCTTTATTTTACCATTTTTCCATAAATGTTCTGGTCTTCTCTTTATTTTCCTATCTTTAAATCTGCCACATTTGCCATAAAAAAACAATTATCTAAACACCCTTCCTTCTTCTTTTGACATATAGCCTTAATAATGCTACCATTAAAAAAACAACAAAAAGGAGAAAATCACATGGAAATAACTGTTTCAGGCTTTGCTCAACAAAAAGTTGACCCTGACCAAATTGAACTCAACTTCACTTTCAAAAATTTACAACCCTTAAAAGATAACGCTTTAAAAAACGGCACAAAAACCGTTCAATTGTTTTTAAATGAACTTACAAAATTAGGCTTTAAAAAAGAAGACCTTATAACAAAATCTGTTGTTCTAAGGGAAGAATTTGATTATTCAAACGGCAAAAGAACCCCAGTTGGCTTTTCATACAACCAAAATGCAACTCTTAAATTTGATTTAAATTTAGAACTTTTATCAACCCTTGTTAACCTTTCAACAAAATTTGATGGTGTAACCTGCAACGCAATTTTTACACTTAAAAACCAAACAATTTTTGAAAACAATCTTTTTGAACTTGCCTATCTTGATGCAAAACAAAAAGCCCAAACAATTTCAAAAATAAGCGGAAAGGTTTTAGACGATTGTTTAAAAATCAGCACCCAACCACTTACTGGTGAGCCAGTTCTTTATGGCACTGACCGCCTTGCAAAGGCAAGTTTTGCAAGCACCGCACCAAGCCTTGAACAAGTTTTAACCCCTGAAAAAATAACCCTAACAAAAGAGTTGTTTACCCTTTGGCACGCTAAATAATTTTATTTGTCACAATTTTATAGTTTAAACTGAATTTTATTTATTTGTGCCTAAATTTTAAGTTTAGCATTAAAAACATTTCAACCCAAGCGTTGAACTATTTTCAAAAATAAACGCAAAAAAAGATAAAAAAACAGGCAACCGCCTGTTTTTTTAATTTACATCTGTTGGGTCAACGGCACCTTTTCTTGTGCCAACAGTTTGCCCAATTACAATTTCTTCACCTGTTATTCTTCTTTTACCAAGGTGAGATTTAACAGACCCACCTCCAAGCCCAGACCTTTTGTTTGCTCGGTTAGACATAATTTTATCAATAAGCGACATATCAAACATATCATCATTTTCAAGTTCATTAAAATCGCTTGCAAGTGGGAAATCTAAACGTCCTTCGCCCACATTTTCATCAGGCCATGGATTAAAGTTTGGGTCTCTTAGTGAACCATGATTATGCCCACTTGCCCCAACTCCAAAGCCATAATATGTTTGGTCAGACAAGTTTTTATTATCAGTTGCCTCAAAATTATCTCTTCTAATTTGAGCAATTCGTTCTTCTTCGCTTCTTGCTCTTAAAGGTGCAATCTCTTCATTTTCTTCATTTGGTTGAGGTTTATTTTCCTGTTTAATTTCCCCTTCACTTTCTTTTACATATTTTTTGTAAATTTCTTCTTTATCACTTTCTTCATTTGTTGTTTGGTTGCTTTCAGTGTTATCTTTTTCAAACACATGAACAACCTTTGGTTCACCTTTAACTTTTTCTTCTTTTTTCTTGATTTTAACTTTTTTAGGTTTCTCTTCTTTTGTTACAACAAACTCATCAGTGGTTTTAGGTGCAGGCGCAGGATTCTCTTTTTTTTCTTCCTTTTTGGTTGAAAAACTATTCCCCTTAACAAGAGCCCAAACAACAAAGCAAATAAAATTAAAAATTAAACCAATTAAAACATAAATCATAAAACCCCTCTAAACCTAGTTTTTAGGTTTGTTTTGTTTGTTTGCTTCTTCATTTGAAAGCGCTTTTCTCATTTGAGTGTCAGCCTGTAGGTTTTGCATTTGGTAATAATCCATAACACTAAGTTTGCCCTCATTCAAGGCCTTTGCCATTGCCTTAGGCACCTCTGCCTCAGCCCTTAAAAGTTCGGCTTGCATTTCTTGAACCTTGGCTTTCATTTCCTGCTCATGGGCAACAGCCATGCTCTTTCTTTCTTCAGCCTTTGCTTCGCTAATTTTCTTTTGAGCAATAGCATTATCAATGTTAAGCCTTGCCCCAATGTTAACACCAACATCAATGTCTGCAATGTCTATTGATAAAATCTCATATGCCGTGCCACTATCAAGCCCCTTAGCAAGTACTGTTGAAGAAATTAAATCAGGGTTCTCTAAAACAAGTTTGTGGCTTGCAGCCGACCCAACGCTTGTTACAATTCCTTCACCAACCCTTGCAATAATGGTGTCTTCACCTGCCCCACTAATCTGCCTGTGAATGTTTGATGTAACCGTAACTTTCGCCTTAACTTTAAGTTCAACCCCATCTTTAGCAACAGCACTTATAAGCGGAGTTTCAATAACCTTAGGCACAACACTTGTTCTAACCGCCTCATAAACATCTCTTCCCGCAAGGTCAATCGCTTTTGCTGTTTGAATGTTAATGTCAATGTTTGCTGAGTGTGCACTAATCATAGCCTTCACAACTCTGTCAACATTACCACCAGCCATATAATGAGTTTCAAGTTCGTCAATGTCAATTTTAAGCCCTGCCTTTCTTGCCGAAATGTATGAAAGAACAATATCATTAACTTTAACCTTTCTAACTTTCATTCCAATAAGCCTGCTCATTGACACATGCGACCCCGAAACCAACGCCCTAAACCACAACCTAAGTGGAACAACACACAAAATAACAACAATTGTCGCAACAAGAACAGCCCCAAGAACAATAAGAGTAACCATAGCCCCTGTGCTCATTGCAAGTAAATTTAAATTAGCCATAAAACTTTCTCCTTACTTCATTAAGTTTAACACACAAATTTCGAACTTTCAATATTAACCATTAAAAAAGGTGGCAACAAAATTCACCACCCAGTCAACATAAAATAAACATTCATATTAAATTTACTTTCAACAAAATGAAAAATTAAAAACAACTTAGAAATTGACGATTTAAAATAATTAAGACTAAATAATCACAATTATCAATATTTATAATAAAACTTAATTTAGTAACAAACAAACTACAAAATTCAACTATTCTTGGTCTTTAATAAATTTCTTTACAACAATTTTTGCCCCTTCACAAGAAACAACCTTAACAGGTGTGTTTGAATAAACATACTCTCCATTAGAAATAACAGAATAAGTTTTCCCATCAACAACAATTTTTCCACCAGGGTTAAGGTCGGTTATTGCCGAACCAATTTTACCAACCAAAAATGAATAATCTGGTGTTCCTGCGGTGTGCCCAGCAGGCAATGCAGTTGAATTTGAAAAAATTGAAGTTCTGCTTAATAACCCTTTTTTGGCTGACCAAACCATAATACCAAATGCAATTAAAGACACAACTCCAACCAAAATAATTAAATACCCAACATACGCAACAATTGTAACGGCCGAAAGCCCTTTTCCCACAACTCTTGCAATTATTCCGCCAATGGTTGAAAGAATGCCCATAATTCCAAAAACACCAAATCCAGGAACAAAAATTTCAATAACAATCAAAACAACCCCAATTGAAAGCAAAGTTATAACAAGCCAATCCATTCCAACAAACAATGAAATAAACAACTCCCACATAGTCTCACCCCTCCTTAAATTAATTAAAATATCAAATCAAAAAACCTGCTCACATGTTTCTATAAATAATATACCATAAATTACTTAAAAAGCAATAATTAAAAATGAAAGGTTAATTTTATATTGTTTGTTTTCACAAAAAAACGGGTCAAACCATTTACAATCAACAAATATTCAACCCAACAAATAAATTATACACATCCAATAAATATTCATAAAAAATTAACATATTTATATTGTTATAAAAATAATTTT
>CAJKVX010000049.1 GCA_905203455.1 uncultured Eubacteriales bacterium
GATGTTTACAGCACATTTAATTGCGTGCCTTATGTTTCTTTCAACATTTTTATAGGGCCATTCCCTACCAGTAAGATAATAATCTTGTTTTAATCCTTTTTTAAGACCTTTTTTTACCTTACGAATGTTTAATTTGCTTTTATCTTTACAAATGCACATTCCAACACCAGAATTATGATTGCATTTTAAAACAAATTTTTGCGGAAGTTTACTAAAATCAATATCTTCCACTTTATCATAAACAGCAATTAATGGGATTAAATATTGTTCACCAATGGTATCTGCAATATATTTTCTTACCTTATATTTATCAACCATTGTTGTGTATTCAGGGTTTCTATCATGAATTTTAAGCCATTGCAACTTTTCATTGAATGTTTTTGGGTTATTTAAATCCAAATCATATTTTAATCTAGATTTAAAAAGTCGTTTTAAAAATTCATCATCTGGCATTTTATTATAAAACCCCAAGGCCCTGTTAATATCATACCTGTAATCTTTATTAAAAACATATTTAAAACATTTTTTAAATAAATTTGCCATAATTACCTACCTTTTAAAATAATGCCCATTCATAAATCATAAATCCAGTTGTGTCACCTGCCCTGTAAAGCCTGTAAGCCACATATGCAGTAAACGCAAGGAAAACAAAACACTTAAATATAACTTTCAAACTTTTACCTTTTAAATATCTGTTTTCATAAACATTTATTAGCACACCCCACATAATCAGTCTTGGAATGTAAAGATATTCATTAATTCTCCAAATACCTAAAATTGTTGCTGGCAAAATTGAGAGGAAACTAAAAATGCAAAAACACCTAATTAAATTGTATTCTTTGGTTCTTTCAACTCCTGAATCTAAGAAAACAAATGGAATAAACAATAACACATTTGTTAAGCACATGTTTATAACATTAAAAACTGTTCTTGTTTCAGTTTCATCAATATAGTCTTTATCGCCATCACTTAATAAATTGCTTGACTGTAACCAGTCTTTACAACTGTAAGCCAACAATCCTAACACTATTATACCAATAATGATAAATATTGCAAGTTTATAATTTGGCAAGTCTTCAAGAAACTGTTTGTAAAAATAATAAAATGGAATGATTAAAACCAAAACAATGCTTATTCTGTGAACAAAAACTGAACTTATTATAACCACTGAACCCCAAAACTTGTTTTTCTTAAAGGCAACAAGCCCTAACAAAAACAAGGCAACTGCACACGATGTTCTTAGTGTGTTGAATGAAAGAAGATAAAGATAAAACAACGCAATGAATGGAATATAACTTTGATTTTTTTGGCTATAACTTCTTATAAAAACAATAAAAGATATGGCAATAAATAAGTAAACAAAAAGGAAATAAATTCTATAATCAGTTGTGAAAAATCCAATTACTATGTTAATTAAACAAAACAGCCACTCTCCTTTTGAAAACCAAAAGGCAAGGTCTTGAGACTGAAAATGGTAAATATAATTTATCATATCAGCCCCACCAATTCCCTCATCAATTCTTCTTCCCATTGCAAGAATTGTAAGTAAAAGAATAATGAAAATATAGTAATAGTTTACAACAATTTCCTTTGATTTTAACAAATTTTGCTTTTTTTGTGCAAGAAACAGCAAAAAAGCAACAAGCAAAGAAATAAACATAAATAATATCATAGTGAATGCATTAATATTCATATTTATTTCTCCTTGCTTATTTTATTTTTGTTTGTTTTGATTGTTTTTAACGCTTTCAAAATATTCTAGATATCGTCTACTAATTTCGTCAATTGAATTGGTTTCCTTTAACTTCATTGCATTAGTTGCACACATTTGAGAATATTCACTGTTTTCGATATATTTTAAAATTGCATTTGCAACAGCATCAGCATCGCCAACTGGCACCAGTTGACCGTTTTCATTATTTTCAATTAGTTCACTTGGTCCATAATTGCAATCTGTTGAAACAACAGGAGTTCCAACAGCCATCGCCTCCATTAAGGCATTTGGCATACCCTCATTTTGGGAAGTCATTACATAACATGTTGCAGAATAAACCCTTCTCAACGCATCTTTTTGCGCCCCCATGAAGAAAACATTGTCTTTGCAACTTAATGAGTTTGCATATTGAATAAGTTCTTGTTTTTGTTTCCCTTCTCCAAAAATAATAAGTTTAAAATCATTATGTTTTTGATAAACTTTTTCAAAAGCATCAAGCATGGTTTTATAATCTTTTTGTGGCTCAAGCCTTCCAACTGCAACAATCTCCTTTTCCCTTTGTTGGCACGGCTCTGTATATTCATAAGCAATTTTATTTCCAACTGCATTTGGAATTACAATTCCATCTAATTTATTGTGCTTTTTGTAATAATCTTTAACTGCCTGAGTTTGAAAAATCATTCCATCACAGTGTTTAAAAAAATAATCCCTAATTTTAATTTTAACTTTGCTCGTTATCATTTCAGGAGCGGCTCTTTCAGAACCAATAAGCGGAACATTTTTAGCACTTATTATTGCACAATAAAGCGCAACATATAAAACCCCAAAAATAACATCAGGCTTGTTTTCTTTAACATACTTTTTAAATTTTTTACATCTATCGCTTGCTCTTATAATTCTTTTTAAAAAATTTTTTTCAATTTTTGCGTTGCTTAAAGGAATAAATGGAACATTTTCGGGCAAATCGTAAAATTTGATATCAGTTAATGAAACCACATCAACCTGATGACCATTTCTTACGGCATAATCACAAAGGTACGAAACTGTTCTTTCAGCACCACCACTTCCAAGGGATGGAACAAGCATACAAATTTTCATTAATTTTTATCTCCCGTGCTATATTCTTTGAATTTTTTTCTGTCAACAATCATGTTCACACAGCAACCTAAAACAAGTCCAGCAAGTAAACACAAAATTGTGCTTGAAAGCCTTCCCATTCCACCATTTGCAGCAATTATTTGTCCAGTGGTGTAACGAACTGAAGCATCTGAACTCACAACATAACTTGCTGTGTCACAAAACTCATTAGTAAACTCAACAAGTTTATTGTAATATTCTTGCAGTGTTGCTTCAAAAGTTGACACATCTTGCCCAATTCCATCAATCTTAGTTTGAATTTCATCAATTTGTTTTGCAATTTCAATTTTCTTATTGGTAAGCAAAACTATTTGCGAATTGTAAGATTCTAAATCAAGTGTTTGCAAAGAACCAGCAGAGGTTATTAAGTTGTCTCTTTCTTCTCTAAGCGCCTCAATTTGTTCTTGGCAAAGATTTTGTTGTTTTGTTAAACTTTCTTTTTCAAGAGTAAGTTGTGTTAAATAACTTTCATCTTTAACATATCCATTGATAGTAATTTCAGAATAAAGATAATCAAAAGTGTTATTGTTAAAATAAAGGTCTAATTCTGCCTTTATTTCAGAAATTCTTCTACCATCTTCTGTAACAACATCACCATTCTCTTTAATTAAATCATCATATTCCCCATCAAGTAAAGCGAGTTGGTTTTGAAGATACTCAACTTGAGATTCGTAAATTTTTGAAAGTGTAAACGCTCTTAAATTTGCATTGTAAGCAGCAAAATTAATTGTTTCAATGTTTTTTTGAATTGGCACAAGTGCAAGGGCATTTACAAACTGAGACGCCTGACTTGCGTTTTTAAAATATTTTGCATTAACACTAATTGAAAAATAAGGGTTTTCAACTTGGGTTGAACTTTCAACAGCCAATGGTTCAACAAAGTTTACTACAATTCCACCCTCTTCATGCATCTTTTTAACATCAATTGACTCAAAATTTTCACTTGAAGCCTTAACTTCTTCTAGAACACTCAATGATTGCAAAACTTTATAGTCAAAAGTTGTTCCATCATTATAAATTCCATTCTCTAAATTTGATAACGAGTATTCAAATCTTGATGAATAAACAGTTTTTTGTTTATTGTAATCTAAGTTTATAAAAAGCATGCCTGCAACAAACACTACAACAAGAACAATACACAAAAGCCACCATTTCCCAAACATTATGTTGCATAACTGCCCTAAGGTTATGCCCTTTTCTTCTGTTTTCATATTATATTTTCTCCTTTTTAGTCATTTTTTTATTATACAAAAAAGACCCTTGCCCTGTCAATCTATTACATATAGGTTATATGTAATTACATTTAAATGCCTGTTATTTACATAAGTTCAAGCAAAAAAAATAAAAACCAGCCTCACACTGGTTAAATTTTATTTTCATACAATTTTAAAAGAGTTTTCTTATATTCATTTAAATTGTTATATTCTTTTGAAAAGTTTTGGGTTGAAGCCTTTAATTTCGTTTGCTTTCCCTTGTCTTGAAGCAAACCTTGAATAATAACGGCGGCCTCTTCATCTGTTTCAAACAAAAATCCATTAATATCATTTTTTACCAATTCAACCATACCATCTGTTTTGGTTGAAATAACAGGCACTCCCAATGCCATGGCTTCAAGAGCGCACATTGGCAAACCCTCTCTTATTGATGTCATTAACAGCAATTTGCTCTGACTCAAAATTTTATAAGGATTTTTAAAATAGCCTAAAAGTTTAACTTCATTATTAAGTTTGTATTCATTAATTTTTTGGATTATCTGTTCTTTTAATATTCCGTCCCCAACAATTGCAAATTTTTATTTTATATTTTTTTCCTTTAATATTTTTGCTATATTTATTAATCTTAAAGGATTCTTCTCTTCAACTAATCTTCCTAAAAACACAATGTCAAAGTTATATTCCTTTTTATCTTCATCGCATTTTTGTTTAACTGCACATTCATTTATTATGTTTGGCAATATTAAATATTTATTTTCAATCTTCTTTTTAAAATAAAAATTATCATAGCAACTTTTTGAAACGAAAATAATCTTATCAATTTTCTTGCTAGCATATAAAAACGCTAATGAATGTAAGGATAATTTATTCATATAGTCTTTATTGCCATGAATATGTGAAATAATTTTAATATGACTGAACATAGAGGCAATAACACTTGCCTTATAATCATGTGCATGAATAACATCAGGCTTAAACTCTTCAACAGCCTTTTTAACATTTTTAAAACTTAGTTTTTCAAGAGGAATAAATCTAATTTCTTTCTCTTTCAAGGTTTGTGCTATCTGCCCATCAGGAGAGCAATAACACATTTCTGCATTGTCAAACAATTTAATAATTTGACAAGCCATATTTTCTGCTCCTGAAAACCTTTTTGATGCAAGTAAATGCAAAACCTTCATACTTCACCCCATTAAAAGTCAAAAATTTACCTAACAATTTGGTGTTTTTGTTAGGTCGTGTTTAGCATTATATCATAGTTTCTTTTTTTATGCTAGTAAATCTGCAAGGGTTCCATCATCAAGTTTTTGCCTAATTTGGCAAATTTCATAAAGGCTGTCTGCCAACTCGCACAAAGTGTTGGCATTATAATCATCAACAAGCAAAACATCAAATGGCATAACTTCACCGCCATCACTTACAAACTTACCAACAATTTCTTGACATTTATCAATAACTTCAATGCAATTAATATAACTTTCAACCTCTGTTATTGTTGCAAGTTTTTGGTTAAACTGCCCATCAATTTGGTAAATAGCAAACATGTTGTAACTGTCAAAATGCGCTAATGATTTGTAAAACTCATTAATCTTTAAATAAAAAGTCTGCCTTATTTGCCCAAGTTCAGTTTGCTCACCTTCAAAATGTTGCTCGTCATTGTCACCGCTTTGACTGGCGTCATCTTGGTTATTTTCATTAGTGTTTTCTTGGTTGTCGTTTCCACCAAGGCTCACATCTTCTTCAAGGTTTCCTTTATCACCTTGGTCACTTTCATTTATACCACTTTGGTCGCCATTTTCGTTTTTGTGACTATCTTCAAGGTTTTCTTCATTATTTTGGTCACCTTCATGGTTACCGTTGCCATTTGGGTCTTCTTCACTTTCCTCAAAATTGCCATCATCTTGGGCATTTTTATCATCTGAAAGTTCTTGGTCTTTGCCTAAGTTTATCTCTTCATCTTCACCCTTGTTTGCGTCTTCATTGTTTGCACTGGTGGCGTCACCAGCATCTCCTTGACTTTCACTTGGGTTTTCTATTTCAGGTTCATCGTTTTGGTTACCAAAAGATTGGTTTTGGCTTTCATCACCCAAACTTGGATTATTAACATTTTCATCACCAAGGTCAGTATTGAAATTTTGCTCAATATTTGCGGTGCTTTCACCACTAGCATGCCCAGCAACAACATTAAAACTTGTTGGCAAAGCGAAATTAACAATAACCAAAACAACAAAAACAAAGCACACACGAATTAAGTTTGACATAACAGCACTAATTATATAACATCTTGTCGAAAAAAGGAATATAAAAAGGAAAAAACACACTTAAAAAATTTGTTTGAAAAGATATTCAACACCCAAAAACGCACACTACCTTGCCCCAACAAACAAAAAACAAAGACAAAATAATAAAAAAAATTGAAAAATTCATTGACAAGTGGGGGAAATTTTGCTATATTGATAAAGCATTGATTTGGGGGATTAGCTCAGCTGGCTAGAGCGCCTGCCTTGCAAGCAGGAGGTCATCGGTTCGATTCCGATATTCTCCACCACCTGCGCGTGATTTTGGCTTTGGGCATCAAGTTAAATTTAATTTAACTTTCAGCTTAAAAGCCAATCACTTGCTTTCGGCTTCGAAAACATCGTTTTCTTGCCGAATTGCACCATAAGGTGCAAAATTTTTGTTACTAAAACAAAAAACAACTAAATAAACATTGGGATGTAGCTCAGTTGACTTAAGCACCATCGTGGAGCCGAGCAAAGCGAACGCCCTCGCCCAAAGGCGAGTTAAGTGGGGGTCCCCCCACCTAACAAAAAAACAAAAAACAACTAAATAAACATTGGGATGTAGCTCAGTTGGTTAGAGCACCACCCTGATAAGGTGAATTTGACCACTTTGAGCAAGCCAAAGAGAGTTGCTAAACTCGTTAAAACAAACTATATAGAGATGTAGCTCAGCCGGTTAGAGCACCACCCTGATAAGGTGGGGGTCGGTGGTTCGAGTCCACTCATCTCTACC
>CAJKVX010000050.1 GCA_905203455.1 uncultured Eubacteriales bacterium
CTTAATTGTGAAAATAGTTTCATGTTGTTAAATTTAATTAAAGTTAAATTTTTAGTTGCAAAATTAATTATTTACAAGAAATTGCAGAACTACTCTTTTGTATTATGCTATGTGTTGAACTGTGCTTTTAAAATATCTTTGCCTCAAACAAAACGCATTTAAGCAAACTTAACAACATGATTTATCTAAACTTTCTTCTCATAAAAGGCGGAATATCATCTTCATCAACTTCAATTCGGCTGTTTGAAACTGAAAGGTCATCATCTGTTTTTGGTGACACCTTTGGGCTAACTGCTTCATCATCACCAAAAAGTTTAACACTATCTTTTGCTTCACTGTCATCATTATTGTTTGAAATTGAATTTGCATCAAGAGGTTTGCCCGTTAAAAATTCAGCAAATTTATCTTTATCAAAAATGCTGTCTGTTACAGGTTTTATAATAGGCGTAACAGGTTTTGTTTCTTCCTTTTTATCTTGAAGCATATTATCAAAAGCACTGTTTTGGAAGCCCGTTGCAATAACAGTGATTTTGATTTTATCTTTATAACTTTCATCAATTGTTGCACCAAAAATTGTGTTTGCTGATGGGTCAACAACTTCTTTAACAAGCCTTACAGCCTCATTAACTTCATCAAGCGACATGTCAAACCCACCACAAACATTAATAATAACTGCCTGTGCACCCTCAATTGTTGTTTCAAGAAGAGGGCTTGCAACCGCCTGCCTTACTGCATCAACATTTCTGCCTTCGCCAGAACTTTCACCAATTCCCATGTGAGCAAGGCCTCTGTTTTTCATAACCGTTCTAACATCAGCAAAGTCAAGGTTAATTAAAGATGGTGTTGCAATCAAATCTGCAATACCCTGAATTCCCTGTCTTAAAACATCATCTGCATATTTAAACGCGTCAACAAAACTTGTTCCCTTTGGAACAACCTGCAAAAGCCTGTCATTAGGAATAACAACCAATGTGTCAACACATTTGCTTAAATTTCTTATTCCCATTTCAGCATTAAGCATTCTTGTTCTGCCTTCAAACTCAAATGGCTTTGTTACAACAGCAATTGTTAAAATTCCCATTTCTTTTGCAATGCTTGCAATAACAGGAGCAGCCCCCGTTCCTGTTCCGCCGCCCATTCCAGCAGTAACAAACACCAAATCTGTGCCTTTAAGTTTTTCGGCAATTTCAGCACGGCTTTCTTCTGCTGCTTTTCTTCCAACCTCAGCATCAGCACCAGCCCCACGCCCGCGAGTTAACTTTTCACCAATTTGAATTTGGTCTTGTGCGTTTGAAATCATAAGGGCTTGTTTGTCAGTGTTAACCGCCAAAAACTTAGCGCTTTTAACCCCTGCTGCTATCATTCTGTTAATTGCGTTATTTCCGCCACCACCAACACCAACAACCAAAATTTGACACACTGGTGAAATATTTGAAAAATCCATATAACCTAACCCTCCTGCAAGTATTGTTAATTTTTTGAAATAATGTCAAGCACGCCATCTAAAACATCAATTGAAACATCAAGCAAACCAATTTCAGATGAACTATCTGGCCTTTCTATGTGTGGAATGTTTGGGGTAACAATTTCAACTCTTCTTCCTAATCTTTTTGAAAAATAGTCTTTAATTCCCTTAATATAGCAAACCCCACCACCTGTTAAGTAAAGCGGAATGTATTCAGGAAATTCATAAATACAATTTTCAAGTGCTTTTGAAATGTATTTAATAATCATATCAAGCCTGTCACAAATAATCTGGTTTGTGTCTTTGGCTGAATATGGCGTAACATAATCTTTGCTTAAAACTTCATAAGTGTCTTCATTTGAAGCCTGCCAACTAATAACGGCTTTGTGTTTTAAAGTTTCAGCCTGATTAAAGTTAATTTTAAGGCAACTAGAAAGGTCCGCAGTAATATACCCTCCGCCCATTGAAAAGTTAGATAAATAAAGCAAGCCATCTCCCCTTGCAAGCATTACATTTGTTGTTATATACCCACAATCAACAAGCAAAACATACCTGTCTCTTACCTGTGGTTCAAACAAATGCAAACATTCAGCAAGGCAAGAACTGATGTAAAGAGAAGATTTGATGCCAAGTTCACTTAAAATTTCTTCAATAAAATCTAAAAAGTTGTTTTCAGCAAGAACAAAACTCACAAGCCCGCTTAGTCTTTGGGCAACAACGCCTCGTGGGTTAATTACTCTTCTGCCGTCTTCAAGGGTAAAGTAGATTGGAGAGTTATTAATAACTGTGTGTGTTGGGTGATTTTTATAGGCATTTCCAACATAGTAAAGTTGATTGATTTCCTCATTGGTTATCCGCTTCTTTTTATTGAAACTAACAGCACACTCTTTGCAGATAACGCTTGTAAATTCACCAGGAACTCCAACAAAAACTGATGTTATTTTAACCCCACTGTTGGTTTCAGCATTTGCAACTGCAAGGGCAACCGCCATTTTAACCTTATCAGGCTCAATAAACTGACCATTTTCAAACCCAGCATAATCTGCCATGCCCCTGCCTTTAATTTTAAAAGTGTTATTAACGCCACGCTCCCCAACAAGAGCAGTTATGCAAGATGAACCAATATCAATAATTGCAACACTTTTATTTGCCATTTTATTCTCCCACCCAGTCTCTTAACTTAATTATTATAATGATACAATAATTTGAAATGTTATGTCAAACGCAATACAATATTATTTTTAACTAATCGCAATTAATTATCCTTATAAGTTTTCCTTATTTCCATGAAAAAAGGACTTAATTAAGCCCTTACTAAAATTTAAAGTTATTCTTGAACAATAACCCCGCCAGAAACTGAAATTCCAAGGTTATTTTCAAGCGAATAATTTTTTGTAACCGTTATAACAACCTGCGTTTTATCTGGATATTTTTCAGGAACGGCTTGAACTTCCGTTTGATACAAATTAAAGGCCCCCAACGCTTTTTCAAGCAAATTGTTTGTTCCTGTTATTTTAATGGTAACTGAATCATCAAGAACAATGGTTAATAATTGATCTTCGCTACCTTGGATATTTTCAAGACTTATGCTTGACATAACACTCATGTTAAGTTTAACATCATCATCAACAACTGCACTGCTTATGCTTAAAATAACCTGTCTTAACTCGTCATTATCAATAAACGACCCCACTTCAACACCTTGCGGAATTGGAAAAGAGTTCCATTCAGGCAAACTTTCTTCAACATCACTTAGTTGCCCAGTTGAGTGGCTTAAAACTTTTAAATCTCCATCTAAAACATAACAAGACCCATCAGTTTGCCTTACTTTAAACAATGGCTCCCTTTCTGTGACATAAACCACTGCGCTGTTTGGAAAGTTGCGTGTAACTTTAACAACTTTTGCGTATGGATAAACCTTTTCAATTTGTTCAATGCTTTGGTCAAAATTTAAAAACAAAATATTTTTGCCATAGGCAAACTGACCAGTTTTTACCATTTCATCTTTGTCATATGTTGCAAGCATTGAATTTTCAGTTTTAATTAATGCAAACTCAATTTTAACACTTTGAAGCGAAAATAATGCACTGCCTAAAACAAGCAGAACAAAAAGAACTGCAATAACAGACATTATAATCACTACTCTTTTTTTGCTTTTTAGCATTGGTGACCCTCTTTTTAATTTAGCAAATCACTTCCCTTTTAATTTCAGCCCCAACACTTGCAAGTTTGTTTTCAAGTTGAAAATATCCCCTGTCAACATACTCAACATTCAACACTTCGGTGGTTCCCTTTGCCACAAGCCCAGCAAGAACCAAACTTGCACCACCCCTTAAATCTGTTGCGTTAACCTCTGCGCCACACAACTTGTTTACCCCACGAACAATGGCCATTCTGTCTCTAATTGTAATTTTAGCACCAAGTTTTAAAAGTTCAGGAACATGCTTAAACCTTGTTTCAAACAGGTTTTCAGTTATAACGCACATTCCATCACTTATTGTTTGAAGAGCCATAAATTGTGCCTGCAAATCTGTTGGAAACCCAGGGTATGGCTGAGTTTCAATGCTTGATGAGGCAATTGGGCGTGAATTTGCTTCTATGTGTATTTTATCATGTTCAAGTAAAATATTGCAACCAGAATTACGCAATTTATTAATAAGTGAAAAAACATGTTCGTAATTTGTGTTTGAAAGTGTTAATTTTCCGCCCGTCATGGTGCAAGCAATTAAATATGTTCCAGCAATAATGCGGTCACTTATTGGCAAATAACTTCCACCACTAAGTTCTTTTACTCCATAAACTTCAATGGTGCTACTTCCTGCCCCATAAATTTTCCCGCCAATGCTGTTGATAAAATTTGCAAGGTCAACAATTTCAGGCTCTTTTGCTGCATTCAAAATTGTGGTTTTGCCTTTTGAAAAAACACTTGCCATCATAATGTTTTCAGTTGCCCCAACACTGGGGTAATCTAAGTGAACAATAGCAGGAATAAGATTTGTGGCATAACAATTAATAAACCCGTGTTCTTCACAAATTTCAACACCAAGTTCTCTAAGCCCTGCAAGGTGTAAATCAATTGGCCTGCTGCCAATGTCGCACCCGCCGGGATAAGCAACCCTTGCCTGTTTGTATTTTGCAATAAGTGGACCAAGCATAAAAATTGAAGACCGAATATCTTTTGCAAGCGAGTGTGGAATTTCAAATTTTGTTATAGTGCTGTTGTCAATAATGGCATCATTACCTTCAACCTTAACCTTTGAGCCCATTGCTGTTAAAATGTCAAACATTTTGTAAACATCAACAATGTGTGGAATATCACAAATTTTTACCTCTTTATCGGTCAAAATACTTGCAGCAATAATGGGCAAAACGGCATTCTTTGCACTTTCAACTTTAAGTGTTCCTTCTAATTTTCTTCCTCCGCAAATTACAAATTTTTGCATAAAGTTATCCACCTAAGTTTTCCTATATTCAAATAAAACAAAATTTGAATACACTTCATTTTACTCTTAGTTTTTTCTTTGTGTGAATTTTAGATTTTTGCTTATTTAGTTTTTATTAAGGTTTAATCTTGGCAGTAAAATTTAGTGCTAAATAATTAAATTTCTAACCTGCCCAAACAAAAACTTTAGATTTTTAACCTCTTAGAAAATCAATAAAAGAATTCCACTTAAAATTTAATAACAAAAATGACAGTGGCCATATATCATCCACTGTCAAGATAATTCTTCTGCGTTTATTGTTATGCTAATTTATCGTTTTATCATTTTCATGACTTAAATTTTGCAGTTCACTAAAAATATTATCAGAAAATGAACCCCATTTGGCATAATCAATAACACTTCTCCCATCTTTTGACTTTTCAACCACAACTAAAATATAAGTATAGAACATTGATAATGGGGCTGGCAAAACTTTTCCACTAGGGAACATTTTTGGATTTAAACAGCGACAATTGTTGTTAATAACTTCGACATCATCAATCAAATAAAATACAGCATTATCTGTTTTTATCAAACCTTCGGTAAGTTCAGCAATATCGTCACTTAAGTCTACCCTGTTTTCCCCATACAATAAATCTTTAAACTTATTCTTTGTGATAACACTTGCTTTATACTTTTTTATCATTAGTTCATTAACTTGTTCAAATTTTAACCCCATATTTTATAACTCTCTTTTTGTTATACTAATAAATTGATATTACTTAATGAATTAATTTTTGTCAACACAAATTATCAATATCATTAAACTATGCCGCCTTTAAAATTTTTTGTTTAGAAGTCAGTTTTCTGGCGTTGAAATTTATAAGTCTTTCATGCGAATTTGAATTTTTGTTGATGTTTAACAAAATGCCTATTGCACTCATAAAAACAACCAAACTTGTTGACCCCGCAGAAATAAATGGCAACGGCAACCCCGTTGGCGGAATTGAGCCTGTAACCACCGCAATGTTTATTATCACCTGAACAGCAATAACCGATGCAATTCCTGATGCAAGAAGGCACCCAAATCTGTCTTTTGCTCGAAGTGCAATTTTAATTGCTTGAACAACTATAATTACAAAAACTATAATAACAAACAAACAGCCCGCAAATCCCAACTCTTCACCTATTATTGAAAATATGAAATCACTTTCTGCAAATGGCAAGAAAAGATATTTTTGCCTAGAATTTCCATATCCAACGCCAAAAAAGCCACCAGCCCCCAATGAATAAAGCGATTCAACCAACTGAAACCCTTCCCCTTGCGCCGAACTCCATGGGTCAAGAAAGGCAACAAGTCTTTTAAGCCTGTAAGGCTCAATTACAATTAAAAGCGGAACAAGGCAAATTGCTGGGATTGCAAGCATAAGAAAGTGTTTAAAACTTATTCCACCAACAAAAAGCATTGCAACTAAGGTTATTCCAACGCACATGGTAATTGACATGTTCGGTTCAATAATAATTAGGCCACAAATAGCAACTCCCGCAATAATAACAGGCAAAATTCCTTTAAATGTTTTAACCTTGTTGTAATTTTTTGAAAGTGTGCTTGCTGCAAAAATAACAAAACCAAACTTTGCAATTTCACTTGGCTGAATTGTTGTTACCCCCAAGTTAAGCCACCTTTTTGCCCCATAATTTTCAACCCCAATTTTTGGAACAAAAACAAGAGCAAGCAAAATTATTGAGCCAATTAAAACCACCCATTTAATTTTGTGCAAAAAATGGTAATCAACGAAGTAAAGCACAATGCAACAAACAAGCCCAATAACTGCACCAACAATTTGCTTTGTAACAAAAAAATATTCATCTTTATAATGAAGTTCGGCGCTAACACTGCTTGCACTGTGAACCATAAAAACACCAAAAATAACCAATGTTAATGTTGCAAAAAATAAAAGCCAATCAACTTGCAATTTAAACTTTTTTTGGGGCTTTGCTTGGCTTTTTTGATGATGCAAAAATTTCATGGGCGTTTCTCCTTATAAAGCCTTTGTAAATGTGTGGCTAACTTACTATTTTGTTAGTCTTTAAAATATATGATTCAATTTTTAATAAAACAACCAACATTATAAAATTACAATGTTGGTTATTATATTTTATTAG
>CAJKVX010000051.1 GCA_905203455.1 uncultured Eubacteriales bacterium
GTGTTGACAAAATATATAGCAGTGGTATAATTACTTCACTTATCTGCAAAAGTTTGCGGAAAGTAAAGGGGAAAGAGATGTTTGTTTGTGAAGTTGAAAATTATAAATTGATGTCAGTTTTGCCCAAATGGGTTGCTGAAAAAATTTTGTGTTTAGTTAAGAATAATCCGTCAAGGTCAGAAACAATTAAAGACATTTTAATAAGTTTGAATGGCATTGATTTTAATAGTGTTAAAAGAAATGCTTTTATGCAAATAAATGGCAAAACAGGTGAAACTTTTATTGAAACTTTTCAATATTTAAAAAGTGATTCAAGGTGCAATTATCTTTGCGAACTTAAAGTTATATCAAATGAACTTAAAAGTTTTTCTTTACAGCAAATTTTAACTCCACTTACTGATAAAAAATTAACTCATAAAATTGAAATTATTGAACTGTCATTTGATTTAGACAGTAATGAATGTTGTTACACAAATTCAAAAACTTGCAGAACAAGTAATTTTAAATTGTCAAAAGCACAAGAAAATTTCGAGTGTGATGGTGAAAAGGAGATATAATGAACATTAGTAAATTTTTTAATAAAAAAGAACTAAGTTTAATTTTTAAACTAAACCAAGATGATTCAAGTGTTGATAAACAGCCATTTTTTGATTGCCTAAGTAAAGTATTGTTTTTTTATGAACCAAAGCAAGAGGTTTTGGGTAAATATTTTGATGAAGTGCAGGAAATAAGGCTTGGAAATGGTAAATTTGTTAGTTTTGATATTCATGCTAACACCAAAGAGGGTTTAAGATTTATTAGGGTTGGCATGGCTTATAACATTGGCTTTACTCCTAAAAATGATTTTGACAAAACCAGAAGTGAGTTTTATGCTTTGGGAATTGATGTAGATTAAAACACAATTTACTGTAATTGTAATGGTAAGGTTTCGGCTGCATATTATGTTGGTGAAAGCGGGGTTGAAAGAATTGACAACAAAAAGATGGACATTTTTGGCAACATTATGTTTGAAGCAGAGCAAGAAAAATAGCAATAAAATGAAATTCAATTTTAAAGAAAATTTAAAGCAAAAGCATTTATGTTTTAAAAGTAAGTGAGAAAATTGGTTAATAGTGAAAAATCTATAAAAACACAAGCATTTAAAATGAGAAAAAATGAAAATGCGTGAGAAAAACAAATGCTGGTAACACAACAATACAACTAATAAAACAAACAGCGGCCTTAACAGGGGCTGTTTTTTGTTTGCTTATGATTAAGGTATTGGCTTTTTTCTTGACAAGCGGGGTTTAACACACTATAATCAAGGCATGGATAATTTTACTATTGTTACAGGTGCGTGTGGGGGGCTTGGAAAGGCCTTTTGTGAAGAACTTGCAAGTGGGGGCAATAACCTTTTTATAACAGGCACTAACCTTGAAAGAACCAAAAATTGGGCAGATGAATTAAAGGCAAAACACCCTGAAATTAAGGTGGAGTTTTGTGTTTGCGACCTTGCAAAAGAAACTGACCGCGAAAATGTTTTTAAAGTAATTAAAGAAAAGAATTTGAAAGTTTCAAGGTTAATTAACAATGGTGGGGCAATTGTTGAAGGGGCACTTTTGTGTTTTGATAACGCACAAGTTTTAAACGCAATAAGGGTTAACTGTGAAGGCACGGTTGATTTAACTTACAAATTTTTAAGCGAGTTTAAAAGTGATGTTGAAGTTTTAACGGTTGCAAGTTTGGGTGCGTTTTACCCAATGCCTTATATGTCGCTTTATTCGGCATCAAAGCGAATGCAAGTAAATCTTATGCTTGCGTTAAGGGAAGAAGTTAAGGGCAAAAACATTAAAATTTCAACCTTATGCCCAGGGGCAATTCCAACAAGCGAGGCTATGAAAAAGGCGATTAAATCTCAGGGGCTTGGCGGAAAACTTTCAAGCGCGGAGCCACAAAAAATTGCAAAATATTCATTAAAAAAACTTGAAAAAAATAAGGCAATAATAATTCCTGGGGCTTTTAATCGAATGCTTAAATTTTTCAGTTGTTTTGTTAGTGAAAGGTTGGTTTGCAAAATGGTTGGAAAAAGGTGGGCAAAAGCAAACAAAAAACGAGAAGGAGAAAATGGTAATGGCAAATAAATATGTAACAATTTGTGTGGCGTGGCCTTATGCAAACAATGATTTGCACTTGGGGCATGTTGCGGGGCTTATTTCAGGAGATGTTCTTGCAAGATATCACCGCATGGCGGGGGATAATGTTCTAATGGTTGGTGGCACTGACTCTCATGGGTCAAAACCAAGCGTTAAAGCCAAACTTGAAGGTGTTACTCCAAAAGACATTGTTGATAGATATGATTTAAATTTTAGGAAAACTTTTGAAAAGTTTAATTTCAGTTTTGATAAGTATTCAATCACTTATGACGGGTATCACAAACAAAAGGTGCAAGAGTTTGCAAAGTTGTTTTATAAAAACGGCTATCTTTATGAAAGTGAAAAAACAAGGCCGTTTTGCCCAACTTGTGGCAAGTTTATGGCTGACAGTGAACTTGAAATTGTTTGCCCAAATTGCAAAAAAACAACAAAGGCTGATGGTTGTGATTGCGGCTTTGTTCCAACTGAGCAAGATTTAGAAAATGCAAAATGCCTTATCTGTGGCGGAAAAACTGTAAGCAAAAAGAATAAGGTTTTGGTGTTCAAACTTTCAGCGTTTAAAGATGAACTTGAAAATTATGTTGACAAAAACTGTGGCATTTGGCGGGCTAACAGCATTAATGAAACCCGCAAATACCTGCAAGATTTGCAAGACAGAGATTTTAGCCGAGACCTTGATTGGGGAATTGACATTCCTATTGATGGTTTTCGTGACAAAAAAATTTGGGTTTGGTGGGAAGCATTGCTTGGCTATGTTACTGACACAATGAAGGTTTGTGAAGAAAGAAACTTAAACTTTGAAGATTATTGGAAAAATTCAAGCAAAACGGACAAAAAAATTTATATGTGCCACGCCAAAGACAACATTCCTTTCCATTCACTGTTTTTGCCTGCAATGCTTCTTGCAACAAAACAAGACTACTTTTTGCCTAACATTATGGTAAGCAGTGAATATCTTACCGCTAATGATGAAAAAATGAGCAAATCAAAAGGCAATGGGTTTTTAGCGCTTGACCTTTGCAATTTGTATGACAGTGATAGTTTAAGGTTTTATTTGGTGGCATATGGCCCTGAAAAGAGAGACACTAACTTCACAATTGATTTATATAAAAGCATTCATAATGGTGAAGTTGTTAACAAAATTGGCAATTTAATTAACAGGGTTTTAAAATTTAAAGGACTTGAAAATCTTCCAAACGGAACTCTTAGCAAAGAAATTGAAGACATGGTTAAATTAACCTATCAAAAAAGTGCCGAGTTAATTGAAACGCTTGAATTTAAAAAATATGTTGATTGCGTTATGGATTTAGTTGCCTTTGCTAATAAGTTTTATGACGAGCAAAAACCGTGGGTTCAAGCAAAAGAAAATGTAAATGCGTTTAATAACACAATTTATAGTTGCGCTTATGTTATTGCAAACCTTTCAAACCTTCTTGAACCTGTTATGCCAAACGCTTGCTCAAAAATTAGGGAATATTTAAACCTTAACAAAAAACCATTATGGGGTGAATTGAAGGTTAATGGCAACATAAGCCTTGCAAAAGTTGAGCCACTGTTTTCAAGAATTTAAAATTTGACAGGTTTTTGTGTTTAGTTTTGCATCAATTTTCTTGCTAAATTTTAAACTTGGTTAATGTTTCAGTGCTGAGCAGGGCAAGTAATATGGCAAATTTTGCTTCTGGTAAAAGTCAATTAAAAAAAGGTGAAAAGAATTTAAAATTAAAAGTTTTTAATTGACAAATATTTTTATATTTTTATAATAAAAACCAATAAGGAGTTGTTGCGTATGAGTTATTCTTTTGCAAACAGCATTGTGTGGTTAAAATTGCTTACTGATAGAATTTGTGAGGGCAAAAACAAAAAGAATGGTTTGTTTTTGGTTAGTTATCAAGTTCTGTTTGTGTTAAATGAAAATGAAAGGGTTAGCCCAAAAGAACTTGTGTTAAGCCTTGGGCTTGCAAAAAGCAATCTTGCCATTATTGCAAAAAAAATGATGAAAGATGGGCTTATTGAACGCACCAAAGATTTGCAAAACAGAAAAGAAATTTATTACAACATAACCTTAAAGGGTAAAGAGGTTTTAATGGCAAAACTTGCGCAAATTGAAAATTCTTGCAATGAAAGTGAAAAGAAAGAAACTTCATTATTGCAAAAAGTTGTGCAAATTTTAAAAGGAATTAAATTTTAAAAAAACTCCCAAAATTTGGGAGTCTTTTATTGTTGCCTCATCACATTAAAAGTTGAAAATTTACTATATAAGTTAAGATTTTTCATATTCATCAAACGGTTTTAAAAGAAAATGCTTTGGGGTTTGTGTTGATTGTGGTGAAATGTTTAAAAACATGTGCATTGAATTTTCTTTTTCTTGCACAAAACCAAGTTTTTTGTAAAACTCTAAACTTTCAGGAAACGAGATTAGTGAAAGTGTTTCAATTTCTTCTTTTTGAGCGATTTTGTAAAGAGTGTTAATAAGCGTTGAACCAATGTGAATGTTTTTGTCTTTTGCGTTAAGGATTGAAATGTAGATAACTTCTTTGTAAACCCCTTTTATTTCTTCAGTTGCAATGCTTGCGAATAACTGGCCAATACAAAGTGGAGAAAGGTTGTTGTTTTTATGGCCTATTGTAAGTGCTTCAAGGTTATAAAAATAACCAGTGTTTTGGTAGATAATAAAAAATGTGCGGTCAAGTTTATCTTGGGCTGTGAAAATGTCAACATTTTGCACGCCTGAAAGTGCTGAATATTTTTGCGCAAGAGGCAAAAGCACATGTTTTAGTGCGTCATCAAATTCTATTTCTTGGTCGGTTACACTCATTTTCATAGTAAAAAATTATATCACTTTAACTTATTTTTGTCAATACCGACTTGGTTTTAAGTGGTGGCGGGGCAAAAGAGATTTTTATTACATCTTTAAGTGGCATAAGTTTAATTTTAAAGTGGTGAAAATTTTAAATAAAAACTTTGAGTCCAAGTTCCTTTTGCTAACTTTAATTTTAAAGTAATGACAAGGTTAAATGATTGACTAAAAACATAATAAAAGTTAATATATTCTTATGATTAGTGGTGAAATTGAGGATATTATTTTTTATAACGCCCAAACGGGCTACACAATTTTAAACATAAAAACCTCTGCTGGGGTTGTTACTGCAACGGGCAAGTTTCCGCCACTTGGTGTTGGGGAACAGGTTGAACTTGAAGGCGAGTTTAAAATTAACCCTAAATATGGCAACCAGTTTAATGCAACAAGTGTTAGTGTTAAAAAGCCAGCAAGCATTTCTGCAATTAAAAACTATCTTGCAAGCGGGCTTATAAGCGGGGTTGGAGAGGTTACTGCAACAAACATTGTTAACACTTTTGGTGAACGAACTCTTGAAGTTATTGAGTTTTTTCCAACCGAACTTGCAAAAGTTAAAGGAATTTCAATAAAAAAGGCGGGAGATATTGCCCTTGCATATAAAGAGATTAAAAAAATGCAAGAGGCTGTTATGTTTTTGCAGCAGTATGACATTTCAATTAACATGGCAGTTAAAATTTATAATAAATATAAAGGGGCAACTCAAAACATTTTAAATGAAAATCCTTACATTTTAATTGAAGATGTTGCGGGCATTGGTTTTAAAACGGCTGATAAAATTGCCTTTAAAATGGGAATAACAAATAAAAGCCCTGCAAGGCTTATGGCAGGGCTTGTTTACTTTCTTAACCAAGTTGTTCAGGAGGTCAAGCTTTGTCGAAACCTTAGAACCGCCGACAACAGCCATTAACGGGCGTTTGGGATCATTCAGACCTTTGGAGAGAGCGTTAACTTCCTCTTCCATCAACAAGCCCATAGCAGACGGACGCTGTTTGACAGCAGCGACCATAGACGCATGAGCGCGGTGTGCGGTTGAAAAGGCGTCGGAAACATAAACGTCGGCAGGAGCAACCAATTCTTTGGCAAAATCCTCGTCACCTTTCTTTTCTTCGTTATAAAAACGCAGGTTTTCAAGCAGCAGAACTTCATCAGCCTTCATATTTTTGATAGCTTCCTGAACTTTGGGACCAATGCAGTCGTCAACAAACACAACATGTTTGCCGAGCGCTTTTTCAAGATCCTTAACGATATGGCTCAGGGAGTTTTTCATATCGCCTTTGCCCTCGGGACGGCCGAAGTGGGAGATAACCACAACTTTGGCACCTTTGTTCATCAGTTCTTTAATGGTGGGAACCGTGCGGTCAATGCGGGCGGTGTTAGTTACGTGAAAATTTTCATCCATAGGCACATTCAAATCAGCGCGCAGCATTGCAACTTTGCCGTTCAAATCGCCCAAATCCTTGATTGTTTTATATTCTGTCATTTATTTTCCTAACGTAAAAAAGAATCCCCGCTGCCGACGATGAAAAGGGCCAAAACCCTCCGTACCGTCAACAACGGGGAAAACAAGATTAGCCGTTTACTTTAGCCATATGGGCAACGAGGTCGAGAACCTTGTTAGAATAACCCCATTCGTTATCATACCAGCTGACAACCTTAACAAAAGTCGGAGTCAACTGAATGCCGGCTTTGGCATCAAAGATAGAAGTGCGGGCATCACCCAGGAAATCAGAAGATACGACATCATCTTCCGTATAGCCCAAGATACCTTTGAGTTCGCCTTCAGAAGCCTTTTTCATAGCGGCGCAGATGTCTTCGTAAGAAGCGGCTTTGCCCAAGTTGACAGTCAGGTCAACAACAGAAACGTCCAAAGTCGGAACACGGAAAGACATACCGGTCAGTTTGCCGTTCAGAGCAGGGATAACCTTGCCGACAGCTTTAGCAGCACCGGTTGAAGACGGAATAATGTTGCCGGCAGTGGCACGACCGCCTCTCCAGTCTTTTA
>CAJKVX010000052.1 GCA_905203455.1 uncultured Eubacteriales bacterium
AATCTTTTATTAGGAAAAAAATTTCTTAATTTTATAATAAATGTTCTTTACAAAATAATTCACTCTTGTTTCACTGTTTTTTTCTGCAAAATGTTTTAATACTGTTATAATTTATTGCTTCATTTATATGTTTTATGATTATTTATTTTCTTGTTTACAAAAGGTTTTAGAATTAACTAGGTTTAATAACTGGTCTAACACAATCAATTATAATTTTTTCAATATACCCAATTTCGTCTTTGCAACCATTCTTAATCCATTCACTAATTATTGCACTAATTCCATTAAGGTAATATGAAATCATGTAGTCACCTGTTTTTTCATCAACTCCAAACCTGTTAAAAATTGGTTTAAAAACATAGTTATTAAGTTTAAAAAAACTCTTGTTTGAACCCATAACATTAGCCTGCTTTACAGCAACTTGATGAATTATTCTGTTTTCTTTTATAAAATTTAAATATGGCGTTAAATATTCAGGTGTTATCAAAACCAATTCATCAAGCGAACAGTTACGCAAATTTTTTATAACATTGCTTGAATTATCATTAAAACATTCAATGAATTGTTTATTAATATTTTCAAGGCACTCTTCTAATAAATCATTCATGGTGTCATAATGAAGATAAAAAGTTGAGCGGTTAACCCCTGCTTTTTCACACAACTCTTTAACAGTTATAAACTCAAAACTTTTTTTGTTAAGCAGTTCAACCAATGCCTGATTTATCAGTAAAGCAGTATTATAATACTTACTTTCGGCCTTATTCATAAACTTTTCTCCTAATCTTGTTCTTCGTCACAAATTTCTTTTGCTAAAAGCATAATGTCTGAACCATATTTGTTTTTGCCATGTTCTCTTATTTTTTTATAAATTGGATAATTAACACAACAACAAACAATTCCAACAACGCCAATCACAATGCCAGCAATAAAAGCCCCAATGCCAGAGCCTATTGCCCCAAGAGCCAAACACATTCCTGTTCCTAAAATCAAGGCGCTTATTATTCCAAATGTGAAAGCGAAAATATTTGCAGGATTCTTGGCTTTTGCATCAAGTTTTTTAAGTTTTTTCACTTTTGTTGCCTCTTTTTGCGAATATTCATTTGCAATTTGTTCAGCGTAAATTTTATCTGTGTTCATAAATTTGTCCTCCCTTTTACGCCTTCATTTTAAAACATTTTGCAAAAATTGTATGCAACAGAATTTTAATTTTCTGTTGATTTAAGAAATAACCATAAATTTTTTGTCAAAAAATTTAAAAGTAACAATTTTAATCAGTTATTCAATAATTTCCCACCAAAAAGGCACTTTATTTCAAATAAAATGCCCATTTTCTAAAACCATTTCCATTTACTGCAAATATCAAAAACCGCAAAAAACTAGAAATTGCTTAAATATTCTTTCACTTTTGTTAAATTTTCACTAACCGACTAATTTATAATACATTTTAATATTTCCACCTCTATTTTCGCCAGCATCATCAATAAATAATTTAATTTTTCCGCTTTCAAACCTAATTTCTAAACTATACACTGCACCCTCAACATAATACCCATCGGTGTCAACATCTTCATTTAAAATATAATAAAATGTATACATTGGGCTTGGATTATCATCAAAATAATCATTTAAATCTGTTGAAAGGTTAATGTTGTAATAAAATTTGTCATTATCAATTGTTGAGGCATAAAGTTCTGCATAACCAAACTTCCCACCGTAATTTTGCGTGAAATAATTTAAAATTGTTTGAGCATTTTGAGTCATAATGTCAACACTTTCACAATCTTGATTAAAAACCATTTCTCCCCATGCATTGTTTTCATCTGTGTAAATTTCTCCGGTGCAACCTGTTGGCGCTTTTAACCCTGAAAGACCCACACTTGAAAGTTCGCTTTCAGTAAACCATGCCTTTGAATTATGAACAGGTGTTGATTGCGCAGGCGGATTGTCATTGCACCCAACAAAAACTAAACTGACAAAAACCATAACACATAAGCACATTGCCACACTAAAAAATTTTTTCTTCATTACGCTTTCCTCCTTTTATTATTATATATTATACACAGCAAAAACTCAATTTCAAAACTAACACCATCTAAAATTGTTTTAAATAAAACGCAAAAAAGGCACTAAACTTGATAATTTAGTGCCCATATTTAGAATAAAACTTGAATTTATGCAACATTTTCAATTTTTAATTTATACACCTTTCCGTTCAAAAACTTTACTTCCAAACCATCCTTAGTTTCTGTGACATGTGCAATAAATTCATCTGTAAGCACAATCTTTAACTCGCGCTTAAAATTCATTATTCTATCCTCCTTTGAAGTAAATATTTACAACCTTTGGGTTGCACATTTATTTTAAAACAAAAAAACAAGCCATGGAATCAAGTAATTTGTCTTTCCATGACTAATTTTGACACAACATGACAATTTATATCAATTTACAAAAAATTCATAAAAACTTTATAAAATCTTTAAATCTTCCACACTAATAAATTATTAAACAATTTAATTATCTTTCCATGAACTTTCTTCAATTTTTTGCAACTTTTGCTCAATTTCTTTAAGTTTTTCTTGCTGGTCATTCATAATAGGCGCAAAATAATCACTTAATTTATTTAACTCAGCCTTAAATTTTTTACTTTCAGTGTCAAAGTTTACAGACTTTCCAAGTTCGGCAAGTTTTTTTGCGTATTCCTTGTCAGTCTTTTCAATTTCTTCATAAAGAATGCTAATTTCTTTTGCTAACTGCTCTTTTAAACTATTCATTAGGAACCTTCTGGTCTAAAATTTTTGAAATGATGTCTTCAATTTCAAACAATCTTCTTTCAAGTTCATGCTCTTTTCCAATTGAACTTTTAATTCCAATAACAAGAGCCCTGAAATATTGAACTTGTTTTTCATCAATCGCTAAAATCAATGCATTAATTTGCTCTAACAAATCATTTCTTGTGCATTTGCTTTTTCTAATTATCTTCATGCCATGAACAAATGATTTATAATCTTTAACCAAAAACAATAGTCTGTCAAGCAGTTCAGGGCTAAAATTATATAATTGCTTTTTTTCAGTTTCAGTTGGTTTTTCGGTTTCTTTAACACCCACTAAAATTGAAACTATTAGGTTTTTAAAAGTCAACACTATTCGCCTGCAAAAAGTGGCATATGGACCAATACCATCTTCATCACCCGCAAAATATTTGTTTAAAAATTGATTAAAATTAATTTTTTTGTCATCTAAAAGGTTTAATAAACAAAAAATAAAAGCAATGCATTTGTGTGGCTCTTCAGGAACAATAAATTTACCAAGTTTACTTGTTGCAGTTTGAAGTTCCTTTTCAAAATTGAAATTGACCATGCATTCACTAATTAAGTTAAAAACCTGTTTAGTTGAAGCAATAGATTTTAAAACATCACCCAAACGCTTATCAACCAAAATATATTTACTTGCAATCATGTTATCACACGCAGTGGTAAATGATGCAATATCTTCTAATTTACAATATCCCATATCCACCTCGCTTTAATTAACAACATTTTAACAAAAATAAATTCATAAAGCAAACACTTTTTATAAATGTTGACTTTTAAATTAAAAATTCAAAAAATTATTTATTTTTTTTCCATCTCATGCTATACTACTTTTGTGTAATAAAAAAGAGGAAAAATTATGGATGTAGCAAATAACTCAAAAATCAGTAAACTTGTAATTTTATTTGTGTTTGACAAAATGGAAATCCCTTTAACCGAAGAAACCGTGCTTGATATGTGTTGCAGCAGAAACAACTGGGTAAGTTATATGCTGTGCAAAGAAATTATGGTTGATTTGGTTGATTCAGGTTTTATTATAGTAAACAACAGTAAATCAGGTGAAAGATATTACACCATTACAACCGAAGGAAGGATGTGCCTTAACTATTTCTTTACAAACATTCCTGCAAGCCTTAGGGAAGAAATTTCAAACTATGTTAAAAACAATCGAATTAATTTTAGAAGAAAACAAGAATATTTCAGGGATTACAGCAGAAATGATGATGGGTCTTACACCGTTCTTTTAAAAATTCTTGACCCCGCTGGGCCAAAACTTGAACTTAAACTTAATGTTGCTAACCGCAGTAACGCCCAAGATATTTACAAAAAATGGGAAGAAAAAGCAAGCCAAGTTTATGGTGCTCTTTATGAAATTTTACTTGAAGATTAAAATTTTATAAAATAAAGTTAACATTTAATTTTTGATTCATTATACTTATATCCTAACTTATAATCGTTCAAACTTAACCATTATTTTCTAAATTTAGATTTTTAACTTTCTTAATTCTTTATTAATTTAAACATTAAAAAAGCCACAATAACTAGTGGCTTTTATTATTGATTTTGCAATGTTTGCAACCACAAACCTTGCAGCATAATTTAATTTATATTTTCTTTTTATTCTTTAACCCCAACCAAAGTTGCCTCGCCAACAACAATTCTGTTGCCATCATCATCAACATCATCAAGGGTTGGAGTTGTCATGCTTGCTCTGTAAAGATATGTTGTTTTGTCGGTAGTGTTGAAAAAGTAAACATAGCCATTCACAATTTCTGGTGCAAGCAACCCGCTTGGTTCGTCACAACTTGTTGTTGAAAGTTTTTCAGGAACATTGATTTCATTTTGGCCAATGTTTTGGAATTTAATTTTATACAAAATATCTGAAACTGTGTAAACAACATAGTCACCCTCAATTCCAACAAACACAACTTCAACTTCACTGCTTGAATCGTAGGTGTAAATTATTCTGTTGTTTTCAGTTGAAGCGTTTGGAACCTTTCCCTCATCAAGCCTTACAAACCTGATATTGTTGGTTTCATAAACAACCAAAGAAATTCCGCCATCGTCTTCTTCAACAAAAATAACATTTTCATAACTGGTTAAACTTATAATTTGGTTTTGAGTGAAGTTTAAAGTGTCATCACCATCAGAAATTGATTGAACATAAATGTTTGTGTTAAGGCTGAAAAGCAATTTATCTGACCTTACAGCAAGCAGTGAAACTGATTCACCCTCACTTAACAAATCTTCCCCTGTTCCATCTGGCAAAATTTTGTATACTCTTACCCCTGTTCTCACAGTTCCCGTTTCAAGAGCAGCACGAGTAAAGTAGATGTATTTTTCACCAACACTGTTGTTGCTTTGGTTTTTAACTTCACCAAAGTTTTCGCCAAACACAACAGACTGAGCATCATCAACCAACACTTTTTTGTTAAGATTGTTCCCAATTTCAACGCTGGTTATTGTGCTTTGAGATTGTTCATAAACAAGTAAATATAACTTTTCACCAACTTTATAATAGGTAAATTGAATTTCTTCACTTGTGCTGTTTTGCACAGTTGTGTAAATTCTTTGAGATGCCCCAGTTGTTAAGTCATATCTATAAAAACAGGTTTGATAATAAAGCACATCACCCTTATTATTTTTCCCGTTGTTAGGAGTTGTGTAATACAAATAATTACCAAAAATATGTAACGAGCCGTTGCTAAACCCAACCAAACTGCTAACCACTTGGCTAATTTGGGCAATTGACCCATCACTGTTTAAAACAACATTGCCATCTTCATCACACTTTGCTTTATATATGGCAGATTGCACAACCTTACCTGTTTGGTTTCCAGTGCCATCATTTGTTTTTGTTCCATTAATAAAATAAAGATACCCATTATATTGCACAACGCTTCCGCCGTTGCTTTCAACTAAAGTTGTTTCATTTGTTGTTGCACTAAGCTCAGGCTCATTACACGCAACAAGCCCAAACATTGTAACCACACACAAAACAACTGCAAAAAACACTTTACAAAACTTTTTCATATACAGCCCCTTATTTTGATTGTTAAGCCCTAAGCATAAACTAATATAATAGTATAATTATTTACAAGTTTTGTCAATTACAAATAATTACAATTCCACATTTTTTTAAATTTTAGGTATTATGTGTGAAATAACTCCTAAATTTTTAATTTAGTCTGCATGGTCTACCATCTTTTGCACTTTTAAAAATAATATAATATCCAAATTTTGTGTTAAGAGAAATTGGATAATAAAACATTCTGCCAAGTTTTGTATCTTTATATTTGCTTGATGCAGTTTTTGCGTGAATTCCAATTGCAATATATTTTGGTTTATTTTCATCATAAATTATTCCAACCGCAATAACCCCCTTTCTTGTTTGTGCCCGAACCCATTTTGAACAAGAAAACATACATTCAAGAACCCGCTCTCTTTCACAATTTGCAAACAATTCAAACAAACTTACTTCAACCTTTTTAAAATATCTTAAATCAGTTAACCTGTAAAGTGGCTTTTGCAAAACCTTGTTTATTAATTGCTTTTTGTTTACCTGCGGTAAGTTTTGTTTATGTGGTGAAACTTTAAACTCATTTTCTTTACTAATGCAAAACAATTTCATTTCATTATCAATAATTCTTTCAATGTCTTCGTCAGTATCATCAAATAAACTTGATGCACTTTTTCTTAAAATCAAATTTGAATTGCCATAAAAAGCAATAAGTCTTGCATCTTTATAAACACAAATGCTTAAATCTTGTTTGCTTATGTAGTTAGTGGAAATTGTTTCACTTCCAAAATAAAAAACACTTCCCTGTTTTTCTGCCTTGTTATAAATTTCAATCAAAATGGGAAATTTAAATTCATCAAAAAACTTCAAACTAACACAAAACTCATAACCATTTTTTATGACAGTTGCAACTCCCATCACTTGGTTTGTTAATGTTAGGTTCAAAACCTTTTTAAGTAAGTAAAAATTTTTTTCAAATTCCATAACTTTAAATTATTTTATCACCAGAGAAATCAATG
>CAJKVX010000053.1 GCA_905203455.1 uncultured Eubacteriales bacterium
AATAGATAAAATTATCTATTTTTTTTGTATATTTTTGCTTGACAATATGAATGCTTGTTCATATACTATTATCGTTACACATTTATTTGTGGGGCAGAACAAAAGGTGTTAAAGTTAGTTTTGATGTTGAGGTTTCTGGCAATAAATAAATTTAAATGAATTTTAAGAGAACTTTAACGGGTATTGCAACAAGTTAATTGAAAGATAAGGGAATAATTTATGAAAGATTGTGAAATTGAAAATTGCGTTTATCACTGTGGAAAATATAATGGGCAATATCCAAATGCCAGCGAATTTGAAGCGTTAAGCAATTTGTATAAAGTTCTTGGAGATAAAACAAGGCTTAAAATTGTTTTTTGCTTACTTGCAAAAAAATGTTGCGTGCAAGAAATTTGCCATTGCGTTAACCTTTCACAATCTCTTGTTAGCCATCAATTAAAAGTGTTAAGAGATAACAAAATTGTTGTAACTGAAAGAAATAAAAACAAAATTTATTACACTCTTGCAGATAACCACATTTCTATTCTTTTAAGCATTGCAAGAGAGCATATTGACGAGTTATAAGGCGGAAGTTTATGAAAAGACAATATAGGTTACTTAATGTGCATTGTGCAAGTTGTGCCGATGCACTTGAACAAAAACTTAATGAAATTGAAGGGGTTAAACTTGCAAGGGTAAACTTTATAACTAAAATTTTAACCCTTGAGGTTGACAATAAAAACGGCGAAGAAATTGTTAAAAATGTTTTGCAAAGTGTTACCAAGTTTGACCACATGATAAAAATTGAAGACCCAAGAAAAGACATTTCTGCAAAAGAGAAGAAAGAAAAACTTGCAAAAATAATTTTAATAAGCCTTTCTTGCGTGTTTTTGCTTACAGCCGTTTTGCTTGATAAGTTAAATGTAAGTTTTGTTGGCGCACTTATCTGCTACATTATCGCTTACCTTTGCGTGGGGTATGAGGTTTTGTGGGCAAGTGCAGTAAACATTGTGCATGGAAAAATTTTTGATGAAAACTTTTTAATGTCAGTTGCAACAATTGGCGCTTTTGCAATTTCAAAGTTTAGCGAAGCGGTTGCGGTTATGCTGCTTTACCAAATTGGTGAATTTTTTCAGGCAATGGCAATTAAAAAATCTAAAAATGCCATCAATTCATTGCTTGACATTAAGGCAAAAGTTGCAAATCTTGTAACAGAAGATGGTGAAATTCAAGTCGAACTAAGTAAAGTTCCTGTTGGGGGAATAATAAGGGTTAAAGCGGGTGAAAATGTTCCACTTGATGGAGTTGTTACATTTGGTGTAAGCAGTGTTGACACAAGTGCACTCACTGGTGAAAGCGCCCTTGTTACAGTAGGTGTTGGCGATGAAATTCTTTCAGGTTCAATTAATGGTGAAGGTGTGCTTTTGGTAAAAGTTACAAAAAGTGAACAAGACAGCACAGTTTCAAAAATAATAGACATGGTTGAAAAAGCAACCACTCAAAAAGCGCAAACTGAAACATTTATTTCAAAATTTGCTAAATATTACACACCAATTGTCTGTTTAATTGCAGTTTTGCTGGTTTTTGTTCCATGCATTTTTGTTGGGTTTTCACAGTTTTCAACTTATTTGTATCGTGGGTTAGTGTTCTTGGTTGTAAGTTGCCCTTGCGCTTTGGTAATTTCTGTTCCGCTAAGTTTTTTTGCGGGAATTGGTGCTTGTGCAAGAAATGGAATTATGGTTAAGGGAAGCAACTTTCTTGAAGCATTAAATAAAGTTGACGCCATTATTTTTGACAAAACAGGAACATTAACACAAGGTGTTTTTGAAATTGACACAATTTACACTTATGGTGAGCAAACCAAGGAAGATGTTCTTGAATATGTTGCCTATGCAGAAAGTTATTCAAACCATAGAATAGCGAAATCTATTGTTGAAAAATACTGTGAAAACAACACAATAAATTCTGCATGGATTGAAGATGTTAGCGAGCACGCTGGGCTTGGGGTAAGTGCAAAAATTTTCATGGCTCCTGTTTTGGTGGGTTCAAAACAGTTGCTTTTAAACAAAGGTGTTAAGGTTAATGAAATTGAAAGCAAAAATACTGCTATTTATCTTGCAATTAGCGGTGAGCATGTTGGAACGATAACCCTTAAAGATAAAGTTAAGCCAGATGCTAAATCTGCAATTTCATGGTTGAAAGATATTGGTATAAAACAGATTGCAATGTTTACGGGAGATAATGAATTTGTTGCTAAAAGCGTTGCGCAAGAGTTAAACTTGGACAAATTTTACTTTAACATGCTTCCGCAAGACAAGGTTGAAAAATTAAAAGAAATTAAAGAAAACACAAAAGGTATTGCATTTGTTGGTGACGGAATTAATGACGCACCTGTTCTTGCAACAGTTGATGTTGGTGTTGCAATGGGCGGGGTTGGAAGTGACATTGCTGTTGAAGCAAGTGATGTTGTTTTAATGACAGATGAGCCATCAAAAATGCAAAGTGCTATTTTAATTTCAAGAAACACTCATAAAATTGTAATGCAGAATGTTATTTTTGCCTTGGTGGTTAAACTTGCAGTTTTGGTTTTGGGGGCGCTTGGTTTAGCGGGAATGTGGCTTGCAATTTTTGCAGATGTGGGTGTAAGCCTTCTTGCAGTTTTAAATTCACTTAGAGCCTTAAAAGCCCCAAAATCAAGAAACAATAAAAACAAACCTAAATGTAACTGTAATTAAAACTAATTTACCTTATTCATTTAAAGTTCATAAGAAAATAACTAACAGCAGAGCGCCGAGAACTTTAAAAATATTTCTATAAAAATTTGAACAAACATTTTACAAACATAAAGCATTATGTTAAAATTATAAAAAATGTATTTATTATAAAAGGAGGGGTCTGCCAATGAAGTTTGTTGAAAAAAACGGAACAGTTTGGCCAAGCAAAAAGGCATATAACCACTATATCAAAAATGTCAGAATTTTTATGGATATATACTTTGCTTTTGAAGATTATGTTGATGACACTGACGACAGAAGTGTTAACCAAGATGAAGGCTTTCAAGAACTTTTTGATATGTGGAAATCAAAGCGCAAATATACAGCCGAAGAATTGACCGAAAAAACTGACAGAATTGTAAAAAACCTTAATAAGCTGATTGACAAAGTTGGCAGAGAAAACTTTGAGTTTTATGATGATGATGGCATTTCATACATTTGTAGATTTAAGTTAAAATATGGGGAGGAAAAAAATGAAACCAAAAAGAAATAGATGGGGATATACAAGTTATGATGTTGGTGAGGACAACTATGATATTAATGAAGAGAAAACTGATTGGTCAAAAGAAAATGAAGAGAATGATTTGGCTGATGGCGATGACAGTAATTTAAGATTGATTTATACAAGAATAACTACCAAAGGTGACAAATCAAGAGTCGATCAATTTGCAGATAATGGAGATGGTGGTCATAGCCATTATCAATGGAACAGTGAAGAGGATTTTCATGCAGGTAATAAGCCTGATTGGGGTAGGGAAGAAAGCAATGATAGAGATAATCCTGAGCCGAAGCATATTGATAGGGATAGCGGGTGTTTTTTAACAACGGCATGTATGCATCATCATAAATATAATTTTGATGATAATTGTGCTGAACTGCAAGTTTTGAGATGGTTTAGAGATAATTATTGTTCGAAAGAAGATATTGATCATTATTATGAAGTTGCACCTAAAATAGTTAAATTTATTGATAGCAGAACTAATAAAGAAGATTTTTATGAGCATATATACAATGCAGTAATTCTAGAATCAATAATGGCAATTGGTGGTGAAAAATATGATACTGCTTACCAGATATACAAATCTAATGTTGAGGCGTTAGAAACTGTCAGTGGAATTAATAAAAAAGAAAGCGGTCATCAATCAAAAGGTGTTATTGAAGATGAAGAGGGGCTTGAAAAATAGTCTGTTGTTTTCATGATTTATTTTTCATCTATGTTAGTATTATAAAAATAGAAATTGGCATTTGTGTTGCTATTTCTATTTTTTTTTGTTATACTACTCTAAGTTTAGGAGAAGGCTATGGATATTAAGCAAGAACTTAGTGAAATTATTAGTAATGCATTAGTGCAATGTGGGTTTAAGGTGAGTGGTAATTTGGTTTCTTTTTCAAACAAACCAGAACTTGCCGACTTTCAATCAAACATCTGCTTTGCACTTGCAAAACAATATAAAATGAACCCTGCTGATGTGGCAGAACAAATTATCAGCAAAATTGATGCCTCTGGTTTTGATTTTAGTTTTTGTGCACCAGCATTTATAAACATTAAACTTACAGATGAAAAACTTTCAAAAATTGCAAATGACTTGTTAGCAGACGACAATTTGGGGGTTGTTAAAACCCAAAACCCTAAGGTTATTTTTCTTGACTATGGCGGGGCAAATGTTGCAAAAGAACTTCATGTTGGGCATTTAAGGTCGCCTATTATTGGTGAGGGAATTAAAAATTTGTATAAACTTTTTGGGCACAAAACTATTGCCGATGTGCATTTTGGAGATTGGGGGCTTCAAATGGGGCTAACTATCACTCAACTTGAAGATGATGGGCTTCTTGATTTTTATTTTAAAGGCAAGGGGCAAAAGCCCGAAATTACGCTTGATATGTTAAACATAGCATACCCAAAGGCCAGCAAAAGAAAAGAAACGGACGAAAATTTTAAGAAAAAGGCTGAACTTTACACCCTTTGGTTGCAACAGAAAAAAGAGCCATATTTTACAATATGGAAGCAATTAAGGGAACCAAGCGTTAAAACAATAATGAAAAATTATGATATGCTTAACATTCATTTTGATTTAACAAATGGGGAAAGCAGCGCAAGTGATAAAATTAAACAAACCATTGACCTTTTTGTGAGTAGTGGGCTTGCAAGAAAAAGCCAAGACGCCTTGGTTGTTGATGTTGCAAAGGAAGGGGAAAATATTCCAATTCCTAAAAAGCACCCTGATGACCCACAGTTTTACAAAAATCCAATGCCACCAGCAATAATTCAAAAAAGCAATGGCGGTGAACTTTACATGACAACTGACCTTGCAACAATGTGGGAAAGAAACATTGACTATAACCCTGACGAGATTGTCTATATTACAGATAACCGACAGATTGAACATTTTATTAAACTTTTCAGGTGCGCAAAAATGTCAGGCATTTCACCTGAAAGCCAAAAATTAACCCATGTTGCTTTTGGAACAATTTGCGGAAGCGATGGAAAACCTTTTAAAACTCGTTCGGGCGAAACTGTTAAACTTGAAGATGTTGTGTCGCTGGTTACAAGCAAGGCAGAGCAAAAACTTAAACAAAACGGGCTTGGAGAAAATAAAGACCTTGCACTTAAAATTGGCGTTGCAGCATTAAAGTTTGGCGACCTTTCAAATGATGTTAGCAAAGACTATGTGCTTGACCTTGATAAATTCAGTTCATTTGAAGGCAAAACTGGGCCATATTTGCAATACACAAACGCAAGAATTAATTCTTTGCTTGAAAAGGCAGGGTATAATAATTCAGGTGAAATTTTGGTTAACTTGCCTGAGGAAAGGACTATTATAATTGCCTTATTAAAACTTATTGAAAGTTTTAAAACCTCGCTAGAAAATTTAAGCCTTGCTCCACTTTGCAACGCAGTGTTTGCACTTGCGTCAAGTTATTCAACTTTCTATAACAATGTAAGAATTTTAACCGAACAAAATTTAGTAAAAAAACAAGGGTATTTAGCGTTATCAAAACTGGTTCAAAAAGCCATAACAAAAGGGCTTGATGTGCTTGCTATTGACACCGTTAAAAGAATGTAGCATGACAAAACTTTTACTTCACAGTTGTTGTGGGCCGTGCTCTTCGGCTGTTATTGAAAGGCTTGTAAACGAAACAGACTATTCAATTTGTGTTTATTATTATAACCCAAACATTTATCCACAACAAGAGTATGAACACAGAAAACAAGAGCAGATAAGGCTTATTAAAGCCCTTGACAACGCAAGGGTTAGTTTTGTTGACTCTGTTTATAACCCAGAACTTTTTTATTGTTGTGCAAAGGGGCTTGAAAATGAGGTGGAAGGTGGCAAAAGGTGCACAGAGTGTTTTAGGCTAAGGCTTTCTGCTTCTGCACAGTTTGCAAAGGATAATGGGTTTGATATGTTTGCAACAACTTTAACAGTTTCTCCGCATAAAAATGCAAAAATTATTAATGAAATTGGCAATGAAATTTCAAAGGAAATTAAAGTGCCTTATCTTGAAGCAGATTTTAAAAAGAAAGATGGTTTTAAAAGAAGCATCGAACTTGCAAAGGCTTTTGGGCTTTACAGACAGAATTATTGTGGCTGTGCTTTTTCGCTAAATAAAAGTGAATGCAAAAATAAAAAAGATGCAGAGTGTGGCTTAAATAAAATTTAAAAATTGAACTTTGTTAAAAATATGCCTTGGTGTTAGGGCTTATTTTTTTGCAAAGTGGCAGTTGTAATAGTGCCCTAAATTGCTAGACAGCACCTTAAAAAATATTA
>CAJKVX010000054.1 GCA_905203455.1 uncultured Eubacteriales bacterium
TTTGCGTGTGGGGGTGAAGTGCTTTTTATTTTAGGCAAAAGTTTTTCTTTGGGCATTTTTTGATTGAAAAATTTTTATTGTTATGATATATTATCTTCTAAGTTTAAATAAACTAAAAAAGGTTATGGGCAAATTTGTTATGAATTTTTCTTTTTATGAAAGTTTAAGGGCAAAATTGTTCACACTAAAAAGTGTTTAAACAAATTAGCATTACATTTAATTAGGAGGCAAAATGGCAGAACAGAAAAACAATGCAAGTGCACCACAAAGCAAGGGTTGGGCGAAAGTTATTATTACCTCAATTTTTGTGATTTTACTTTTGGTGTTAATTTTTTGGGCTTTTAGTGGTTCAGGCAGTGGAAAACAAATTGAATATACGCAATTTACAGCCGATTTGAATAAGGGCTACATTAAAGAAGTTACCTTTGAAGCAAACAAAGTTGAACTTGTTTATTTTGATGGCAGCAGATATTGGTTTTATAACAGGTCTTCATTTGAACAAGATGCTTTAAGTGACATTAAAACATTTAACGAAACAGCACAAGAGAGTGGGTTTAGTCAGGTTGTTATTATTCCTGGAAGCACAACAACCTTTTCAATTTTAAGTTTGCTTTACCCAATTTTGGCGCTTGTGTGCATGGGCATTTTGATTTACTTTATCTTCAAAAAAATGGGGTCAATTAACAATAAAAGTTTTGACTTTGTTAAAAACCGTGCAAGAATTATTCCTTCAAACACTAAGTTTGAAAATGTTGCAGGCGTTGATGAAGAAAAGGAAGAGTTAAAAGAAATTATTGAGTTTTTGAAAAATCCGCAAAAATATATTGACATTGGGGCAAGAATTCCTAAGGGGGTGTTATTAGTTGGCCCTCCTGGAACGGGTAAAACTTTGCTTGCAAAAGCCATTGCTGGCGAGGCAGAGGTTCCATTTTTCAGCATAAGCGGAAGCGATTTTATGGAACTGTTTGTTGGTGTTGGTGCAAGCAGGGTTAGAGATTTGTTTGAAAATGCAAAGAAGGCAAAACCTTGTATTGTGTTTATTGACGAAATTGATGCCGTGGGCAGGCAAAGAGGTGCTGGAATGGGCGGTGGCAATGACGAAAGAGAGCAAACCTTAAACCAACTTCTTGTTCAAATGGACGGGTTTGAAGAAAACGAGGGCATTATTGTTATTGCGGCAACCAACAGGGCAGACATTCTTGACCCCGCACTTTTAAGACCAGGCAGGTTTGACAGGCAAATTTACATTCATGCACCTGATGTTCGTGGGCGTGAAGAAATTTTGAAAGTTCATTCAAAAAACAAACCTCTTGCAAGTGATGTTGACCTTAAAATTGTTGCAAGAATAACAAGCGGTTTTACAGGGGCAGACCTTGAAAACTTGCTTAATGAATCTGCAATTTTGGCAGCAAGAGATAACCGCAAAAAAATTACCATGCAAGACATTAATAATGGCATTGTGAAAGTTACAATGGGGCCACAAAAGAAAAGCCGAATTGTTAGCGAAAAAGACAGAAAAATTACCGCCGTGCATGAAAGTGGCCACGCAATTATTGAAAGGCTGGTTGAAAACAGCAACCCTGTTCATGAAGTGAGCATTGTGCCAAGAGGTGGGGCTGGGGGTTACACCCTTTCAAGACCTGAAACTGATGATGAATATATGTCACGAAGCAAGTTGATTGACACCATTACAATGTTTTTGGGTGGAAGAACGGCTGAAAAACTGTTTTTAGATGACTTCACCACTGGGGCATCAAATGACCTTGAAAGGGCAACCGCAGTTGCAAGAAAAATGGTTACTGAATGGGGCATGAGTGATGTTATTGGCAATGTTAGCATGGGTTCAAGCACATCACTGTTTTTAGGCAGAGATTATCAAGAAAGGGTTAATTACAGCGAAAAAGAAGCCGCAATTATTGATGCTGAAGTTAAAAAGATTATGAATGAATGCACCAAGCGGGCTGAAGAAATTCTTTCTAAAAACAAGAAAATTTTAAACACAATGGTTGAAGTTTTGCTTGCAAAAGAAACAATTTATAGCGATGAAATTAACATGATTATTGATGGCAAAAGTGCAAAAACTGTTTGTGAGTTTATTGATAACAAAAACAAGGCAAAAGAAAGCGAGAAAACTGCAAATAAAGAGCCAGAAAAACCTGCTGAGCCAAGTGAAAGTGAAATTGATAAACTTTTAAAAACAGCCAAAGCAAGGCAAGAGAGAATAAATAAAACAAACATTGAAATTGACACTAGTGAAAAGGTTGATGTTGAAAAGTTAAAAAATTCACAAAACCAAATGAATGCTGAGCCTGAAAATAGTGGCAGTGAAAAAACCCGAGACACCACAACTGACAAAGCCTTGCAAGGTGAAGACAAAAACCAAGAAGAAAAACCAAAAGAAGAAAGCAAAGAAAATAAAACCCAAACCTCAGCAAGAAAAAAGACAAACAGCACATCAAAAAAAGGTGAATAAAATTTAAAACACCCCTAAACTTTGAAGTGAACTCTAAAAAAACTTTAAGGGTTCACCCCAACATGGGGTGTTTTTTTTCTTTTTATTTTGCTAAATAATATTAGAAGGCGGTTTTGTTAAGGTGGTATGTGTAAGTGTTTTGCTAAGTTTTAATAAGAGCGGGAGATTTTAATAAATTGAAGTGAATAAAATGTGGAGATAGTTTATTAAGTTTTAATTTGAGTGTAAGATTTTAATAAACTAATGTGCATAATTTGAACAATGGTTTTTACTGGGTTTTTAAATAGGCAGGTTTTATTTAATTTTAATGCAGGCAGGGTTTACTTTATTAAGTTTAATGCGAAAGTTTAAAGGTCTACTTTTACTATTAAATGTGGGTGGTTATTGTTCTTTTTGTGTAGCCGTTTTTAAGTTGGTTGTATTTAAGCGTTAGTTCATAGGTTGGGTTTATTGTTTGAGTTAGGTTAGGGTAAGAGTGAGTGTAAGGCGAAAGTTTGTTTTTAAAGGCAAAGGTTGCGTTTAGGTTTACGCTTGAACCCATTCCGTAGGCAAATGATAAAGAGGTAAGGCTATTGTTTTTTGCAATTATTGAAATAGTTAGGTTTTTTAAATCTCGGTTTGAGGTCAGGGTTTTTAAGTCAACCGTTAAGGTGTGTTTTGCAATGGCAGGGTTGTAACTGTAAGTTGCGCTTGAAAGAAGATTATCTAAGTTTAGTTTTATGCTGTTTGTGCCAAAAAGGTTAATGGCAGATGTTACTGTTTTGCCAATTCCAAGAACGGGGGTAAGGTAACTTATTGTTTGTTTTGAAGAGACCTGTAAGTCAGCAAATGTGAAAAAGCCTTGTGAAATTTCTTTTTCTGTTTTGTAATAATAATCTTGCCCTGAAATTGTGGTTTTTTGCTGGTAACTTACAAAGCGCTCGAAATAAATTTTGCCTGAGTCAATGTAAATGTAGGCATAATGTCTTAAATTTTTGTGAGCAAGGCTAAGGGTGTAAACCTTGGTGTTCATGTAAATTCCTGTTGGAAGGTTATCAAGAAGAATAACTGTTAGGGGTTTTTCGTTTTCGGTTTTTGTTAATGCTGAAACTTTGATTGAAATTTGGCCTATAACTGGCAGGCTTAAATTAAGGGTGCCTGAAAGGTGAATTGAAGATTTGTTTAGTGTGTTTGCTGCCGAATTTGCAAGCGTTAAAAGGTGGTTTGCGGAAGTGAAACTTGACGCTTGTGCGGGTTTGTTTATGCTTACATTTTGGGCGTTTTTTGAAGTGTAACTTATTTTAAATGTTGAACCATTAATTTCAATTTGATTTGAATGAAAGTTTAAAAGAGTATAATTTGCGTCAAAATTTGCCACAAGTTCAATTTTGCCGTAACTAAATGTAAGGGTGTAGCCCTGTTTTGTTTGAGTGGTTGTGATGTAATCAAGCAGGTCAGTAATGTTTTCAAGGCTTGAAAATCCAAGGCTTGCAAGGGTGCTTTCAATTAAGTTTGCCCCACCTGTTAAACTTTCAAGTTGGGGTTTAAGGGTGGCAAGTAAGGTGTTAATTTGTTCAAGGTAACTTTGGCCATTTGCTAAATCAAGTTTAAGGCGATTGTTTTCAACTTTAAGGTAAATCACATTTTCAACAAGGGTAAGTTCAACGGGCTCATTTATGTTAAACTGTGAAAAATCTGCACTGGCACTAACCGCAATTGAATTGCTGTTTGTAATTTTAATGTTAGCAGTTGCACTTTTGCCGTTTGAAGAAATGGTAAGGGTGCCACTGTGTTTTTTTGTTTTAGTAAGTGTGGTAATAATCTGGTTTAATGCGGGGTCACTTTGAGCAGTTGTGGTGGTTTGCGGGTTTTTAATTAAATGACTAATTACCACAACGCTTGCGGTTATAACCATGATTAGAACAAAAGATAATAAAAACTTAAAAAACTTTTTCATAATTTATCCTTTAAAATGAAATTGTTGAGTTAACTGTTGAGTTGCAGTTGACAGTTATGCCATATTTAACGGTGTAGGCTTCGGTTATTGAAAACCTTAAAAGGTTAAAAGAACTGTCAATTTCAAAGGTAAGGTTAACGCTTGAAAAATTGGGCATATCCATGCCAGTGTTAACTGACACCTGTTTTGCATATAAAATAACGCTTTTTACGGGGTCAAGAGAAAGAGTGAAAGTTGTTGTGTTGCCCTTTTCAATTTTTGAACTTAAAATTGTTTTGCTTGAAACAATTCTGCCCATAAATTCGTCTGCTTCAACGCCATAAATGTTGTAATACTCTTCTTTGGTGTAAGTGTTTGCAGGGCTTGTGAAGGTTGCACTTTTTCCATCTGCATTAAGTGTGCCAAGATAAACTTCAACATCTCCTGTGGTAAGATTTGTTACAACCTTGTTTGCAACTTTAAAAATTCCGCCACTTAGTTGAATGCTTGTGGTTGTGTTGCCTTGTTTTTCAAACGAGTTATATAACGATTGGTTTGTTAGCGGATTTGTTACGGTGCCCTCACTTGAAACGCTATAATTCTGTTTTTGGTTAAGGGTGTAGATTGAAATAATTAAAGCGGCGGCGGCGTCATTTTCAGTTAAAGTGTTGTAAATGATTTTTCCGCTTGTGTAATCTGCAATAATCTGCGCTTCATTTTCTTTAAGTTCTTGTGGGTCATAAAGGGCGTAATTATTAGTGGCAAAAAATGAGTCAATAACAGTGTTTCCAATAAGAACTCCGCAAAGAACAGACACAGCAACAAAAATGCCAATTCCCAAAAATTTAAAAAACCCCACAAAAAACTTTTTCATGGTTTAAGTTTATTATATGTTTTGGGGCAAGTCAATACCCATTTTTGTTTTGCGGGCGAGTTTTCTATTGACACAAAAGTAAATAAAGTTTAAAATTAATTAAGCACACAGATGTGTTTGGCTGTTTTTATTTGACTATTTCATTTTAGTTACAACATAATTAAGTTAACAACATAAGGTGAGTTATGAATTACAAAAAATTTGGTTTGGTTTCAATAGTAATTGCTGTGGTGATTGTTGCCGTTTGCGTGGTGCTTTGCTTTATTCCTTCAAGCACTCCGCTTAACATTTCAACCCCGGCATATTTTAACATTTACAATCACTCAACCGCCGCAACGCAAATAACAAAAGAAAATAACGAGGCAAAGTTTAACCTTCTTTGCTCTTGCCTTCAAGACATGACTCAAATGAGCGTGTTTTCACGAGTTGCCCAAGGCGGAAAACTTGATGAAAAACCAAGCCAAGATGAAGACTATGAAATTGGATATTTTTCAACTCAATTAAAGCAAGAAAATTTGTGCCTTGAAGTTGTGTTTAGCGACCTTCAAAGGCAAATTGTAGAAGTTGACGGCAACACCAAAGTTTTAGAGTTTTACCGCATGATTTTTGTTGTTAACGGCGAGGGGGCACAAATGCTTCCAATTTATTTAAACCATAATGCTGGGAATGATAATCTTTACACCGGTCTTCCAATGCTTGTTAGAACAAACATGGTTAATTTATATAACGCCTGCATTTCATAAATTAAATTCTATGAACAATGCCCGGCATTGCATCATAAGTTATAATTTAAAATAATGCTAGCATTGGACAAGTTATTTTCCATAAATAAGCACAAGCGAGAACGCCTTAAAAAGGGAAAAGGGCAATAAAAAACATCACCGTTTTGGTGATGTTTTTTTGCACAAAACTAGTCGTTAGATTTATTTTTTGTGCGTTTTGAACCGCAACTGTTGTTTGTGCAGTTAGATTCATTTGACTTTGTGCTAGCAGAGCAATTTTTAGTCATTTTAGTTTTCTTTTCGTTACTTTTACGCATTTGTTTTCTCCTTTTTAGATTTTCTAAACTTAGTTTGTGAAAAAAAAGGCAAATTATTCAAAGTAAAATATTTTTTAATTATTGCTTTTGTTGGTCATTGCGTCGCAACACTCCCCTGTCATTTCGAACGAAAGTGAGAAATCTTAGATCCTTCGACGCGTCGCAACACATGCTTGGTTATCGCATTGCCAATAAAATTGTCAATG
>CAJKVX010000055.1 GCA_905203455.1 uncultured Eubacteriales bacterium
ATACTTTCAGGAAATATCTTTTTATTTTAGTTTAATGTGGGAAATTATAGCAGATGATGTTGTTTTTTAGCAACAATGTTTGTTTTTGGCTAAATTAGATATTTTTTTGATTTTGAGGGAATAATTATGTCTTATAAAAACTCAGTTAAAATTTTCAGTTCAAATTTTTTACTGGTGTGGAAACAACTAGCCTACGGTTTGGTTTGCAGTGGAGTGGTTGTTCTGCTTTCATACCTAATTGCAATGCCAACAATAAGGCTTCTTGATTCACAAAACTGGTTCTCGCAGGTTAGTGATTTATTTCAAGTGGTTTACACATCTCCAAGGGAACTGAATGCAACCTTTAAAGATATTATTATAAGTTTTGCAGACATTCTTTCAAACAATTTCAGTTCACACTGGTTTAGTTATATTGGTTTTTGCCTCTCAGCAATTGTGTTGCCACTGTATTTAGTTGGGCTTTCAAGATATGTTTTGTGTTTCATTTTAAACTCAAAAATTTCAAGCCTTGCTAATGTTGGTTTCACAAACACTTTTATAACCAATTTCAAAAAAGCCTCAGTTTATTCACTTTTAAAAATGACAATTGACCTTGCTTTTGGTGTTGTTGAAATTTTGTTGTTTGTTGCCTACTTGGCACTTGCAGACGGGGTGTTTTTAACGGTTATTCTTTTGATAACTTTTTTGGTTCTGGTGGTTTTTTTAGAGTCACTAAAACTAACACTGCTTTCAAGTTTTGCTCCGCTTATGATTGAAGAAAACTATTCAGCAATAAAAGCCTTCAAACACAGTTTTAAGTTTGGTGCCCTAAATTTTGGAAGAACTTTAAGCAATTCAATAATAGTTATTATTACAATCATGGCAATAAACATCTTTTTTGGGGTTTTCACAATTGGTGTTGGGCTTTTTATAACAATTCCAGCGACCGCAGTTTTTATAAGCATTTTTATGGTTACAAATTATTACACAATGGAGGGCAAAAGATATTATCTTACAGATAGTCTAATTGTTGAGCCAAAAGTGTTAAGGGAAAAAGAAGCAGAAAATATTGACAAAAAAGGAAATTAGTATGACAGAATTAACAAAAACACAAAATGTAAAGAAAAAAGTTTTTTCCACCGAAGTGAATGTTGAAAACAAAACTTATTATGAAGCAGGTGGGAACAAAAAACACAAATATAATTCAAAAAAAGAAAAACAAAACAACCAAATGAACACAATAAGTGAACTTAGTGATGCACCTGAAGTTGAGGTTAAAACCGAAAAATCTCAGGCAAAATTAAAAACAAAACACAATGCACTAAAAGTTGTTTTTTTAGGCGGTGTTGGTGAAATTGGCAAAAACATGACAGCCCTTGAATATGGCGATGATATTATTATTATTGACTGTGGGCTTGCTTTCCCAGGGGAAGACATGCCGGGGGTTGACCTTGTTATTCCTGATTTTTCTTACATTAAAGAAAATGCAAAAAGAATTAAAGGTATTGTTATAACTCATGGTCATGAAGACCACATTGGTGCGTTGCCATATTTGTTTAAAGAGGTTAAGGTTCCAATTTATGGAAGCAAGTTAACCTTAACACTGCTTGAAAATAAATTGCAAGAGCATAAAATAACAGGCATTAAATGCAATGTGGTTAAACCACGAAATGTTGTTAGGCTTGGTGTTTTTCAAGTTGAATTTGTTAAAGTTAACCACTCAATTGCGGGAGCAATGGCTTTAAGCATCACAACTCCTGCTGGAATTGTTTTCCACACGGGCGACTTTAAAATTGACTTTGAACCAATTGATGGCGAAATGATTGACTTGCCAAGAATAAGCGAAATTGGTGCTAAGGGCGTTTTGCTTCTTTTGTGTGAAAGCACAAATGTTGAAAGACCGGGTTACACTATGAGTGAATCAAGCGTTGGGCAAAAACTTGAAAGAATTTTTATTGACAACTGCGAAAGAAGAATTTTTGTTGCAACCTTTTCAAGCAATATTTACAGGGTTGAGCAAATTGTTAACCTTGCAATTAAATATAACCGTAAGGTTGCGGTTGTTGGAAGAAGCATGATAAACAACATTGATGCTGGCATGAGAATTGGCGAATTTAAGTTTGACAAAAATGTGTTTATTGATGTTGAAAAGGTTCCGCAAATGGAAGACAAAAATGTGCTTGTTTTAAGCACAGGAAGTCAGGGGGAGCCAACAAGTGCACTTTCAAGGTTAGCAAACGGAGAGTTTCCTAAACTTGAAATTGGGGATAATGACACGGTTATCTTTTCATCAAACCCAATTCCAGGAAACGAGAACATGGTAAACAAAGTAATAAACAATCTTTACCGCAAAGGCGCAATTGTTATTCATGAAGATGTTCACACATCAGGGCATGCTTGCCAAGAAGAACTTAAAGTTATGCACAGCCTTTTAAAACCGCAATATTTCATTCCTGTTCATGGTGAATACAGGCATTTAAAAGAACACAGCAACCTTGCCATTAGCCTTGGAATGGATAGGCATAACATTATTATTCCTGAAATTGGAATGGTTGTTGAAGTGGGCAAACGCGGAATGAGTGTTAAAGGTCAGGTTCAGGCTGGCGAAATGCTTGTTGATGGGCTTGGCATTGGTGATGTTGGAAGCGTTGTTTTAAGAGACAGAAAACTTTTAAGTGAAGATGGTTTGGTTATTGTAGTAATAGGGGTTAGCAATTTAAGTGGTGAACTTGTAAGCGAGCCTTATATGATAACAAGAGGGTTTGTTTACACTGCCGAAGCCGAAGTTTTGGTTGAAGAAGCAAAGGGTGTGTTGCTTGATACTCTTGCAACAATTGACATGAAGCAAGAAAGAGATTGGAACGACCTTAGAAACCAAATAAGAAAACCATTAAGAAATTTCTTCTATAAAAAGACAAAAAGGAACCCAATGATTCTTCCAATTATTTTCAGGGTTTAGTTATGAATTTAGAACAAATTGAAACCAAGGCGAAAAACAACAATGTTCCAGTTTTAAGAACAAAAAGCCAAGAAAGGCTGGTAGAACTTGTTAAAACCAAAAAACCTAAAACAATTCTTGAATTTGGCACTGCGGTGGGGGTTAGTGCAATTTTAATGCTTAATGTAAGCAACGCAACAATTGACACAATTGAAATTGACCAAGAACGAGCACACCAAGCGGAAGAAAACCTTCAAAGTCTGAACCTTGCAAACAGGGCGAATGTTTTGGTTGGGGACGCAATTGTTTTGTGTGAACAACTGCAACAGAGAAACAAAAAATATGACTTTGTTTTTCTTGACAGTGCCAAAGGGCAATATGTTAAATTGTTGCCATATATTTTAAATTTGCTTAACCCAGGTGGCGTTTTGGTTGCGGACAATGTTTTGTTTCGTGGTTATGTTTACGGAAATTGCCCTAAAAGGTTTAAAACAATTTCAAAACGACTTAAACAATTTATTGAAAACTGCAAAAGCGAAAAGCAATTAAAAGATGTTGAAGTAATAAACATTGAAGACGGATTGCTTGTTGCAACAAAGGTATAATTATGAAAAAAATTGAACTTTTAGCCCCAGCGGGCGATATGGAAAAACTTAAAACTGCCTTGCACTTTGGTGCAGACGCAGTTTATTTCTCTGGCAAAAATTATAGCCTAAGGGCATTTTCAAATAACTTTGACAACGAAAGCATAATAGACGCAGTTAAACTTGTTCACAAACACAAAAAGAAAGCCTATGTAACACTAAATGTGTTTGCAAGAAATGATGATTTTTTGGGGCTTGAAGATTATTTAAAAATTTTGGTTAAAGCCAAAGTTGACGGCGTTATTGTCAGCGACCTTGGTTTGTTTATGTTCATAAAAGAAAAACAGCCAAGCCTTGCTTTGCATGTTTCAACTCAGGCGAACACAACAAATGAGTTCAGTGCAAATGCTTGGGCAAAACTTGGCGCAAAAAGAATAATTTTGGCAAGAGAGTTAAGTTTTAATGAAATTGCGCAAATAACAAAAAACCTTCCTAAAAATGTTGAAACAGAGGTGTTTGTTCATGGTGCAATGTGCATAAGTTATAGTGGCAGGTGTTTGCTTTCAAATTATCTTGCAAACCGCGACAGTAATCATGGCGAATGTGTTCAGGCATGCAGGTGGCATTATTCTTTGGTTGAAGATGCCAGACCCGATGATAAACTTGAAATCATGGAAGATGAAAGGGGCGCATACATTTTAAACAGCAAAGATTTATGTTTGATTGACCATATTGATGAACTTGCAAAAGCAAATGTAAGCAGTTTTAAAATTGAAGGCAGAATGAAATCAGCCTATTATGTTGCAACTGTTGTTAATGCTTATAAAAGAGCAATTGACCATATGTATGAGTGTGAAAAAAACCACCAAAAATATGTTACCCCTAAACACTTGCAGGAAGAATTGAAAAAGGCAAGCCACCGAAAATACACAACAGGTTTTACTTTTAATGATAACAGCATTACGCAAAATTATGAAAGTTCAAGCCAAGAGCAAGAAAGTGTTTTTAAAGCAGTGGTTTTAGATGTTAAGAAAAACAAAATTTTAGTTGAGCAAAGAAATAAGTTTTCAGTTTCTGATGAACTTGAAATTTTATCTCCAAAAACCTGTTTTAACAAAAAAATTAAAGTTATGAAAATTGAAGATGAGAAAGGCGAATTGCTTGACACAGCCAAACTTGTTCAACAAAAATTGTGGCTTACAGTTGATAACACTTTTGACTTGTCAGCAGGTGACATTTTAAGAGCATAAACCCCACTAAATGTGCGTAAATAAAATCTGTTTGCAGCCTTTGTGGTTATAACTTTTATAAGAAAACGCAAACATTGCCAACTGCAAAACAATTAAATGTGGCGTAGTTTAAACTGAATTTATTAAGTTTAAAACTAAATAATTGTATTTCATATTTAAAATTTGTCAAAAAATTGGCAAATTTTTTTATTGTTTGAATATTCACTTATTTTTCGACATAAAGTTTAAGTGTGAGGTGAATATGATAATTTCTTGGCTTATTAAACTATTTTCAAAAATCTTTTTTTTCACAGGTCTGGTTGGTTCAAAAAATGCTTTTGCCAAGCCCCTTAGTGGCAAAGAAGAAGATGAACTTTTTGAAAAATTTCATAACGGAGACAAAAATGCAGAAGAATTGTTAATAAAACACAATTTAAGGCTTGTGGCTTATGTTGCAAAAAAATATAAAAATTATAACGACCAAGAAGAACTTATTTCAGTTGGGTCAATTGGGCTTTTAAAGGCAGTTAAAACTTATCAAAAAACAAAGGGCAACAGTTTTTCAACCTATGCCACAAGGTGTATTGAAAATGAAATTTTAATGCTTTTTAGAAATCAAAAGAAATATAACCAAGACATTTCTCTTGAAGAAAAAATAGGAACAGATAAAGAGGGCAATTCAATCAGCCTTTTAGACATTTTAAGCGAACAGGGTGAAGATAATGTAACAGAGGCAATTGAACAAAAAATTTTGCTTGAAAAGGTTATCCGTGTCATAAAAACAAAATTAGAACCTCGCGAAAAAGAAATTATTGCAAGAAGATATGGGCTTTTTGGCTTTCTTCCACAAACTCAAAAAGAGGTTGCGGCGGTGTATTCAATTTCAAGATCATATATTTCAAGAATTGAAAATATTGCACTTTTAAAAATTAAAACAGAAATTGAAAATAGCGAGCAACCCCAAACACAGCCCAAAACTCAATCTCAAGCCCAAACCCCAAATAAAGAAAAATAAAAACTAATTTTATTTAATAATTCTTAAAATTAGTCAAGATTAGGCAAATTATCTCAAATTTAATTTTTAAAGGTTAAAAATTATTATGTTATTATTATTTATCTTCAAA
>CAJKVX010000056.1 GCA_905203455.1 uncultured Eubacteriales bacterium
ACGGATTGTGAAGTTTTTTTTAACTTTGTTAGAAATCATTAATATTTCTTTTGCTATTATAAAACAAGTTTAACAATATTTCAAGAAAGTATGGGCATTTTTTTAATTTAAAATCAAGTTGTGAAAGTTTTTAACTATTATTTTGCTACCATAAGTATTATTAGAACGAAAGGGAATTAAGTGCTATGCACATAAAGAACAAAATAAGATAGAGCGTATCAATAAGTCAACTGAGTAATAAGACTACTCAAATTCTACTCAATTTTAAGCAAAAATTAAAATTAGATAAAAAACGCCACTATTTCTAGTGGCTAAATGGTTTACATGAACACAATAATTTGTGTTCTGGAGCAGGTGAGGGGAATCGGACCCCCGTAACTCGCTTGGGAAGCGAGCACTCTACCATTGAGTTACACCTGCATGATTTAAACCTATTAAATTTAAATTTTTATTTTTGTTGTTGATTAAAAGTGCTTATTAAAGGTTTTAAAACATATTATTTAATTATATTTAATCTTTATTGCAACTTTAACATCAATAAGATATCACAATTTAACTGTAAGTGCAAGAATTTTTGCAAAAAAATAACTCAAAGTTGAGTTATTTAAGAAAATGTTTAAGCATTTAGCAGACATATACCTAAGTTTAAATAGAAGGCATACATTAGCCATAATGTATAAATTGAATAAAGAATTCCGCCTGCAAGGTTTCTGTAATAAAATCTGTAATTAGTTATAATGGCTGGTACAAGAACTATTCCACAAATTATTGTGCTTAGAATTAACATATCAAGCCTGAAGAAGAACAATGGCCACATTATGTTAAAAAATAGGTTAATGCAGAACCAAATAATATCGCCCCGTCTTGTTTGCTCGGTTTGGTTTGGACTTAAAAACACTAAAAAACCAGATACTCCAATTAACACATAAATAATTGCCCAAGCAATAGGGAAAACAATTTTAGGCACAACCGCTGGTGGCAAAACATGGTCTCTAAAATTAAACATTTGCCCACCAAGCAATGTTGCAAGCCCACCTGCAAGAAGGGTAGACCCAATAATTATTATTGCCCAAAGCCACCAGTTTTGTGGGTATGATGGTTTGTGAATGTGTGCTGTTTTGGGCGTTGTTGCTGTGAAATCTCGGGTTTGGTTTTTATTGTCCTCATCAATCTTTGTTGTTACAATTTCTTGCTTAATTTCTTCACCATTTTTAACAACATCAGCCTTAACTATTTTTTTGTTTTCAGTTTCCTGGGTGCTGGCTTTTACTGTTTTGTTGTTTTCACCTGTTGTTTTTGCATTAAAATTTGCAGAATTTTTGGCGCTGTTTTTATTATTCGATTTATTTGTTCTTGTGGATTTGTTGCTATTCATATAAAACTCCTTTGTTTTAGTGTTGACAAACTATTTAATTTTAAACATATTTATTCTAAATTTAATTGTAGATTGACTTTGGGATGTAAATATGTTAACCTTTACAAGATAAGGAGAAATTATTGTGATTCAATGTGTTAATGTTAGACTTCAATTTGGTGGCAGAGTTTTGTTTGACGAAGTTAATTTAAGGTTTGACAAAGGCAACTGTTATGGCATTATTGGCGCTAATGGTGCTGGGAAATCTACTTTTTTAAAACTTTTAAGTGGGCAGATTGAACCAAGTTCAGGCGAAGTTATTGTTGACAAAGGCAAAAGAATGAGCGTTTTATCTCAAAACCAAAATGAATTTGATGATAAAACAGTAACAGAAACTGTAATTTTAGGTCATAAAAGATTGGTTGAAATTATGAAAGAGAAAGAGGCTTTATACAGTAAGCCTGATTTTAGTGATGAAGATGGAATTAGAGCGGGTGAACTTGAAAACGAATTTTTGGAACTTAATGGTTGGGAAGCGGAAAGTGAGGCTCAAAACCTTCTTGCTTCGCTTGGTGTTAACCAAGACGATTACAACAAACTTATGAAAAATATTGAGCCAAAAATTAAAGTTAAGGTTTTGCTTGCAAAAGCACTTTTTATGAACCCAGATATTTTAATTCTAGATGAACCAACAAACAACCTTGATGCAAAAACTGTTAACTGGCTTGAAAATTATCTTTTAAATTTTGAAAACACTGTTATTGTAGTTTCACACAACAGATATTTTTTGAATAAAATTTGCACTCATATTTGTGATGTTGATTATGGCAAAATTAATATGTATGTTGGAAACTATGACTTTTGGTACGAAACAAGTCAACTTCTTGCAAGGCAAGCCAAAGAGCAGAATAAAAAAAGTGAACAAAGGGCAAAAGAGTTGCAAGAGTTTATTGCAAGGTTTAGTGCAAACGCCAGCAAAAGCAAGCAGGCAACAAGCAGGAAAAAAGAACTTGAAAAACTTACTTTTGTTGATATTAAACCTTCAAGCAGAAAATATCCTTATATTGATTTTAGACCAGAACGAGAAGTTGGCAACGAAGTTTTAAGGGTTGAAAAATTAACAAAAAAGGGATTTTTTGAAAATGTTTCATTTGTTGTAACAAAGGAAGACAAAATTGCCTTTTTAAGTGATAGGGCAAATGTTATCACCATGTTATTTAAAATTTTAGTTGGCGAAGAAAAGGCAGATAGTGGCAGTTTTAAATGGGGAGCCACAACAAGTGTTAGTTATTTGCCTGAAAATAACGATAAATATTTTGAAAATTGTGATTTAACTTTGGTTGAATGGCTTGCCCAATTTAGCAAAGAAACTGACCAAACTTATCTTAGAAGTTGGCTTGGAAGAATGCTTTTTACGGGTGAAGAAGGAAACAAAAAAGCCAAAGTTCTAAGTGGTGGTGAAAAAGTAAGGTGTATGCTTGCAAGAGCCATGCTTAAAGCGGGAAATGTGTTAATTTTAGACGAGCCAACAAATCACCTTGACCTTGAAAGCATAACAGCCCTAAACAAGGGAATGATAAATTATAAATCACCAATGTTGTTTACAACTCATGACCATGAACTTTTGCAAACAGTTGCGAATAGAATAATTGTGATTAACGGCACAAAGGTGTTTGATAAAGAAACAACTTATAACGACTATTTGGGTATTGATTAAAGGAGTAAATTTTAATGGTTATTGGCTTTGATATTGATTACACAGTTACAAATCCTTTTAAAGTTGAACTGGCTATTGCAAAAGATTTTTTAAAAGCACACAGAGTTAATGCTGATAACATAATTTACCCCGATGAATTTTCAATAATAAAAAAGTTTGGCGGAAGTGATAAACTTGCAGACAAATTTTGGAGTTTTTTTGGAACAACTATTTTAAAACACACTGCACCAAGAATAAACGCAGTTTCAACAATAAAAAAACTGAAAGAGCAGGGGCATGAAATTATATTCATCACGGCAAGAGGTGATAATGACTTTTTCAGAGATGACAATCCTTATGTTTTAACATTTAATTGGTTAAAAAGAAATGGATTTGTTTTTGATAAACTTGTTTGCAGAGACAGCAAAAAACTTCAAAGTTGCCTTAGAAATAATATTGATTTATTCATTGATGACAGTATTGATGTTATTAATAATCTTACAAGCGGTGGGGTTAATGCCGTTTTAATTGAGGCCCCACATAATAAAAAATATAAAAATTCATTACCACAAAATTGTGAATATATTAAAGACATTAGCGAAGTTGTGGGCATTGCAAACAGAAAGGCATTAATTGAATGTGAATGTGAAAAATAACATAAATTCTTTTGTGTTTGACAAATAGACTAAAAAGTAAAAAATTTTGACAAAAATAATTGACAATAGGGTATTTTTAGTGTATTCTATACAAGTCAACGCAAAAGATAATTCGGGGTGTAGCGCAGTTTGGTAGCGCACGCGGTTTGGGTCCGTGGGGCCGGGAGTTCGAGTCTCTCCACCCCGACCATAAATTGTCTTATTGCTGGGGTGTGGGCCTTTAGCTCAGTTGGTTAGAGCAACCGGCTCATAACCGGTCGGTCCGCGGTTCAAGTCCGTGAAGGCCCACCAATAAGTTGGCTCGGTAGTTCAGCTGGTTAGAACGCTAGCCTGTCACGCTAGAGGTCGAGGGTTCAAGTCCCTTCCGAGTCGCCAATTAACAATGTGCTTTGCACATGCCTCGGTAGCTCAGTCGGTAGAGCAGAGGACTGAAAATCCTCGTGTCGGTGGTTCGATTCCGCCCCGCGGCACCACTAATTGGGCAACCAATTAAAAAATAGGCAACTTAAAAGTTGCAAAAATGCCGGTGTGGCTCAATGGTAGAGCATCTGACTTGTAATCAGACGGTTGTTGGTTCGATTCCGACCACCGGCTCCAAAAATGCCGAAGTGTAACAAAAGTTGCGGTTCGGTATTTAGTTTAAATGGGAGGTTTGCAGAGCGGCCAAATGCAACGGACTGTAAATCCGTCGACTTCGTCTTCGGTGGTTCGAATCCACCACCTCCCACCAAAAGCGTTATATATCGTGTCTTAAGCGTTAAAATATCACAAAACATTGTGGTATTTTTGTTTTAATTTTTTAAAATGCGTTCAATTGTAATTGTGTTTACAGTGTAGTAATTTTTCAAAACCTACTTTACAAAGGAGTTTTTATTTACTATCATACATTAAATATTTTGACTAATTTTTCTTTTAATTTATAATAGTGTTATATGAAAAAAAAGAAAACTGTTAATTATATTTCATTACGAATATGGTGTGGACTGTTAGCCTTTTTATCTGCGGGTTTGTTGATTTTTTTTAGTAATTTAAAAATTATTCATATAGGCAAATATAAGTCAGAACAAGACTATATTAAGTTTAATATAAATTATACTTTTGAGTTGCAAATAATTATTGATAGTTCATCAATAATATATGACAATAATACAACTATTGTTTTTAATGGAAATTATTCCATTTCAAATGATACTATAATTTTAACTCTAAACACTGAAGATGATAACTATCAGTATTTTTTTAACTATATGTCTCATAACTTTAAATCTGATAATTTCTCTACTATAAAAATGGGTTCTAATGAATATATTAACTATTTTGCTAAATGTCTTTATGTTTTTATTTTAGTGTTGCTTGTAGCAAGTCTTGTTGGCTTTTGTGTGTCTTTTTTACCTTATTTTTCTGCAATAAACAACTTGATAAAACAAAAAGAAAATGGTAATGGTGAGAGTCAATCTGTTAATAAAATAAAATCATATGAACATGAAGAAAATAAAAACAGAACCTATAATAGTTCGTTTTTAAAGAAAACAGATAGTGAAACGGAAACTAAAAAGAAGGATTAAATTATAATTAATAACCAAGAAAAAAATGGGTGAGATATCTAGAACAATCATTTCTTATTTAAAATAATAAGTGGGAAAATGATATTTTATCATTACAAAAAAAGTTATAAGTTGAGTATTTTAAGATAAAATGTTTTTTTGTAAAAATTATAAGTAACTTATACTAGGTTGTGTGAGTCCATATTCAAAATTATATTTCAGTGATGTTTGTTATATTAAAATATAAAAACAACAAAAAGGTTTATTTTGTTATTTAAAAGTTTAAATCACGACAAATTGTGCGTCGTGATTTTTTTATTGCGTTTGTTAAAATAAAAAGGCAAAGGAGGAAATGATGGATATTACATATAAAAATATTGATGATTTTACTATGAGCGAT
>CAJKVX010000057.1 GCA_905203455.1 uncultured Eubacteriales bacterium
AAGTGCTATAATGCGGATGTTAATTAGTTATTAATTAATTATTAAATATTTTTGGCAAATTTATTCGGGCATATTTTTTAAATTAGGGGAAATATGAAAAAACTTTTAAAATATATTATCGCACTAGCAGTAGTGTTTACCATATCAATGACAACAACAATAAGCATGCTCACACCAAACCTTGGTGGCGGGGCGGGAAGTAACCTTGTTACCGAGGGAACTAATCAAAGCCAAGCAATGGGTAAACTTTTGAATTATTTTCAAACTCTTAAAACCTTTGAACTTAGCGGGCAAATTGAAGTTGGGTTTGAAACGGAGCAAAGCGGGCAAGGTGCAGAGGCACAAAAAACCTCAAACACACTAAGTGCAGTTTCTGCTTCAAATTCATGTGAGGGTTTAGCAACAGATGACGCAGTTGTTAGTTTTTTTGTTCAGGCTGACATTTCAAACAACCCAAAACTTAGTGCAGACATAACTTTAACAAATAATGGAAGCCAGGCAAATGTTGGTATTGTTTATGCTGAAGGCAAACTGTTTTTAAACACAGATAGCACAAAAATTGTTGTAAGCGGTGAAAGCCTTGAAAGTGCCCTTTACTTAATTCTTTCAAGCCTTAATGTTGAAGAATTTAACCTTGAAAGCCTTATGGCGGGGCTTGATATGAACAAAATCATGGCAAGCCTGGCTAACATGCAAGAACAGCAGAATGAAGACGGAACAATAACTTGCAACCTTAATGTTGAAGGCATTGGCAGTGCAGACATTATTATGGATGCAGACTATAACCTTAAAAGCCTTGAAGTTTATGATTTAAGTTTTGAGGGTTTGCAAGTAAACCTTTCAGCAGACATTGAAAAAACTGCCGAATGCAAACTTGATGAGCCAGAAAATGCAAATGAATATCTTGACGCAACAAAACTTGTAAAAAGTTTAAAAAACACATTAAGTGCAAATGAAATTGAACTTAACACCCTTCTTTCATTTAGTGATGCTTCATTTAGCGCAACTGCAAGCATTTCAATTCTTAAAAGTGCACAAGGTTTTGCAGCAAAAGTTGACCTTAACCTTAATGGCATTAATGCAAGCGTGGTTTATTTAAATGGTGAATGTTTTGTTAGCCTTGAAAACATAAAGGTAAGTTTTAACACTAATGATTTTAACACCACTTTTAAAGACCTGCTTGATAACCTTTTGCCACAAAACAACCAAATTAAAAATGAAATAATTGAGGCAACAAATAATCTTACACAAGATTTTAATAACCAAACTTCAAATATATTTGAAAACTTAAACATAAATGAAGTTTTAAAAAGCATAAAGGGTTTAGAAATTGGGGAAAATGAAGTAAGAATTAATGTTGACCTTAATGAAATTTCAAACATTCACTTTAATACCCTTGCTTTTGCCCAAATTAAATTAAGTGAAAACAATGATTTTGTTGAAAATGTTTCATTAAGACTTAATTCAAATGATTTTGATTTTAGTGCAAACCTTAATGCTGCTAGCACCATTGAAACAGAACTTAGCGTTAACCCAAATGAATATCTTGACCTTGCAGATTTTTACTGCAATTTAAAAACTCTTGCAAACCTTAGCAGTGCTAACATAGATTTTTATGCTCAGTTAACCCAAAACGGCAAAACAAACACAATTAAGGCAAATGCCAACTTAAACTTAAAACAAAATCAGTTTGAAACACTTTTAAGTTTAAACCAAAACCAAATTGGGCTTTCATTTTTAAACAACAATCTTTATTTTAGTGGGTTTGGCGCTTGCTTAAACCTTAACAATGACCTTTTAAATTTAGGTCTTGCTGAACTTAAAAACATTGATTTCAATGAAATTTTAAACAAATTGTCAGGCTTTTCTAATTCAAGCGAGGGGCCAGCAATCAGTGATATTATTAGTAAGGTAATGCAAATCTTAAATTCATTCAAAGCCCAAAACTTTAACCTAAATGAAGTTTTAAGCAAAATTTTTGGCAACACTTTAAACTTAGAAGACAACTTAAACGCCCAAGAAATTAAAGACCTTTTTGCCGATTTTAATTTAACAAATTTACCTAATGTTGATTTTAACAAAATTAGCGAAGTTTTAAGTGGCATAAGGCTTTCAGGGGGCACCATCAGCGTTAACCTTAAAAAGGGCACTTTTGGGCTTGCAAGTGATTTAAGTTTTGAACTTGTGATTGAAAATGGCAATTTAAGTTTAAACATTCAAAAACTTGAAATTTTGGGCACAAGCGTGCAGTTAAGCCTTGAAGTGAAAGTTGACCCTGAGGTTAATGTTGAAGTAAACGAAGAAGATTATCTTGACATTTACGCTCTTTACACAAACTTAAAAGGCTTGCAAAACTTTTCAAGCGGAGAGGTTGGTGCAAACTTAACTCTTTCTTCAAACGGCAAAACTTACCAAACGGCAAACATTTCAGCAAAACTGAGTGAAGGTTACCTTAACGCCCAAGCAGATTTTGCAGGAGCGTTTGCAAAAAAACTTAGCCTTATTCAAATTGAAAACAACACTTTTGTCAGTGTTGATAACTTAAACTTAACATTCAATTACAATAAACTTAAAACTCTTTTAAATTTAGAAGAAAACAGCAATTTAGAGCAAGAAATTAACAACACAACTGTTGAAGATGTTAAAAACATTTTCAAAAATTTAAATCTCAGCACCTACATTTTTGAAAACACTTTTGAAAGCATCAAGACTATATCTGCTAAATCTTTGCTTGAAAGTGTTTTGGGGATAAAAGTTAATAGCGGTGCGATTGAATTGCAACTGAAAGGCTCAATTTTAGGGCAAGAACAGACCATTTTTGTCACAATCAGTTTAAATGAAAACCAAATAAGTTCAATTAACATTTCAAACTTGCAAGTTTCAAAAACAGATTATGCAAGCATTAACTTAACACTTAGTGAGTGTGAAGTTGAACCTGAAACTGTTGATGCCTCTGCCTACACCGATGTTTGCAAAATTATTGAACAGTTTAAAAACTTCAGCCTTAATTCGCTTAGCGCAAATGTTGTTTTAAAAGTTTTTGAACAAAACAGCCAAATTTATGAACTGCTTTCAAACCTTGACTTAATTGTTGCAAGCAATAGCGAAGATGATTATTTAAACCTAACCCTTAACCTTGGTGGAAGGCATGAGTTAAACGCAAATGTTGTGCTTAAAAATAACCAAATTTACCTTAATGTTGAAGACATTTTTGTAAAACTTGAAAAGCAGTTGCTTTGCGATGTGTTTAACCTTGAAAATTCAAACCTTAAAACACTTTTTGAAAACCTAGTTTTAAATAACATAAACCTTGATGAATTTGAAACAGACAATTTGAACTTTGATGTTTACCAAATTTTGGGCATTTTAAATGAAATTCAAATTTCATCAAACAAAACACAGGTTAATGTAACAATTCCTGCCCACTTACTTGGGTTTGAAAATGACCTAACCATTAAAGTTGTTTTAAATGAAAATGGCTTCCCTAAACAAATTGAAGTTAAAAACCTTGAAGCCCTTGAAAAAAGATTTGAATTTACCCTTGATTTCAGCCTAAACTGTGAAATTGAAAAGGTTAACTTGCAAGAAAATTATTTTGACCTGCAATCTCGTTACAGCGAACTTGTTAGCATTTTGGGGCAAAACAACCTTGCGTTCAGCGCAACCCTTGGGTTAACCAATTCAGCGGTAGGGCAAGACTCTAATTTTGAAAGTTTTGATTACACCAAAACCCTTGAACTTTTGCTTGAAAAAGAAAGTAACCCTGAGCAAAAATTAGTTAACCTTTATGGCTTCATTAAAGCCACAGGGCTTCTAGATAACATTAATCTTGATGTTTATTACCAAGACCAAGTGCTTTACATTTCATACCTTTCACAACAAGGCAATCAACCTCTTAAAATAAAAATTGATAAAAACAACATCACAAGCAGTGTTCTTGCAATTGTCAACTTGTTATATAACGACGCACAAACAACTCAAAACATCAACAGCCTTCTTGCAGACTTCCACAGTTTTCTTGAAGGGCAAAGCCTTGACACCTTGTTTGGCATCAACTTTAAAAGCCTTAGCGAAGTGGTTAAATTGGTTTTAAACAGCACTCTTGCAAACAGCACCAACACCACCGCAAACACAACGGGCACTCAAAACGCCAATGCAGATGCACAAATTGCAAGTGTTAACATTGAACAAATTTTAAATATCATTAAAAGCATAACCCTTAATGAAAGCAAGGTTGAAGTTCTTTATGACGGCATTAAGGTAAACGCAAGTTACAGTGAAAATAAACTTCAAAATGTTCAAGTTTTGGGGCTTGGTGCAGATATTCTTTCTGCCCTTAACATTAAAACCGATGAGGCGTTTGCAAACCTTGATGTTACATTTGATTACACCAACTCTTCACCAGATGCGGTTTCAGATTCAGGCTATATTAACCTTAACGGGGTTGACACAATACTAAGTGCTGTTGAAAACGCATATAACAACAATGCTTCAGTTGAACTTAGTGCAAATGTAGACATCAGTTTTCAAGGTCTTGATTGGCTTGTTGGTCTTATTGCAGGTGGCAAAATTTCACCACTTGTTAACGCAAAAATCAATTTTAATTCAAAAAAAGGCCTTGAAATGTTTATAACAATTTCACAAATTCCATCAATAAGCATTCTAACAGGAAGTTTTGAAGACCGCATTACCACCATTTACTATAACAATAACATGATTTACATTGACCGTGCAGACACCACCAAAGAGTGGAAGTGGGGCAGTTGGGGATATGAATATACCACAACGCATTACCTTTACAGTTGCACTACAACTTGGGCGTTTAGCGGCGCAAACATTGCATACCTTTTGCAACATGCACTTGGCTTTACTGACACAATAACTGACGCCATTGTTAACGCACTGAATAAGGTTGACGAAAAAGCACCAGCAGATGTTATTGAAAACATAATGAAATCATTTAGGGTTAGTGATACAGAAGATGGCAGCAAGCAGTTTAACATTGGAATTGATGGCTCAGCGTTAACACAAAACACACAGGTTGGCGAATTTATTGCAACAGTGATTGTAAACAACAACACAATAACTAATGTTGGCATTTCAATGAACTTTGTAGATATTATCACCATCAACCCATTGTTTGCAGTAACCTTAAACAAAAACCCATACACCTTCACTTTCAACATAAACCAAAACTTCACCTTCCTTGGTTAATCTGTTATCCTGAGTGAACCCTCGTTAACCTGTCATTTTAAGCGAGCACCCACAATGCGTCATTCTGAGCACAGTCGAAGAATCTAACATTATTTAAGATGTTTCGACTTCGTTTCACTCCGCTCAACATGACTGTGTAGTGTCATTCTGAGCGACCAGCGGGAGCCGAAGAATCTTCTAGATTTCTCGACTACGCTCGAAATGACAGGATTGTCATTCTGAGCAAGTGAAACGCGTCGAAGAATCTATTTCATCTAGATTTCTCGGTTCGCTTACGCTCTCTCGAAATGACAGGATTGTCATTCTGAGCGACCAGCGGGAGCCGAAGAATC
>CAJKVX010000058.1 GCA_905203455.1 uncultured Eubacteriales bacterium
GCCCACGGCGCTTCATCTTGCCTGCATCTTCGTATAAATACAGCAATACCTTGTCCTTGAAAGTGGCGATAAAGCGCAAGCACAAGCAAAACTTAATGACACCTTTAAAATTATTGATGAAAATGTTACTAAAGGAACAATTCATAAAAATAAAGGTAACAGAAAAAAAGCTGAGGCCGCAAAAAAACTTGACCTTATGAAATAAGGCTTTTGTTTTTGCCTTCAATAATTTTATTTGTTTAAACTATTTTATTCCCCGTGATTAATCTAAAACTCTTAACACGGGTTTTTTTATTTTGCAAAACCAGATTGCAACTTAATTCAAACCATAACTTAAAATTAAGTTTGGCAAAATTTTGATAAAATTTTAAAATTAGGTTAAAGTTTTACACAAACAAAAAAGTCTTAACAAATTTGTTAAGACTTTTTTATATCGTCAACATCTTTATCAATTTTTTCTTTAATCTCATTTTTCAGTTCTGATGAAATATCTCCCATTTCGCCCTGAATTTTAACAACAACCGCTGCAAGATTTTCATCTTTCATTTTGTTTCTTGATTTTTTTAAAAAACTATCATAAATTGCATAATACACAACAAACAGCACAACCACCAAAACTGCAAATATAAATATTTGAAGTTTTTCATTGGCAATAAAATCATACACCCCTGATAAATTGTTGTTTTCACTTACAGCACCAATAAAACCATCGTCTGAAATAAGGCTAATAACAGCACTTGCAACCCTTGAAAGGTTTGCTGCAACATTAACATTAAGTGTTTGCTCAATGCCAATAATTGTGTCTTTTTCAGTGTTTGTTATTTGAGTGTATCCTTCACATTCAGCAGCGCCTAAACTTGAAAACCCCTGGTGACTTCCACTGAAAATGTTTGCAACATTCATGCCATCTTCAAAAAACACAAAACTGTCAGCCATAAGCCCCTCGTGTGTGTAACCACTTCCAGTGTTTTCAAGGCTGCTTATTTTGCTGTAACTTTCAAAATTGTTGCTTCCAATTAACTTGTTCTCAACAAAGGTTTTATATTGGCAATTAAATTCTTGGCAGTAAACATAGTTATAATCACCAATAGCAATATTTGAAAAGTTAACAACAAGTGCGTAGTTATCTTTATTTTGAGTAATACTTTTTAAATAATATTGTGCACCCATGTAATCATTGCTGCTTGCACCAAAAAACAAAAATTCAATGTTAAAATCAAAAACCAAATTTTGCTCGGCAATGTATTTTGCAAGCGACATTAACATTGCAACAGCACCTGCACTGCTGTTAATTCCCTCTGAAACAATTTTATAATATTCAATCTCGCCAAGGTCATTAATTCGTTGCCTGTAAATCGCCTCATTATCATAATGCGTGGCAAGAACCACTGTTTTTGCATTTTGAGCATTTGAAGAGTAAACAAACCCAACATTCTGCGAAACCAAAGCCCCGCCCGAAGTGCTTACAAAATTGAATGTTTGAATGCCATTTTTGAAATATGCATTTTCTAGTGCTTTTAAATTTTGAACACCTGATAACTCTTGAGCAATATATTCAGCTGAAAGTCTTTCGCCCTCGCTTCCAGCAGTTCTGTCTAGCCTGTGTTTTTCAACGCTGTCATGCTCAACAAAATTTTTAAGTTCAGTTTCAATTTCACTAAGCAAAAAACTTTGGTCTGTTGAAGTTTGAGCATAGGCTTTATTAAACCCAAAACTTCCACAAACACCAAACACACAAACTGACAAAATTAAAGCAAATATCACACTTAAAAACTTTTTCATAACAAATACCCCACAACCTGAACAGTAGCGTTTAAAAATTCGTAAATTATAAAAGGCAACATTAAACTTTTATAAACAAAAGGGTAAATCATGGGCTCAGCATATTTTTTTAGTTGAGTTAATGTAAACATAACAAACACAAAGAATAAACAAAGTAAATCAACAATTGCTAAATATGAATAAATGTAAGGCAACCAAATGCACAAAAAATAAAGCCCGCCCATAATTAAATTTCTAACAATTATCCACCACCTAAGACCATCTTTAACTGCTTGGCTTGGAACCACAAAAGAATACAAACTAAACCCAATTGCAAACCTGTAAACCCAAAAAAGAATTTCAAAGCCGATGTAATAAATAAGCCCTGTTAGCACAATTTCAAGAATAAAAGAACTGCTTATGCTTCCAGTTAACAATTCAAGCGGATAAGCATTAAACGCAAGAAGAGCCTGATAAAACCCAAGCCACATAAACGAAATTATTAAAACAAATGGCAAAATTTTATGCCAAACAGAATTTGCAATTCTTATATTTTCTTTGTTATTATTTATAGTTACAATTTTGTCTTTAAGCATTTTTATTCCTTACCATTAGTATATTTAAAACAGTTGAAATTAAACCCACTTCTTCCTTAATTTTACCCTGCTTAATGTTTTCGTCAAGTTTAAACAAACTGTGTGTAATATTTTTCAACTCAACAGCACTAAACACCCTTGTTTGTGCCCTTAACATTTTAACTGCAAACTCTTTAATTTGCAAGTATGCCGCCAAATCTTTATCACTTAAACTTCTGTTAATTGAAATATAAAGTGCCCGCTTAAAATTGTTATAAAGTGGAATTATCATGCTGTAAGCCGACTTTTCCTTAACCATAAGGTTATTCAAAATTTCAACAGCCTTGCCGCTATCTCCATTTGCAATGGCTTGGGTTAGTTCAAACACCTGGTATTCACTGTCTTTTGAAACAAGTTTTTCAATATCTTGCTCACTAACCTCACCCTCTTCTTTGTATGCCTTTAATTTTTCAATTTCGCCAATTATTTTTGTTAAATTAAAGTTTGAAAAATTTATAAGTTTAAGCCTAGCGCTGCTTGAAAGTGTTACCTTGCTTCCCTTCAATTTTTCATCAATAATCCGCCCAATTTCAAACTCATTTAAAGGTGAGCAATCAACAACAGTTGCCCCTTTAACAAAGCAGTTAACATCTTCCCCAGCGTTAAAAAAAACTAACACCGTTGTGAATTGTTTTTGCTCAGCATATTGTTCAAGTTTTTGCATAAATTGTTTGTTAATTTGCTTTTTGTGGTTAAAATCTTTAACAACAATAACCCTAAAAGGGTCACCAAAAGGGCAAACCTGCAAGTCATCAAATAACAAATTAGCATCAAGGTTTTCACCACTAACACTAACAAAATTCAAATCAGGAAAGTTTGGAGTTAATTTATTTTTAAAAGTTTCAAGGGCCTGAAAACAAAGATACCTTTCCTTCCCACAAATAATATATAAACTTTTTGTGTTTGCTAAACTTGAAGATAGTTCCTTTTCTTTCATAATAATATATTTTATCAAAAGAATAAAATTTTGTCTACTATATAAAACCCCTAATAAATGCCCATCATAACAAAAAACGCAATGCACAAAATTCCCGCGCTTGTTTGTTTTATTGGCTTTTTAACAAATATGTAATCTGAAATTAAAACGCTTAAAATAACAACCAAACTTATAAACACCTCAACTGGAATAAAGGTTACAAACGCATCAGTCATATTAGCCACTGATTTTGCAATAAAAATTAAAATATTAAACGCAAACTCAGGAATAACCATAATAAACCCCATAAACGGAAAAATGGCTGTTATTATGGTTGTTATTATGCAAGCCATAAACCCAATGCTTGAAATTGGAATTGCAATAAGATTTGTAAAAATTGAAATTGCCGATTGATTAGGGTAAATTTGAATAACAATTGGCAAAGTTCCAACGGTGGCTGCTATTGACATTGCAAGGCTTGAAGCAAGTTTTTTGCCCAAAAATTTTGACAAGTTTCTTGTAAGTGCTGGTGAAAGCATAAAAATAAAAAGAACAGATATGTATCTAAGTTGAAACCCTAAATCAAGCAAGTAAAACGGATTAATAAACAAAATTATAATTGCTGAAATTGCAAGAGAATTCAAGCCGTCATATTGCTTGCCTCTAATGGTTGCAAGCATTGCAACAGCGCTCATAATAAACGCTCTTAAAATTGATGGCGAAAACCCGCAAATCCATGTGTATAAAAACAAAATTGTTGTAACAAAAATAAATTTTGGTAAATTTTTTAATCTTAAAAGTTTTGCAACAAACATCAAAAGTAATGTGAAAAATCCTACATGAAGACCACTTACTGCAAGCAGATGCGCCAGCCCACTAGACCTAAAATCTTCATAAATCATTGAAATGTCTGATTTATCCCCAAAAATCATGGCATAGGCAAGCCCTGCTGCATCTTTTGACATGTTTTTATCAAAAATATCTTTGCACGCCTTTCTTAAAAATGCAAAAGTGTCAACATTTGTTGTTGTGTTAGTCTTTAAAATATCATCACTTGTGGTGTAACCAATCCCCAAACTGTCATAAACAAAATAATAACTGTTAATTTTTCCATCTTCAATTGCTTGGTTAAATGAAACTGTGGCTTTAAAAACAATGTTTTCACCAATGTTATAACTAACATAATCATCGCTTGAAATTTGCAATCTTAATGTGCCATCAAGTTTGACTCCAGTTTTATACACCTCTTCATCTTCTGAGTAATAATCAGCACACACATTTTCAACATATAAATAAGTTTGGCTAACATCAGTTATGGTTGCTGTTGCAATAATCTCACAGTTATCAAGATTCCTGCTTTCAACCTTAAAAATCCCAATCCAAATTCCCGAAAGCGAAAATAAAAACCCAATAACACACGCAAACACGCAAACCTTATGTGATTTTATAAGTTTTCTAAAAAATGATTGACAATCAAGTGAAATTAACCCAACAATAACAATAAGTAAAATTGAAATGGCTTTAAAATGATTATCTGTTACAATAAAATTAGCAACAAACACCCCTGCCATCACACATAAGCACACCAGCACAGGAGGTCTAAAATTAAACAATCTTTTATCTTTAGAATTCATTATTCTTATTATAGCAAAATACTTTAAATTGCAAAATAAAAATTCAAAATATAAAAATGTATTGCATAAAAATTTAACCTGTGTTATACTTTTTAAGTAATGGCATCATAGTCTAACGGTCAGGACACCAGCCTCTCACGCTGGGGATCGGAGTTCGATTCTCCGTGGTGCTACCAAATTTTGAATTTAAACTTCTTTAAAAAAACGAAATACCAACATC
>CAJKVX010000059.1 GCA_905203455.1 uncultured Eubacteriales bacterium
TGTTATGAAAAGTGCAATTAATGTTATATAATGTTACTAACTTGTTTTTAGGAGAGTGTTGTGTTAGAAATAAAAAACATTTCAAAAAGTTTTAATGGAAATTTAGTTTTAGATAATGTTTCATTTAAAGTTGAAGATGGCGAAATTTACGGGCTGATTGGGGCAAATGGTGCAGGAAAAACCACTTTGTTTAACATTATAACAAGAATTTTGCAAGAAGATAATGGCGAGGTTTTGGTTGATGGCAAAAAAATAAGTTTTGTTAATGACATTGCAGGCAAAATTGGCTACATTATTGATATTCCTGCCTTTTTTGACTATATGACGGCAGGGGAATATCTTGAATTTATTGCAAGCCCACTTAATTTGGGTAAGGCTGAGTTTGAAACAAGGGCAAATCAAGTTTTAAACCAGGTTGGGCTAAGCGAAGTTTATAACAAAAGGCTTAAACAATTTTCAAGGGGAATGAGGCAAAGAATGGGCATTGCGTCTGGGCTTATTGGCAATGCAAAAATAATAATAATGGACGAACCAAGCAGTGCTCTTGACCCAGCAGGAAGGCATGATGTTTTAAAAATTATTGAAAACTTAAAGAATGAGGGCAAAACCATAATTTTAAGCACTCATATTTTAAGTGATGTTGAAAAAGTTTGTGATAGGCTTGGAATTTTAAGTGGACATAAAATTGTTACACAAGGCACTGTTTATGAAATTTTACATAAATATCAAGACAATGAAATTTCTGTTACTTGTTCACATGAAAACGCTTTGAAAATTAAGGAATATGCCCAAAAGTTGCAAGGGTTTACTGGTGCTGAGTTGAAAAACAGGGGCATTGACATAACCTTTGAAGAAAACTTTAAAGAGCAAATTTTTAAAAGTCTGCTTAATTGCAAAATTCCGTTTGATGGAATAAAGTTTAAAGAAAAAAGCATTGAAGATGTGTTTTTAGGGCAAGGGAGTAATAATGAAAGTTTTTAAGGCGTGTTTAAAAAAAGAAGTTTTAGAAGAGGTTAGAACAAAAAGGTTTTTTTATTTGTTGGGGTTAATGGTTGGTATTGTTGCCCTTGTTTACTTAATGATGGCAATTATGCAGGGGCTTAATTTGATGCTTGATGAAACCACCAGTGAAGAAATTAGCGTTGTTTTAAATATGTTTGATTTTAATTATTACAGTGCGTATTTAATGTTTTCTTCTTTTGTTGTTACCTATTTTTCAATTGTTTGTGTTGTTATGCTTATGCGAAATTTAAGCAAAGAAATTCAAGACAAAAAGTGGATAACCCCAATAAGCAGTGGAATAAGCCCTTCTGTTATGATTGGTGCTAAAATTGCTGTTAAAGTGCTTTCTGTTGCTTTTGCGTGTTTTCTTGGGTGTTTATTGCATTTTATAATAACAATTTCAACTTGCAGTGCACTGCAAAGTTCAACAATAAGTTTTGGAATTGGTGATTTGTTGCTTGGATATTTCTGCCTTATTATGACAATTATTTTTATATCAACCTTAACAATTTGCGTAAATGCCATTTCAAAAAAGGCTTGGGTAAGTGCAGTTGTTGGTTTAATTGTTCTCATTTTTGTTACAACCATTCTCGAATCTATTTCTGTTGGTGGCAATTTGCTTATAACTTACACGCCACTTGTGTTTTATGAAGTTGGGTTAACAAACGCAACCTTAGGCGTTGCACAATGGGTTATAGGCAGTGTTAGTTATGTTTTGGTTTTAGGGGTGCTGATATTTTTTGCAATACACACTAGTAAAATTAAAACAGAAAAAATAAAATAACAACAGGAAATAAAAAATTAGCAAAAAGGTGAAGTTATGCGTGAAGATTTTATTGATATTAAACAAATTAATGAAGAAATAAAGACAGACGAACTTAAAGTAATAAGAGATGCCGAAAGCAGGTTTAGGGGGCAGTTGTTTGACCTTGCAAACTTTATTTTAAGAAAGGGTGATGTCAAAATTGTGTTAATTGGAGGGCCAAGTTGTGCAGGGAAAACAACATCAGCAAACCTTTTAAAAGACATTTTGCAAAGAAAAGGAAAAAAGGTTTTAACAATTGCCATGGATAACTTTTTTAAAAGCCAAAAAGATAGAGAGGTTTTGGAAGACGGGTCAATTGATTTTGATTCAATTAACATTGTGAACTTTAAGCAAATGGAAGAGTGTTTTGGAACACTTTTTAAAAAAGGCAAGGCTAAATTTCCTGAATTTGACTTTGTTTCGGGAATAAATTACGAGAACAAAATAGATTATGTGTTAACAGATGAAACCATTATTATTTTTGAGGGCATTCATGTTTTAAACCCTCAACTAATTAGTCACCTAAAAACAGACAAATTTATTAGGGTGTTTATAAGCAACTTTTCAGGCTTTTGTTATGATGAATTATCCATTTCTCCAAGGGAATTTAGGCTTGTTAGAAGAATGGTAAGAGACATGGCAAGAAGAGGGGTTAACCCGCCACAAACATTAAAAATGTGGAATAACATCTGCAAGGCAGAAGATGAGTATATAACTCCTTTTAAAGATAAGGTTGATTTTCAAGTAAACACCACTCATCAATATGAAATGGGGCTTTATAAAGACATTATTTTAAAAGCGGTTTATAACAAAGAACTTTCAACCGAAAGGCTAGGGTGGTTAAAACTTTTTGAATATGCCAATTCGGTTAACATTGACCTGTTGCCTGACACCACACTTATGAATGAATTTATTAAAATTGATTAAATATAACAAAACTGAATAATAGAATTTACATATTTTGCAGAAAAATTGTTATTTTATGTAAATTTAATGCTAAATTTTTAATAAAAAAACGCATTTCTTTACAAAATTTAACAAAAAACACATAAAATTTATAAAAATAAAAGGCATTGCGTTGCCTTTTTGTTTTTTGTTGGGTCGTTTATTCTATTTTAGTGTTTTACAGTCAGTTTGAACATCAAGCAAGTTTAAAACGGTTTTTCCAACAAAGTTAAAACCTTTAATTATATGCAAATTTTCGGGCTCAATGTTATTGTGATACAGTAAGAAAGGAACATACTCTCTGCTGTGGTCTGTGGAAGTGGTTGAAGGGTCGCAACCGTGGTCAGCAGTGATAATCAGGGCATCATCTTCCTTCATGTTTTTAATGAACAAGTCGAGTTTAGAGTCAATGAAAGTTAGTTCTTGTGCATAGCCATCAATGTCATTTCTGTGGCCAAACTTCATGTCAAAATCACAAAGGTTTAAAAAGCAAAGCCCATTAAACTCTTCATTTTGCATTGCAAGAAATTTTTCAATACCTTCGTGGTTGTTATTGCTTTCAATTTTTTGCGTTATGTTTGTGTTTGCAAAAATGTCATTAATTTTGCCAATTGCCACCACTTGTTTGTGGTTTTTAACCAGTTCACTAAGAAGATTTGGGCTTGGGGGAACAAGTGAAAAATCATGCCTGTTGGCGGTGCGGTAAAAATTAGGGTATTCACCCAAAAATGGGCGAGCAATTATTCTTCCAACGCCATATTTTCCCTGCATAATTTTTCTTGCCTGCCTGCACATGGTGTAAAGAACATCAAGTGGCACAACTTCTTCATGGCAGGCAATTTGCAAAACACTGTCAGCCGAGGTGTAAACTATTGGGTTTCCTGTTTTAATGTGTTCGCAACCATAATCATTTATAACCTGAGTTCCGCTATAAGGTTTGTTGCACAAAACTTTTTTGCCCCACGCCTTTTCAAGTTTTGAAATTACGGCCTTTGGAAAACCCTTTTTAAAAGTTGGGAAGGGCTTTTTTGTTATTATTCCTGCCATTTCAAAGTGCCCAGTGGTTGAGTCTTTGCCAACTGAAAGTTCTTCAAGTTTAGCATATTTTGCCATTGGGGTTTTGCATTCAGGTTTAAAATTAACTCCGTCAATATTAAAAAGCCCAAGTTTGGTTAAAGTGGGAATGTTAAGTTTTGTGCTGGTTGAAATTGCCTTTAATGTGTTTGAACCTTCATCGCCATAGGCTTTTGCATCAGGTGTTGCACCAACTCCAAAACTGTCAAAAACAACAACAAAAACTCTTTTCATTAAATCATCTCCAATGCTAATTTTATCATGTTGCAAAAACTGGTTTCCCTTTCTTTTGCGCTAAGGCTTTCGCCAGTAATTAAATTATCACTAACCGAGCAAAGGGTAAGAGCCTCTTTATTTAAAAGTTTGGCGTTATAGTAAAGGCTTGCAGATTCCATTTCAACGCCAAGGCAATTGTTTTCTTTTAAAATTTGCGCTTGGTTTTCTTCATCATAAAAAGTGTCAGTTGAATAAACATTTCCTTCAAAAACGGCAAAATTTAATGATTTTGCTTTAATTTTTGCGTTTTTTGCAAGTTTTTTTGAACATTCAACACAATTAATTTTGTGTTCAAACATGTTTTTATAGTTGGTTTTTGTTATGCTGCAAGTCGCAATAATAATGCTTTTTAGGGGCAAATCTTTTGAGTTTGCACCGCAAGAGCCAACTCTTATTATTGACTCAACACCAAAAGCAGAAAAAAGTTCATAACTGTATATTCCCATTGAGGCATTGCCCATTCCACTTGCCATAACTGAAACTTTTTTCCCGTTATATGTGCCTGTGTAACCTTGAACGCCCCTAACATTGTTTACAAGTTTTGCGTCAGTTAAAAAGTTTTTTGCAATAAATTTTGCGCGGTTAGGGTCTCCGGGCATGATAACGGTTTTTGCAAAATCACCAAGTTTTGCATTGATGTGTGGGGTTGGAGTTTTCAACATAAACTTGTCCTTCTTTTAAAAAATTTACTAATTTTTACGCAAAAAGACTGAATTTTTGCGTTTTTTTGCAGTTTTTTGTGAATTAAATTTTATTAATGTTTCCCAAAATTAGGGGCTAGTATATCAATAGTTTAAATAATTTGAAGAATTTTATCAATTAAATTTAAGGAATATAAAAATAAAATTTTTAAGGTTATAAATTTGACAAAAAATCAAATTTCCCCCTAAACTGAAAAAAACGGGGTGTGGTATGAAAATAGGTTTTGATAATGATTATTATGTTAAAATTCAAA
>CAJKVX010000060.1 GCA_905203455.1 uncultured Eubacteriales bacterium
CACCACCCAATTTGAAGATGGGTTTTTAGGCTTTTCTTCCATAGAAATTACTCTGCCTGTTTGGTCAAATTTAACAACACCACTTTTACTTAGTTTATTTTTATCACCTTCATAGTAGGAAAGAATACAAGAAGTTTTTTTGGTTTTAGCAAAATCAATAAAACTTTTTAATGAAAAATTAAGCAAGTTGTCTCCTGCAACAACAAGCAAATCTTCATTTAAATTTATAGTTTTTATAACCAAATTCAAATCATTCACTGCCCCAAGTCTGTTTTCGTTAGATGTTGTGTTATCATCAATAACCGAAACCTTATATTTCTTTTCATCAGCCCAACTTTGAAAAATGCTAGCAAATTTATGATTTGAAACAACAAACACCTCATCAATCCCACAATTATCAGTCAAATCATCTAAAAGCCAATCTAAAACTGGTTTTCCATTAACCTGCAAAAGTGGTTTAGGAAAATTTTTGGTTAAAGGATAAAGCCTTGTTGCATATCCTGCTGCAAGAACTACACATTTCATAATTTCACTCCATCTGCACTATGACAAATAAAAATCTCAAATTTCCCCTTTTGCTCAGGAAATGACTTTAAATATTCTTTCGTGATGAAATCTTTAATGGTCTTTTCATGTTTTGGGTCAATAATTGCCATGCAACAACCTTTAAACCCAGCACCGCTAAACCTTCCACCATAAACACCTTCTGCCTTTGTTAGCAGGTTATAAAGGCATTTTAATTCGTCTGAGCCTGTTTCATAATTTTCAATACTTGACTTTCCGCTTTCAAAGCACAATCTTCCAAATTCAACAATGTTCCCTTCTTCCCACGCCTTGGCACCATCTTCAACCCTTTTGAACTCTGAATACCAATGTGTTGCTCTTTTTCTCCAATTTTCTGGCAATTTATCTTTATGTTTTTCAAAAACTTCAACAGGAACATCTCTTAAATAACTTTTTTCAAAAACATCATAATCCATTCCCTCAAATGCCTTTAAAGCAAAAGCCGCCGCCTTGCATTCATCAACTCTGGCATTAAATTTGCTTGTTGCCAAACTTCTCTCAATTCCTGAAAATAAAATCATAAATTCATATTCAGGCATATTTTTATTTGCTGGTATTAATTTGTAACTTCCATCACGAGTGTCAAGATAAAGCAAGTTGTCTTTCTTTGAGTAAACTTCACATGATTGGTCCAGTTTTCCGCAACTTACTCCAACATAGTTGTTTTCGGCTTTAAGGGCAATTTCAATAATTTCATTTTCACTTAAACTAATATCGTTTAGTTTACACAACGCAGAAATAAATGCAATAATTACACTTGCAGATGAAGATAATCCGCCAATTGGCAAACTTCCTTCAATAACACCACAAAGGCCAACAGTTAGTTTTTTAACTTTCCCAAGTTCAAGAGTTGCCCCTCTTAAATAGTCGGCCCAGTCATTTTCTTTTTGCTCAGGAACATCACTTACATGCCATTGGGCACGCTTTTCAAACTGTAAAGATTCTAACTCAACAACTCCATTGTGTTTAGCAGAGCAGGCTATGTGAATTCCCTTATCTATTGCAAAACCCGTAATTTTTCCTAATTGATGGTCACTGTGTGCTCCTATTGGACAAATCCTGTAAGGGCAAAAAGCCACAAATTCAGGTTCCCTGTGATATTTATTTATAAACACTTCTTCACATTTCATAAAATGTTCTCCTTTTGTTAAAATCTTATTACTTTTTCTTTTATTTAAACTTCTTTTCAAATTTCCTAATAGAACTTTTATTATTCGATTATAGAAAATTAGATTTACTATAATTGATATTCCTAAAACAATAGCCGCGCAAATTAGCGCCATAATAAACCAAGAAAGATAAGTGGTCTCGCCCAATTTAAGCCAAAGGCACGCAACAATCGAAAGTCCTGCTATTAGTATATCAACAAGAATGTGTTTTACAAAATGTTTAAGTTTTCTATTTAATATATTTTTTCTTAAATAAAAAGCAAGGTATATTGTTCTGTAGAGCATTGCAACAAGTGTGCCAATTGCAACCCCAACCAAACCCAAAAAGAAAACAAGAATGATTGACAACACAACATTAATTCCTGCTTCAATAAAAAAACTAGTTTGTGTTTGTTTGTAGTGCCCCGCAGCAAGCACAATTCCGTTATAAGGAATTCTTAAGCAATAAACAGCCTGAGCAAGAGTTAATATTATTGCAAAAGCTGGAACAATATAATTAGCATCTGTTATTCCTCTTGTGTAAACAGCAATAAATGGAACAATTAAAATTCCTGCGCAAACATAAACAAAAGTTACAACAGTGTGAACAACCCACTCATAAAGATTGAATGTTTTATTTAACCTATCTTCTTCACCTTTTGCAAGCATATTGCCAAGTAATGACTGCATTCCACTTGTTGTTGATGATATTAAATTGTTTATTCCCGTTGTAACTAAACTGTAAACATTATAAATTGACACATTTGAAAGAGTTGAAAACATTGTTAAAACAACCGTGTCAGTGTTTCCAAGAACAACCGAAGCAACATGCTGTGCCATTCCGTTCCATTTTTGTTTTATTGGTTCACCAACAAACTTAATTTTTTTGTCAATTTTATAGTGTTTTTTTACATAAATAATTAACACAAATGGAACAGCCATGTGAACAAGTGCAGAACCAAGTTTAACAATGTGAACGCCAAACCCAAGACGCATAAGAACAATGCTTACAATCAAATTTAATAAAATTGCAACAGTTTGGGCAATAACAGGCACAAAACCCATTTGGTCAGCATTAAGTAGCAGTTTATAACTAACACTAAAAAAATATTGCACAAACGAACTTAAAGAAATAATTAAAATTAAACTAATAGTAAACCAAACATCAAATGTTTCATTAACAAAAAACGGATAAATTAAAGTAAGAATAAGAACATAAACAATAAGAATATAGGCAATTTTTTTAAAAAACTTTTCAGCTGAAACAATAATTTTACTAATCTCGTTTTCATCTTTTTGAGCCAAAGGCTTATAAAGTGCAGTTTGCACCACCGCTCCAACACCACATTCAGCCAAAGTAATAAAGCCTAAAAATTGAGAAATTGAAGAAACTAAACCATTAACCTCAGAGCCATAATAACTTAAAAAAAACCTAGGCAAAATAAAGCCACAAATTATTGTGACAATTTGGTATAACAACCCCGCAATTGTGTTAAGTAAAAGTTTCTTTTTTCTTGTCATTTTATCTTCTGCTTATGTTTTTTGTTTATAAAACGCCTCTTCCCAACCTTGACCTTGAGGCTTAAAATAAAGAACTGCATCACCTTTTATTTCATGCAGGGTTTTATTGGCAAACCTTTTATCTGGCGAAACAATAAACCCTTCAACTTTCTTTTCGCATAAAGGATATTTTGATTCCGCTGATTGTCTAACCCTTAAAAATGTGTTAATTTTGTTCAGTTTTGCACCCATTATTTTTGCAATAACTTCATCAAAATACACAGGGTTTTCACCCACAGCAATCATGCCAACATTTTTAGGAGATGGTCGAAGAGGTCCATCTTTTTCTCCTGAAATTATCATATCTGCAACTATCAAATACTTTCTTTGCTTATTTTTTTGCAAAACACCAGTTTTATCAGCATAAAAAATTATTTTATTAATATCAGTTATTGTTCGGCTTATGGTATCATTGCCAAGCCAGTTACCTTCACAAACTGTTTCTTTGCCAAACTTATTAAGCAAAAAATTAATAACCTTTAAATAAAAATTCAAGAACTTAACCCTAACATACGCTTTTTTAGTTTGTTGCAGATAATTTCGTCTATCTAAAATTTTATTTTTTAAATTTTTTAATTTTGATTTTTTTGAAAACTCATCACCGCCCTCTGAAATTGAACCATTGGCATGATGAGGTAATATTCCTTTCTTGCATTAACGCCAATCATGTTTTTTAGTGATATCGTAACCCCCGCTTTTCTGTGGGTTTTTGGCTTGGGAATATTAATTATAACATCAGCATCTAAAATTTCCTTATTTATTAAATATTCATTAGTTGTTTCATTATGATGCTGTTTTAATAATGCTGGGTCATAATTTGTTATTCTTATTTTATCAAAATACTGTTCAGTTTTACCATAAAAACTGCTTTCAACTCCAAGGTCAACAATAACTGATTGAGATTCTTTTTTTTCTTGTGATTTCAAAACCCCATTTTCATCAACGCTCACTAGGTCTCTAAAATCTTCAAGTTTAATGCTAATGGTTTCAGGAAGAACATTTTTATAATATTCAATCATTTTCAAATAGCCACTATCATTTATAAGTTTTTCAAAATCACAACTTTGCATTGGAGCATCGCCAACTATGATTTCTCCTTTTCCATTTAACGCAATAACCACATAATCAATAACGGCCGCAACCACTGCAGGGTTGGTAAACAAGCAATCGGTTCCTTCCCCCGAACCATTTTTATCCATTACCAAATTTGGTTTTATAACAACTTTGTCATTTGGATTGACAAAATTTCTCAAAGGGTTCCAATTGGGTGAATTGAAATTATCTTTGTCATACCCCATTTGATAAAAACTCTCTCGCACCATATCATAAACATGATTTTCGGTTTTACTTATTTCATTAAAAGGATATTCTTCGTATTTTTTTGACGGTCTAAATGGTGAAGTTTTATGATAGTAAAATTTTTGAGTCGTAACAATGCTGATTTTATTTTCCATCAACTTTCTCCAAATTTATATAATCACCTAAAATTCTGTCATATTCTTCTGGTTCAAATTCTTCAAGCCCATTTCCTGGGAAAAATGTTAACTCACCAAAATAAACCTTTCCGTTCACCTCATAAAAATCGACTCTAACGAATGGGATATCTTTTGAAAGTTTTTCAGCAAGTTCAATCATAAGTTGATAATTTTTAGGTTTATCAATAATTTTCTCACTTTTTGGATAATGTCG
>CAJKVX010000061.1 GCA_905203455.1 uncultured Eubacteriales bacterium
ATATATTATTATATAAATTAAATATGGCACATATAAACTCCGTTAAGTTTTAAATAAATTAGCAGAAAAGCGAAATATTGCTTCAAGAAATTTAAAAGGTAAATAAAATTTGTAAATAAGTTTCATGAATAAGAAAACAAAAAATTAATTGATAACAAAAAAGACAGTTTATCTGCCTTTTTTCAATTCTTTAACCTGCCCTGCTTGAACCTTAAATTGTTTGTATTCACATTCAGGTTTAAACTTAAAGTTTGTTCCCGTGAAAATTGATTGAGCCCCTTCAAGGCACGCATACAATTTTTTTTGTCTTCTTGCGTCTAGTTCGCTAAAAACATCATCAAACACCATAACGGGCTTTTCTCCAAGTTCTTCTTCCATAATTTTCATTTCGGCAAGTTTAAGTGCCAAAACTATGCTTCTTGCCTGCCCTTGGCTTGAATAAATTCTTGCGTCAACCCCGTTAAGTTCAAACTTAACATCGTCTCTGTGCGGGCCAACGCCTGTGTAGCCAACCTCAATGTCTTTTTCAAGTGAGTTTGAAAGAAGATTGCTTAAATTTTTTCTAATTTCTTGTGTTGATGAACCTTGGCAACCAACATATGAAATTTTAAGTTCTTCCTTTTTTGAGCTTAAAATGTTTAAAAATTCATTGGCAAAAGGCTGCAACTTTTCAATAAACGCTTTCCTTGTTTTAACAATTGGAGCAGCAATTTGAACCAACTGCTCATTCCAAACGCTAATTGTGTCATTAATTTTTGAAATGTCTTTTTCAGTTTTTAAAAGTTTGTTTCTTTGGCTAAGCACTCGTTCATACCTTAAAGTTAGGTTATAATATGTTTCACTTAGCATTGAAATGTCTGTATCACAAAAATCTCTTCTGTCACTTGGGGAGCCCGTTACAATTTTTAATTCTTGCGGAGAAAAGTAAACACAAACCAAATTGCCAAAAATTTGCCCTGTTCTTTTAATTTTGTTAAAATTGATAAAAAATTCATTGTCATGAAACCTGTTAAGGGTGAAATCAAAATTAATTTCACCAAAGTTTCTTTGCACAGTGCATTTGATGTTTGCGCTGTCTTTATTTTGCAAAATTAGTTCTTTATCTTGATGCGTTCTTGGGCTTTTTGCAAGGCTTAAAAAAACAGCAGCCTCAGCAAGGTTTGTTTTGCCCTGCCCATTTAGCCCCGAAATTAAATTGATGCTAGGGCAAAAATTTACGCTTGCATTTTGGTAATTCCTGAAATTGTTAATTGTTAATTGTTTAATTTGCATAAATTGCCCTAAGTTTCACCCCTTTTTGTTAGTGTTAATATAAGTGTATCAAAAATCAAAGATTGTGTAAAATAATTTGTAAATTTTAACTTGTTTTTTTAACAAAGTTGTTCTATAATGAAATTAACTTACAAGGAGGCAGTTTATGGATAACTTTAATGACTTCATCACTTCAAAAACCGCAACCCCAAAAGATGTTCATAAAATTTGGGAAGATGCAAAACTTCTTATTTCAAAAGACATGACTGCCCTTTCATTTGATGTTTGGATAAAAACTCTTGAACCTTTAAAAATTGACGGCAACACTTTTATTCTTGCGGCAAGCAGTTCTTCGGGCAAAAGTGTTATATACAAAAACCAAAAATATTACAACTCAATTTTAACCTCAGTTGCTGAAATTGAACCTGCCATTTCAAAAATTGACATTGTTTTTATAAGCCCTGATGAAGTTCAAAACGAACTTCAAAGTGAAGATGAAAAATTGGCAATAAAACCAACTGAAGTTAACCAAAAACAAAACTCAAGTTATGTTTTTAACCCTAAATATACCTTTGATAATTATGTTATTGGTGGCAACAACCAATTTGTTGCAGCAGCAGCAAAGGCAGTTGCCCAAAACCCTGGAATAAGTTATAACCCGCTGTTTATTTATGGCGGTGTTGGGCTTGGCAAAACTCACCTTTTGCACGCAATTGGAAATTACATTACCGAGCATCACCCTGAACTTAATGTTGTTTATGTTACAATTGAAAAGTTCACAAATGACCTTATTGAGTCAATTCAAAAAGGAAGCAACAGTGCAAAAAGCGAATTTAGAACAAAATATAGAACGGCTGATGTTTTAATTGTTGATGATATTCAGTTTATAATTAACAAAAACAGCGTTCAGGAAGAATTTTTCCACACTTTTAATGAACTTAACCAAAATGGTAAACAAATTGTTATTTCAAGTGATAAACCACCAAAAGAAATAAATCCGCTTGAAGAAAGGTTAAGGTCAAGGTTTGAATGGGGTTTGCTTGCAGACATTGGCGTGCCAGACATTGAAACAAGAATTGCAATTTTAAACAAAAAAGCAAGCCTTGAAAGGTATAATGTTGACCGCGATGTTATCTATTACATTGCTGACGCCGTTAAAACCAACATAAGAGAAATGGAAGGAATGCTTGCAAGAAGTGTGTTTTACGCTGGACTTTTGGGGCAAACCCGTGTTACAATGGACATTGCACGAGAGGCTCTTAAAAATTACCTTATTCAAAATGAAGAAACTATTGATGCCGGCAACATTATTGATGTTGTTTGCAAATACTATAACATCAAAAAAGAAGAACTTCTTGCAAGAAAGCGAACAAAAGAAGTTGCAGAGGCAAGGCAAATTGCAATGTTTTTAATAACAGAGTTTATTAACATGCCCCTTGCAAGCGTTGGAAGCATTTTCGGCAAAGACCACGCAACTGTAATTTACGCTAAAAACAAAGTGGCAGAAGACATGAAAAAGTCTCAAAAACTTGCTGTGCAAATTAACGACATGAAGCAAATGATTAAATGTAAATAAGGAGAAAAAGATGAAACTGATTTGTGAAGGACTAGATTTAAGCGAAGCAGTGCTTAAAGTTATAAAAGCATCTGCAAACAAAACAACAAACCCAATTTTAGAGGGAATTAAACTAAGAGCAAGTGATGACAGTTTAACCTTAACTGCAACAGACAATGAAATTACCATTGAAAAAACAATTCCTGCTGATGTTAAAATTGAAGGTGAAGTTGTTGTTCCTGGCAAATTCTTTGCAGAGTTTGTTAAAAAGTTAAGCAATGAACAAATTGAATTAACACTTACTGAAAAGAAATTACTAAAAATTAAATACACAGACAGTGAAGGTTACCTTCAATGCATGAACGAACAAGAGTTCCCTCAAATTAAAACTCTTGACAACCCTCAAAGCATTATAATTGGTCAAAAAGATTTTAGAGATTTAATTAACAAAACAATTTTCAGTGTTGCAGTTGATGACGCAAGGCCAATTTTAAAAGGTTGCCTTTTTGAAATTGCAAATGGTGAAATAACAAGCGTTGCTCTTGATGGTTTCAGGCTTGCTTTGGTTCACAAGCCATTAAAATCAACAACGGCTGATTTCAGTTTTATTGTTCCAGCAAGGTGTTTGGGTGAAATAAGCAAACTTCTTGAAGATAATGATGATGAAATTGAAATCTTCATTCAAAAGAATTATTTAATGGTTGACCTTAATTCAACAAAAGTTGTAACAAGGCTTCTTGATGGTGATTTCATTAATTACCGCCAAGTTATTCCTCAAAACAGCACAAGCGTTGTAACCATTAACAAAAGGCAACTTGAAGATGGTCTTGAAAGGGCAAGTCTTCTTGCAAAAATGGACAAAAACAATCTTGTTAAATTTGAAATTAAAGACAAACTTTTAACTCTTACCAGTCAAAGCGATATTGGAAATGTAACTGAAAACATAACAATCAGCCTTGAAGGCAAAGACCTTTCAATTGCATTCAACGCAAGGTATGTTAGCGAATGCCTTAGAAACATTGATGATGAATTTATTAAAATTAATTTCACTTCCCCTATTGCCCCATGCACAATAACAAAAAGTGAAAACAGTGAATATCTTTATTTAATTCTTCCTGTAAGAATTGTTGTGTAGGTGAAACATGAAAGTTAAAAATGGATTTTTAATCAGTGCATTGGTTTTGTCAGTTTTGTGGTTTGGGTTTTTAATGTTAACCCTATTTAAAGTGATTGACATTTCTGCAATTTTAGCCCCAAGTTTTAATTATCTTTTGGCTTTTGCAAGCATTGTTTGTTGCCTTGGGCTTTACACTCTTGCCCTGTTTATTGAAAACCGCAACTTTTTAAATGTGCCAGTTTGGATTTCTTGTTGCTTTTATGTTGCATTTTTCCTTTTTACCAATGTTTATTATCTTTTTGATTTATATAACATTATCTGGACTAATTTATTGTTTTATGTTTGCCTGAGCGTGCTTGTAAGCATTTTAAGCATTTCAATTTACTATAACTGCCTAAAAGAAACTGATGGCACACTTAAAAACAAAATCGGCTTCACTGGGTTTATGCTTTTTTGCATAAGCATAACAATTTCAGTTATTTTTGAACTTGTTGTTATGTTTATTAAATTCTGTTTAAACACCACAATAAACCTAACAAGCCACACCCTTGCAAGTTTTGGCATTTTGGTGTTAGGCGCAACCATTTTTGCAATCATCTTCCACCACTCAATAAAAGGCAACAAAAAATTTGCAAATGCCTGCTTAATTAAAGTTAAACCTGTAAACCTTCAATCAAGTGAACCTTCAAATGCTGACACTTCTTCAACAAAAACAGAAACTAAAAAATCAAACAAAACAAAATAACATTTAATTAAATTAAAAAAAACCACTTAAATGTGGTTTTTATTTTGCTAAAAATATTTCATATCATTATTGTTGCAATTAAAATGCAATTACTATTAAAGTTAAAAATACATTTCATCTATTGGTTTTAAGGTGAAGTTTTATACTTTTTAACCCGAGTATTTGATTATTTTTAACATCAATAATTATTAAACTTTTATTTACCACAAAAACCCTTGCCTGTTTAATTGAAAATATGATAAAAATTTAATATGAACTTTAAAGAAAATT
>CAJKVX010000062.1 GCA_905203455.1 uncultured Eubacteriales bacterium
TTTATAAATTACAATGGGAACAATTGGAACTCCTGCGCGTGATGCAAACATTATTGCCCCCTCATGAACTTCGCCCATTTGAGATTCATTTTCAGTTTTGTTTCTTGTTCCTTCGGGGAAAACACCAAGCAACTTATCTTCTTTTAAAACTTTTAAGCCTTGTTTTATTGCGTTAATATCTGCCGTTCCGCGGTTAACAGGAATTGCCCCAAGCCCACGATAAAACCATGCTCCAAATTTAGATTTAAACAATTCGGCTTTTCCAAGAAATCTAATTTTTTTAACAAGTTTAATGTTAAGCAAAATTGGATCTAGGTTTGAAAGATGATTGCAAACAACAACTGCACCCTTCTTTTTGGGCATATTTTTCTTGCCAATAACTTTGGTTGGGTAAAACAATGTTATTGGAAGCCAAACTAAAATAAACATTATTACAAATAACATTCTTATTTTTCTCCTTTAAAATAATTAGAATTTGCACAAGAAGCAGCCGAAGAAAAGGCAATTTGCAAATTGAACCCACCTGTTAACGCATCAACATCAAGCACCTCGCCAATAAAAAACAAACCTTTGATTATTTTGCTTTGCATATCTTTAGGGTTAATTTCACGAAGGCTCACCCCACCACTTGTTATAACAGAGGTTTCAATTGGTTCAACCCTTTTAAATTTTAAAGAAAACTCACTTAAAAGTTTAACCAAATTCTCTCTATCTTCTCTTTTAAGTTGATTGATTTTCAAAGTTAACTGTGCGCCCAACCTTTTAGCAAAAACTTGGACCAACCTTTTTGGAAGCATTGAAGCAAGCAAACTTGAAAGCGTTTTTGTTGGAGTTTGAGTAATAATTCTATCAATTTTGTCTTTAATTTGGGCAGTTGACAGAGCAGGTTTAAAGTTAATGCAAACTTCATCAATATCTTTTCTGTTTACAAAACTTGACATGGTTAAAACCAGCGGCCCTGAAATTCCAACATCTGTGAAAAGCATTTCACCAATTTCACTTTTAAACTCAACCTTCCCCTTATTTTTCGCACAAATGCAAACATTTTTTAAAGACAATCCTTCAAGAGTTTTGCATTCATTGCCGGAAATTTCAACACCATTAAGTGCAGGTTTTAACTCTTCAACCAGGTGCCCAGCGTGCTTAGCAAAAACAAAACCATCACCACTCGAACCCGTTTGCGGATAACTTTTTCCACCAGTTGCAACAATCACGGCATCAAAATTCAACTTTTCGCCATTAACAATAATTCCACAAATATTGTTGTTTTCAATTAAAACATCTTCAACTTGCGTGTTTAAGTTAACATTCACTTTTAAATTTTTAAGGGCATTTTGCAAAGCATCACGCACATCTTTTGCTTTTTCAGTTTCAGGAAAAACCCTGCCTCCCCTTTCAACCTTTGTTTTCACACCAAGGTCTTCAAAAAACTTAATTGTGTCAGCTGAATTAAAGTTATGCTCTGCACTTTGAAAAAACTTAGCCCCTCTTACAACATTTTGCAAAAACTCAGGGCCCGATGTGTTGTTTGTTAAGTTGCATCTTCCCTTGCCAGTAATCAGCAGTTTTTTGCCTAGCATATTATTTTTTTCAAACAAATAAACATCATGCCCATTCTTTTTGAGCATAATGCTTGCAACCATTCCGCTTGCTCCACCACCAATTACTGCTACTTTCATTTCAACCTACAATGATTTTATATAATTTATTTCTTGAGTTGTAAGGTACCTAAATTTACCCCTATAAACCCCACTTAACCTTAACAAGCCAATTTGAATTCTTTTAAGAAACACAACCTTAAAGCCAACCGCTTCAAACATTTTTCTTATTTGCCTGTTTTTGCCTTCAAAAATTGTGATTTCAAGTTTTGTTATGTTATCTTTAAAGTCAAGTTTTTTAACTTTACATTTTGAAAGTCTAACTCCATCAATAACAACACCTGCTCTAAGCACTGCAAGTTCGCTTTCTTTAACTTCACCTTCAACTTTTGCAACATAAACCTTTCCAACTTCATGTGTTGGGTGCGTTAAGTTAAAAGCAACCTCGCCATCGTTCGTTAAAAGCAACAACCCTTCGCTGTCATAATCAAGTCTGCCAACTGGTTTTAAAAACTTTAATTCTTGTGGCAACAAATCAAGCACAGTTTTTCTGCCCCTGTTATCTGAGGTTGAAGTGATGTAACCCTTGGGTTTGTGAAGCATAACATAAACAAGCGTTTTGTTAGGTTCAACTTTTGTTCCATCAAACTCAACCAAATCATTTTCACTTACGCTAAAAGCAAGGTCTGTTACAACCTTGCCATTAACTTTTATTCGTCCGTCTCTAACAAAAGCCTCAACCTTGCGTCTTGACCCAAGGTTGCATTCTGCCAAAAATTTATTAATTCTCATAACTATCAAAAAAGCAATTTACATTTTATCAATAACCTTATCAAAATTGGTTTTGAAATCATTTGCTTCTACACCATCAATAGTATATATTTTTTCACAAAAAATCAAGTCATTTCCTAATCTAATTTCAATTTTGCCTATTTCTTGATTTTTGCTTACTGGTGCTTTTATGGTTTCAGGAAGTGATTTTTCAATGTGAATGTTGCTTTTTTCGGCCAAAGTTAAAGGATAAATAAAACTGTTTCTTGAATAAACATTAACTTTACTTGTGTTTGAATTAGTTACATTAACAGTGTCTTGGTAAGAATATGCTTCAAGTAAGTCAACCAAAGAGTATTCACTAAATCCCTTTTCAAGCAGTTCCCAGCACTCTTCAAACATTGGATTACAATCAAGCAAAACACAAACAAGTTGCATGCCATTTCTTTTTGCACTGCCAACAAAACATCTGCCCGCTTTTTTGGTGTAACCAGTTTTTACCCCTGTTGCCCCTTCCATTTGAACAAGAAGTTTGTTTTTGTTTTTAATAAGTCTGTTTTCATTTGGCTTTGTTTCGTTTGAAATTGTTGTAGATTTTGTTGAAACAATCTCAGCAAAAACTGGATTGTTTAATGCGTAACATGTTATTTTTGCTAAATCTCCTGCCGTTGTGTAATGATTGTCGTCATGCAAACCATTTGGGGTAACAAGGTTTGTGTTTTCTGCCCCAATGTTTTTGCAAAACTCATTTGCCAGTTTTATAAATTCATCAACACTTCCGCTTGTTGCAATGGCAAGAGCAACCGCAGCGTCATTTCCACTTGTAAGCATCAACCCATAAAGCAGTTCACGAATTGTTAAATGCTCGCCTTCCTTCAAATAAATTGTGCTTCCTTCAATGCCTGTTGCTTCTTTTGGAATGGTTACAATTTCATCTAAATCTTCGTTATTTTCAATAACAACAATGGCTGTAATAATTTTTGTTAAGCTTGCCATTGGCAGTTTTAAATCAGTATCTTTGCTATAAAGAACTCTGCCTGTTGATTGTTCACAAACAACCATTCCCTTTGCCGTTGTTAGTGGGTCATTACTTTCGGTTTGTTCGTTTACTTGTTCGTTTATCTGCGCGTTAACGGGGTTTGCATTGCAATTTTTGCAAGTTGCTAATTCTTGATTTTGTGCAAAACTTGAAAAATTTAAAGCAACAGGAGTAAAAAGCATAACAATGGCAAAAGCAATAACAATGCAACAAATTTTAAATATTCCTGATTTAAAATTATTTATCATTTTTCTTAGCCTCGGTGTCATTATTTTCTTTGTTTGTTGAAGTTAATAATTTTTCAAGCAAATTTGGAAGCATGTCTCCAATTTTATCCCAACTGTTTCGGTTTTCAACCTTTATAAAATTTGGAACATTATCAATAATTGTAAGAAAGCCCATTGGTGTTAAACTCACCCCTGCACCGCTCCCGCCAGCAAATGGGAAAGCCTTGCCTTTCTTTGATTTTTCAATTTTTGGATATTCACCGCCACCTGCCACAAAACCCATTGTAACCTTGCTTATTGGCAAAATTATAACCCCAAAATCATTTTTAATGGGTTCACCAACAACTGTGTTAACATCAACAATTGTTTTCAACTTGCTTATTGCTGAACTCATTATTTCTTCAATTGGGTTGTTTCTTTCTTTATCCATATTTAACCTCTCAAATTGACCTTTTTATATTCTTTTTTGGCTGAAATAAAACTTAACAAAACATCAAGCAAACTAAGTTTAACGCTGACCTGCATTGTAAGTTCAAATTCATTAGATGTGTAACTAGGGTTGATGTCTTGAAAAATATCTGCATTTTTATTATTGTTTAAAATGTATGAAATTAGCATTGCTGAAAGAATTTTAATTGACCCACAAACAAGTGCGGTTGTTGAAGCATTTTCACTTTCACCAAAGGTAAAATAAAAATCAAATTTAGAAATTTCAATTCGCTTTAACACTTGGCTTGCAAACATATCCATTAAATGTGGGTGTTTTGGGTCTTTTGGCATATTGTTTACCATGTTTACAATTTTCAACCCATCGGCAAATGAAACTTTACATCTTCCAACAAGCAGTTTAATAAAAACAATTTTTATTGAGTAAATACAAATTCCTGAAACCAAATTAAAATGCCCTTGAAACCTTGCCCTAAATGGAAAAACAATAATTGCTAAAATTAATAACAG
>CAJKVX010000063.1 GCA_905203455.1 uncultured Eubacteriales bacterium
TTAAGGACTTTTCAAAATATACAATCTGTGGCAAATTAAGCGTTGTTTTTATTTTTTAGGTATATTAAAAATTTTGCTTTTGTTTTATAAAGCCACCTTGAAAAACTTCCCCAGAACTTTTTGTAATAAATGATTGCAATGATTGCAATAATTGTTCCAAACAAAGCCCCAGCAATAACATCAGTTGGGAAATGGGCGCACATATACACTCTGCTTATTGCAATAAGGCTTGCAAGCACAACGGCAGGGGGGGCACGCCATTTATAAAAATAAACCAAAACTATTGCACAGGCAAAACTTCCCATGCTGTGCCCTGACGGAAATGAAAACCCATCAGGCATTTCATACCCTGTGGTGCTAAGCCAGTTGTAAAGCACATCACTTTGAAAAATTGGGCGTTCCCTTGCAAACAGATTTTTTAAAATGAAATCATTAATTAAAAACCCAAGAGCCAAACTTCCAAGCATAAACAGGGCAGGAGTTCTTGTTTTTTTAGAGCAAAGCATAACAAGCCCTAAAATAATCCAAACAAGCCCACTGTCTCCAAGCATGGTTATGTATTTTACTATTTGTGTTACAACATCACTTGAATGAAGATTAGTGTGCATCCAAATCATAAAATCTAATTCGCCCATTGTTTTCTCCTTGTTAGTTAATTATATCAATTATCTTCTTTTTCTCAAAATAAAATTACAAGATTTTTAATTTTATGTTTTAAAGAATTAGTGAAAAACATAAAAACTTGAACAAATGTTTAAAAAACACTTGAAAAAGGTGGAAACCAAGCATATAATAAAAGCATGAGATACATTTTGCATTGTGATTTAAACAATTTTTATGCATCAGTTGAGTGCCTTGAAAACCCAAGCCTTAGAGACAAGGCTGTTGTTGTTTGCGGAAGAATTGAAGATAGGCATGGTGTTGTTCTTGCAAAAAACATGAAGGCTAAGCAGTGCGGAATAAAAACGGGAGACACGCTTTGGCAGGCAAGAAATAAATGCCCTGAGGTTGTTGGAGTTGAAGCAAGGCACAATTTATATTTGAAATATTCAAGAATTGTAAGAAAAATTTATTTGAATTATACTGACCGAATTGAGCCTTTCGGAATTGACGAAGCATGGCTTGACATTTCAGAAAGTGTTAAAAGTTTTGAAGAAGCCCAAATTGTGGCAGACAAAATAAGAGAGCAGGTTAGGCAAGAAGTTGGAATTACCATTTCTGTTGGAATAAGTTTTTGCAAGGTGTTTGCAAAACTTGGAAGTGATTTAAAAAAGCCAGATGCCACCACTCTTATAACCCCTCAAAATTACAAAGAGTTGGTTTGGAACTTGCCCGTTAGCGATTTGCTTTATGTTGGAAGGGCAACGAACGAAAAATTAAACAAACTTACAATAAAAACCATAGGCGACCTTGCGGGGTTTGACCCTAACCTTATTGCCTTTCACTTAGGAAAGGTGGGGCAAATGTTGCAGTCTTACGCCAAAGGCGAAGATGAAAGCGTTGTTAAAAAGTTTGATGAACATGACGAAATTAAAAGTGTTGGCAACAGCATGACATATTATAAAGACATTATTTCAAAAGAAGATATCTACGCACTTTTTTTGTTGCTTTGTGAAAGTGTTGTTGCAAGAATGAAAAGTTACGGGTTTAACAAGGCAAGAAATCTTGTTATAACAGTAACAGACAATAACCTAAACTCGCTTACAAGAATGACAAAAATGACCCCCGCAACAGACATAGCCACCGAAATTGCAGATTATGCCTTTGCACTTTTTGAAAAGCATTTTGCGTATAAGTCAAAGGTAAGGGCACTTGGAATTCATGTTAGTGATTTTGTTTCAAACGAACAAATATCTTTTGCAGACACAATAAAAAACCGAAAAAAGCAACAAAGTTTACAAGAGGCGGTTGAAAAAATAAGGCAGCGTTTTGGAAGGCTTTCAGTTCAGCGTGCAATTATAATGCGAGACCCACGAATGAAAGAGATTAACATAATTGAAGACCATGTTATTCACCCAAAATTAACAGAAGACGCCAAAATTTACACTCAAAATATATACAATTTGCAATAAAAGTGTAAAATAATAAAGTTTTATGGCGTAATAAAAGCAAAAACACGCAAAAATGATTAAAACAACATTAAAAAACCCATAATTTTTGCGTGAAAAAGTATATTGATGTTGTTTGCGAAATGAAGTCTACTGGCAAAGTTGTTCCTCTTTGCATTATTTGGGAGAACGGGCATAAATATGCCATAGATAAAGTAAAGGAAATAAAAAGGGCCGCCAGCCTTAAAGTGGGCGGGGTTGGGCTAAGGTATGAAGTTTTTATAAGTGGCAATTTAAGGTATCTTTTTCTTGATGAATATAGGTGGTATATTGAGGTTGAAAATTAATTCAACCTTTATTTTTTTTAATAACGGCATTAAATTTGAAATTTAGAAGTTTAGTGGCGATGGTTGCAATTTGGTTATGAACCTAAATGAATAAAAAAAGTTAATATTATACAAACTAGGAATATGAAAAATTTCAAAATTTTAAGCATTTTTGCTGTTGTTTGTTTGTGTTTTTGCAGTTTTTGCCTTTCTTGTGCAAACTGCAACGCTAGTTTTGTTCAAGCACAAAACACCAAAAACCAATTTGCAGAGCCAATGATGGCAATAATTATTGATGATTTTGGGGGTTATGAACGAGACGGCGTTGAGGCAATGCTTCAAATTGATGCCCCTTTAACTTGTGCGGTTATTCCTTTTGTGGATAACACCAAACAAGATAGCAAGCGTGCAAGCGAGAGTGGGCATGAAGTTATTTTGCATATGCCAATGGAAAGCCATGTAAGATTACCCGAAAGTTGGTATGGCCCAATTTACATTAAAAACAGTGATGGCAAGGCCGAAGTCACTCAAAAACTTGATGAATGCATTAAAGAGGTGCCAATGGCAAAGGGGGCAAACATTCACATTGGTTCGGGCGTTAGCCAAAACAAAGAGTTGATGGAAAACATTATTACTCATCTTAAAAGCAAAAACATGTATTTTTGCGACAGCAGAACCCATCTTAGAACGCAGGGTGAGCAGGCGGCACACGCAAGTGGGCAGGCATATTTAGGCAGAGATGTTTTTCTTGAACCGCATGGAGAAAAAAGTTACAACAGCGCAGTAAAATATTTGCTTGAAGGGGCAAAAATTGCACTTGAAAAAGGATATAGCGTTGCAATTGGACATGTTGGAATAGAGGGTGGTGAACAAACGGCAAAAGCAATTGCAGACACTCTTCCTAAAATTAAAGAAATGGGAGTTAAAATTGTTCCGCTTTCAAAAATTAATGACATTTTGCAGGGCACCAAGGTATAGGTATATATTAAAACTGATTCAATTTTGCGAAGTTTAATATAAACTGCATTAAAATAGTCAACTTAACCAAATTCGCAATTTAAGGTAATTTAAAAATTAGTTCAAATTTACAGTTCGGTTTTCAATGCAAAAACTAATGGTATATAAAATGTAGGTGTTCAATAAAAAGCAATCTTGACTAAATTTAAGTAATATGTTACAATGCAATTTAAGGAGAAAGATTATGTAAAACTCCAAAATTTATGTTATAATGTTTAATAAGGAGGTTGAGTAATGAAAAAAATAACATTAGAACAAACACAAGAAAATAAAAATAGCGAATTATGTATTGCGACAGAATATGACTTTAAAGATAAAGATATTGATATTGCAACTGCGGAAATCAATGGGAAATATCCCGAAAATGGATATTGTGTAAACACCGAAGTTAAAGAGATGATTTATGTGGTTTCTGGTAGCGGAAAAATTATTACCGAAAGAAAAACAATAACATTCAAGCAAGGCGATGCAATCTTAATTGATAAAGGCGAAAAATATCGCTGGGACGCAGTATGCAAAGTTGTTATGGCTTGCTCTCCCGCTTGGACGCCTGAGCAACATGAAATGGTAAAATGATGATATAAAATTGAAACTTATATGAGCAAAAAGAAAATCAAGAAAACAATTTTAATATTAGCAAAACAGCAGGCTTAAATGAGAAAGAAAAACAGCAGGTTGTTTTAAACGGAATAAGAAAGAACCGCAAAATTGTAAGCGCCACTCAAATTGATGATGAAATGGAAAGATAGACCAACAAATTGGTCTATTTTTTTCATTTAAGGCCTGACCTTTTAATTTAGCTTGGCATATTAACTCAATTTTAACCGTGTTAAACTTTAAAATAGTTATTTCAAACCATAGATTTTTGTGGTTTTTGTCTTTGTTTATCTAAAACAGAAAAAATCAAAGTTTCTCTGATTGATGTAAACTGACAGTGTATCTAATTGCGGATCGTTAGGTCCTCACAGTTAGTTATTTTTATAGTTTATGTGGGAAAAATCCTATATTGAATTCTAATTTATTCAAAACACCCCATAAAGTATTATTTGCAGGGTATAGAAATTTTATATTATTAGAAAC
>CAJKVX010000064.1 GCA_905203455.1 uncultured Eubacteriales bacterium
TATATGAAAAATTATTTCGTTTGATATACAACTAATATACAACTTTTAATTTATCTGCGTTTGTTATCTTTATCCACCCCAACAGATTTTTCAGGAAGTCCTTTTTTGTTCGCCTTCCTATATTTCATTTCCGCTTCCTTATATTCTGCAGAACTAAAAATGTCATCATTCTTTCTTTTTGGCTCAAATTTTTCAGCCAACTTTTTTAATCTTAAACTATCATAAAGAACAAAGGCTAAAAACATAATGGCAATGTTTAAGCACCCAGTTGGAAAGTTAAACATAATGGCAGTTGTTACCCATAATGCAATGGTAACTAATAGCCCAACAAACCTTACAATTAAATAAGCCCCACATCTTTTTGCCATTAAATAAAAACTTGCACAAACAATAACAGCAGCAAAAGTGTCAAACCATGCAAGATTTTGCCCGTTGTAAATGCTTATAAGGAAAAATGTTCCAACATACCCCAAAACGGCGGTCACACACAATGCAATAATTTCAGCACTTTTTAATTTGTAATCATAAGGCTCTTTATCATCATTTGTTGCAAAGACCTTAAAAAGTTTAAAAAACAAGTAAAACCCTGCAAGAAGAACACCTTGCGCAAGCAACCCGTTTACAACTGAAAAATAGCAATAAACCCCGCTCCAAAGCACAGCAAGTGCTAAGTCAAGCCATTTGTTTAAACCATCTAAATATAAACTTAAAAGACCAACTCCTAAAATAATTAAAGAAAGCCAACCGTCAGTGTTTAACAAAATTAATCCAACACCAACAGCCATAAACATTAAAAACATAATAATTTCAGTTTTAAATGTTCTGCCCTGTGTGTCAAACATTGGTTTCTTTTGAGTAGTTTTGTTTGTTTTATCCTTTTGCATATCTTCCCCTTTTTCGCTTCTAATGTAAATTTTTATTTATTTGCGTTATAATTGTTTACATTTTTAAACTTAACTTTTATTTTTCATTTACATTGAGGCTAGCATTTTTAAACTTTAATTTTGCTTTTTTATTTGTGCTGTCATTTTCTTTATTTGTGCTGCTTACTGCACTTTTAAAGTCAAACTTTTCTTTTAATTGTTTTACTAATATTTTGCCATATTTTTTGCCATATTTAATTGATTTTTCCATGCTTTTAAGGCTAAGTGTGTCAACCCCCTCTTGGTGCATATCAATTAAAATATCTGCCTCATTCATTTCATGAATGCTTGCATTGTAATCCATAATATACATAATTCTTGTTATAAGTTTTGCGTAACTGTTTAGTTCTTCCCTTTTCATTGGAAGGTTAGACCCAACACAATCAATGCCCACAACAAAATCTGCCCCCAATTCTTTTGCAAGCCTAACAGGAACCCTGCAAATTGGTCCGCCATCAATAAAAAACATACCATCTTTTTCATATGGTCTAAAAACGCCAGGAATGGAAAAACTTGCCCTCATTGCGTCAATTAAACTGCCACTTGTCATGGCAACAGATTTTGCAGAAAGCAAGTCTGTTGCTTTGCAACCAAATTTGATTTTACAATTTTCAATGTTTTCATCAATTTTAAATAACTCAAAAGCCTTTCTAAGTTGCTTAACTGCCCTGTTGCCTTTAACAAAACCAAGCCCGCCAAGACCAAAATCAATAATTTGCAAAAATCTTAGTTTTTTTGCAAATTTTGTCATTTGCTCAACTGATGCCCCCGCAGCATAAAGCCCACCAATTATTGCCCCAATTGAGCAACCACTGATGCAATAAACGGGAATTTTTGCCTTTTCAAGTTCTTCAAAAATGCCAAGATAAGCAAACCCATATGCCCCACCAGACCCAAGTGCCAAACCAATTTTAGGTGTTTTTTGCATTTTAAACCTCACCATGCCATAAATTTAAATAAGTATGTGTTATAAAAATAATAACTTAAACGGCAAAAAAAGTAAAACAAATAAGCAAGGCTTAAATAATTTTTTGCCAATAATTTTATCTGTTTTAGTATTTGCTATCATTGTAATTTTAATCAGCAACCCCGCAAAATATAGCCAAAGTGTAAAAAATGGATTTATGCTGTTTGCAAACTCTGTGTTTCCTGGGTTGTTTCCTTTTTTAATTTTAACAAAAATTTTAACAGACCTTGGTGTTGTAAAAAAACTGAGTTTAAAACTTGGAAAATTCATGAATAAAATTTTCAAAGTTTCAGGAGTTGCAAGTTATGTTTTTGTAATGAGTGCCCTTTGCGGTTATCCAATGGGCGCAAAACTTGTGGCAGACTTCAAAAAAAATAATGCGATTGAAAGCAATGAGGCACAAAAAATTTTAAGTTTTTGCTCAGTAACAGGCCCAATTTTTGCAATTGGAACAGTTGGGGTTAGCATGTTCGGCTCAATTAAAGTTGGAATAATTCTTTATTGTTGCCACATCATTTCTGCCCTAATTTCAGGCATTTTATTCTGCAATTTTCCCTTTAAAATTAGACTTTTTAAACGAAGAAAAAAACAAGTGCAAGAAAAAAATATGTTAAGTTTAAACGCTTTACAGAATACTTCTTTGCACATAACACACAATCAAAACTTAATAAAATCACAAACAGCCCTGACTTCAAGTGTTTCAATGCAAAACCAAAATATTCAGACCAAAACTTGTGAGCCCCAAAACCATAAAATTAGTTACGACAAACTCATTAGCGATGGTGTTTACAACGCAATTTCAACTATATTGGTTGTTGGTGCCTTTGTTACCCTGTTTTTTATGCTTATTGACATGGTTATTGCAACTGGCATTTTAAAACCTTTTGAACTTATTTTTAGTAAATGTCTTTCTATTTTTGGCGTTGACCAGAACCTTGCAAATGGTTTCCTTTGTGGAATAATTGAAATGACGCGTGGTTGCAGTGAACTTTCAAAGTTTGGCATAAACACGGCAACTTTAACTCTTTGCTCTGGCTTGTTATCTTTCAGTGGGTTTTCAATAATAATGCAATGCACCACTCTTTTAAAAGATAGCAACATAAAAACATCAACCTACATTTTTTCAAAAATTTTGCATTCAATTTTAAGCATGGTTATTTGCATAATTTTATGTAAACTTTTCCTTTAAACTAAAAAACAAAAAGTTTAACAATAATTGTTAAACTTTTAAATTAAAATATATTATTTATTGTTTATTCAAGCAAAACCGCAATGTAAACATTTGTGTGAACAATTTTGTAATTCAAGCAAGAAAATACAAAACCTTAAACTTCGTGTTTAAGGTTTTAAGCGTTTATTTGTAACTGCACCTGCTGCAAGTTCTTCTCGATTATTCCTGACAACATGCAAGTTATCAGTTAAATAATCTTCAATGGCTTTCAACATTTTGTCAATGTTATCTCGTGTTGATGAATAAAGTTGGTTACACTTTTTGTTTGCACTTTCAACCAAATTTTCAACCTCAGCCTGAGCCTGTTTAACAACCCTTTCTTCGCTTACAAGTTCATTAGCCTTAGCATTAGCATCACTGATTATTTTATTGGCCGTTTCCTGAGCTGACGAAAGGATTTTCTGCTTTTGACTAATTATGTATCCTGCTTCTTGCAAAGCGCTTGGCAAAGAATGTTTAAGTTCATCAACAAGGTTCAAACATTTTGTAATGCCCTCTTTATTTTTTTTGCTCCACAAAAAACCTTTTTGGCTTACAAGTTCATCTTTTAATTGGTCAATAATATTATTTATTTCCATAAACTATCCTTTAAATGAAATTATATCTATTGCTTTATTCCCATAAACCTTTTGTTTTGTTATTATACAATCTTTACACAAACTTTGCAAACTTTTTTTTGCATCATGCTCAAACACAACAATTCCGCCACTATTAAGCATATTGTTTTTTAAAATAAAATCAAGAGCAGTTTCACCACTTAATGACTGATAAGGCGGGTCAAGAAAAATAACATCGAACCTTTCATTTTTTATTTTTGCCAAAGCCTGCAAATAATCTTCAAACAAGACGATATAATCTTCAGTCACATTTTTTAAATTCTTTTTGATTACACTTATTGCCTCAGCATTATTATCACAAAAAACAACCCTTCTTGCCCCTCTGCTTAAACACTCAATTCCAAGAGCCCCCGAACCAGCAAATAAATCTAAACAGTTGCTATTATAAATATATTCATCAATCATGCAAAATAAACTTTCTTTAACTCTGTTTAAGGTTGAACGAGTAACCTTTTCATTTGCAGAAAATAATTTTCTGCCCTTATACTTCCCTGAAATAACATTCATACCTAACCCCTTGTTTAATTTATTATAACACATCTATTTTAAAAATTTCAATTCAAAGCCGACTTTTATCTTTAGTAAAAAAATGCTTGCTACAAACCTTTCCACAAACATTAAAGTAAAATTTTGACGATATTTTACTTAAATATTAAGGTAATATTTTCTGCATTTTTCTTATTAGTATTTAAAAATGTAGCACCATTTCTTTTATTTTGTATTT
>CAJKVX010000065.1 GCA_905203455.1 uncultured Eubacteriales bacterium
GTTTTTGTTGTTCTACGTGAAGATGAAAGCTGTTTGGAATGGACGGCTTTTTGCGTTTTTATAAAAAGCCTTTTATTCTTGAATTTAAAATTTTTCTATATAGTTTTGCCTTATCTTTTTGGATTTCATTTGGCTCAGGTTCTGGAAGTTTATTCTCAGGTCTTGTCATGATAAAATACCTTAATTCGTCCAAGGCGTGGTCATCTTTTTTAACTGGAGCATCACCATTTCCCCAAAAATAACCTTTTATTTCTCTTATTAAATTAACGCAATTTTTAAATATAAACAAATGAGGTTCTCCGCTTGCATCTTTTAAAAATCTTTTAACTCTGCTAATGCCCGTAAACAAATCTTTGTTAACATTTGGGCTAACAGCAATTCCATATTCATAAAAAAGTTCAACAACACTTTTTGAACTTGCAAGAGTTCTTTGAGTTGCCGCGCTATCAATAAGCGCTTCATACTTGCCACTTATCCCAACCGGCCAGTTTAAAGACTTACAAATGTTAATTATTGCCTCAGCGTGCTCCATGCAACTCATGTTGGCTCTATAATGCTCTGCTATAACATAAACATTGTTATCATAGTCAACAGCGTAAAAGTGACAACTTAATGGGTTATGCAAACCTGGGTCAATAGAAATATTGCAATACCACTCAAACGGAACATTAAATGGTTCAATCACGTTAACATTCTCATCAAACTCGGCATAAACTTGGCTGTTAGCAATGTCAGTGAACCGCCCATATCTTCTGTTTTCAAGTTCACTTTCACCCAAACTTGCTGAAAGCCTTTCAACTTCTTCCTTGCTTAAAAATGGGTTATCTGCCCACTCCATAAACTCACACCACACCTCAGGATCCGCATTTTTGTTTAGATAAATTTCATCATAAACAAAAGTTAGTCCTTTAAGGGGCGTCATTGTTCCAAAAATTTCGCCTTTTCTGTCTATAACCCTCATTAAGCATTCAAAGTAAATTTCTTTTGGCGGTTCTTCATCAAACCAAACAAAATCAAGCGATGCACCCTGAAACTTTTCTCTTCCTTCTTCACATGTTTTAAAAGAGATTTTACTGAAACCTCCAAAAACATTTTTAATTATTATGGTGTCAATAACTCCAAACTCAGGGCTTGATTTTTTGCCAGTGTTCATAACAACATCTTCAACCCAACTGGGGTCAAGATAACTTAATATTTTATTTTGGGCAACTTCTTTTTGAACCTTGGTTGAAAGGCTAACAACCCAACCACAAACATCTGGCTTATTTGTTTTATACGGGTGGTTTCCCCTTGCAAGCCAAATAGCCTCAACTGCTCCACATTCAGTTTTCCCTGACCTGTTTCCACCAAAAACCCACCTGTTTCTTTTGGTGCATTTGTGAAATGAAATCTGCTTTTGGTGAACAAATTTTCCAGTGTTGTAAGTTGAAAGTTTTGTTGACTTTCTTCTTTTTATTTCACCTAACATTTGATTTAATAACTGTAATTTTTCTTTATCCATAATTTTCCTTAGATTAAATTTAAAACCGCAAAAATTGTTCGCGTTTATAAAATTTTCTGCAAAATTTTGCAAATATTGTCAAATTTTGTAGATAATTATATTTATTACAAAATTTTCAATAAGACCAAATTTTTAGACATTTAATTTAAAATTCTTTATTTGTTGTGCCTTGTGGATTTATTATAATTAAGGCATGAAAAAATATTTTTTAAAGTTAAAAACAAACATAAACATACTTTCTTGCACCTTAAAAAACTCAGCACACAAACTTATTTTATTGATGGGATATTTGCTGTTATCTCTAACCCTCATTTCTCTTACACCTTCAATAACCCTGTTTAAACATAATGGCAACGCCCCTGTTTTTGCAAGCCAAGTCTCAAGCACTCTTTCAGGCTTAACTTTTGCTAGTCAATCTTCAAACACAATTTCAAGTTCAGGTTATGCCAAAGTTCAACAAAATTGCTTACTTTTTAAAAGTGACGACACCTTAAACTCAACTTACCAAAATGTATATTTTGAAATTCCTGAATCATACTTCGTAAATATATTGTCTAAGGTTAATGACACAACATACAAAGTAAAATATGGCGAAATTATCGGTTTTGTTGATGCCTCAAAAATCACCACAGTTAGCCTTACCCCGAAAGAGCCAACCCTTGAAGATATATTTTTTAACATTAACACTGATGCTGGAACCCAAATACGAACTTCGCCAGACGCAAGTGATAGTCTTAACATTTTAACCACAATTCCATCTGGAACAGAAGGCATAAAATATATTGCTAAAATTAATGCCACTATTCCATCTGGTGGCGCCAGCAATGTTTGGTATTATGCTGAATACACACCAACAAACAATCCAACCAGAGTTTACACAGGTTATATTTACAGTGAAAGAACAGCCAATTTAACAAATATTCCAACAAATCTTGAAACAGATGTTATTATTGATGATAACCTCTCAGCATCTGCCAGTTTAAATGACGAATTTGTTACAATTAGCCCAACACTTAAAATTGTTTTAATTGCCTTAATTTGTCTGCCAATTGTTATTGTTTTTATTTTGCTTCTTGTTAAAAACAAGCACAACAAAAAAGTGAAATTAAAAACCCAAACAGATGAAGCATTTATGCAAAACTTGGCACCTAACATTGACAACTATAAGCCACTTTTTAAAAATAATTTTACAGGAACTTCAGCTGAAAGTTCAAACACGCCTTCAAAAGATTCACCTAAAAAAACAATCAAGGCATTTAAAAATAAAGAGTTTTATAAAGTTGATAATTTTAATAAAACTCTTAACACAATTTCAACAAGTGCAAAAAATTACAAATCAAAAAGCCTTAATCTTGACGCTCTTGACGAAGAAGATGATGATTTGCTTTAAAGCAAAACTAAACCTAGGCAAGTCATTAAATAAACACCACACAACTATTATGCAGGTTTTGAATAAGTAGTAGCCTTTGTTAAGCAGACTGTTAATAAACAATACGCAATAATTAAAACTTCTTATTGTTCTTAAATGCCTTTACGCTTTGCTTTTGTAAACCATTATTGTGTGATGTTTTAAATTTACAAATCACTTAATATTTCATATTTTAAATTTGCGGATTACTTCTTGTGTTGTGCTTTTTATTTGTAAATTACTTATTAGTGTGCTTTTTATTTTGTAAATTGCTTATTATGTTGAATTTTATATTTGTAAACCACAAAAACTTGACAATCAATTAAAAATTTAAGTCACTTAAATTGCCCAATTGCTTTTTATTTAAGACTTTTATTTTTGGTTTTTGAAATGCTTTCTTTTTTGTAAGCATTATATTGCTCTGCAACCCATGGTTCATTTTCAAGTTGGTGAGAGATGAAAGTTGTTGTCCACCCTTTTGAAAGTGAAAAACTTGCAAGTTTTTTAACCATTGCATCAAGTTTTCTGTAAACCGACCTTCTATCAAGCATCAATTTTTGCGCAATGCCATCAATTGTTATTCTTTTTTCATACTTTAACTTTATTAAAGTTTTTTCTTCTTCACTAACCCCTTCAAGTAATTTTTCAATCAACACATAAATGTTGATTAACTTGTTTTTCCTTTCATAAAAATCAATAACCTTTTCAAATTGCCCGTAAGTGTTTATTGCACAAAAATGTGACGCACCAAACGGATTTGTTGCCTGATTGGTTATAATTTGGTCAATAACTTTAATTATGTTTGGAATGCTTCCATAAATTGACAAAAGCGTTTTAACCCAAACCTTCATGTTTTCATATTCAGTTAAAATTAACATTTTTTGACGCTCAGTTGCAACCCTTGACCTTTTAATAATTTTGTCAAATCCTTGAATTTTTACAGTTTTTATGTCGTTATTGCAACCTTTTTGATATTTTTTGCGTCTTTTTAAAATGGTTGACAATGTTTTTGAATTATAAGTTTCATCTTCAGTTTCTACAAGATTTTTCCCATTCTCATTTTGTTCTTGCAGGTAATTAAAATTTAACATTCCCTTCTCCTAGTGTCCTATTTTATCGAAATTTGTCGAATAGTAAAAACAAAATTTACAACAAATAAAAATTTTTTTTACACGCGTGATTTGTTCCTTTTTGCTTTACCACCCACATTTTACTATGACTTTTTCAATTACAATCGATTTTGTGACACATTTTTGACAAATTTTTATTTTATTTTTATTGAACATTTGTTCAAAAATATATTACCCCATTTAACTAGACAACAGTCTGTCTACATTTTCAATTTTTTTAA
>CAJKVX010000066.1 GCA_905203455.1 uncultured Eubacteriales bacterium
AGAGGGACTAGACAGAAAAGAAGATATGCTTGACAAAAAGCAATCTGCAATTGATGAACAAAAGGCTCTGCAAGAAAACAAAGTTAAAGAGTTACAAGAAAAAGAAAATTCAATAAATTTAAGAATTGAAAAAATTGATAAAGAACTTGAAAAAGTAAGCGGGCTTTCAAAAGAAGAGGCAAAGGCTCAACTTATTTCAAGCATTGAAGACCAAGCAAAAAAAGATGCTGGTGTTATTGTTAGAGACATTGAAAACAAAGCCCGTGAAGAGGGCGAAAAGAAGGCAAGAAACATAATAACTCTTGCAATTCAAAAGTGTGCAACAGACCAAACTGCTGAAGTAACGGTTTCGTCAGTTGCTTTGCCTAATGATGAAATGAAGGGCAGAATTATTGGAAGGGAAGGCAGAAACATTAGAGCAATTGAAGCAGCAACTGGTGTTGATTTAATTGTTGATGACACTCCTGAGGCAGTTATTCTTTCTTGCTTTGACCCAATAAGAAGAGAGGTTGCAAGGCTTACTCTTGAAAAGTTAATAACTGATGGCAGAATTCACCCTGCAAGAATTGAAGATATTGTTGAAAAGGTGAAAAAAGATATTGAAAAAACCATCAAAGAGGCTGGTGAAAACGCCACCTTTGAAGCAGGGGTTTACAACCTTCACCCTGAACTTATTAAACTTTTAGGAAGACTTAAATACAGAACAAGTTATGGGCAAAATTGCTTAAAACATTCACTTGAAACATCATATATTGCGGGGTTGCTTGCAGCCGAACTTGGTGCTGATGTTGCCCTTGCTAAGAGAGCAGGCTTGCTTCATGACATTGGAAAGGCGTTAGACTTTGAAATTGAAGGCACTCATGTTTCAATTGGCATGGAAGTTGCAAAAAAATATAAAGAAAGCCCTGAAGTTATTCATTGCATTGAAGCACACCATGGCGGAGTTGAATATAAATCAATTGAAGCAATTTTAGTTCAAGTTGCTGATGCAATTTCATCAAGCAGACCAGGGGCAAGAAGAGAGTCGCTAGATGCCTATGTTAAAAGGCTTGAAAAACTTGAAGCTATTGCAAACAGTTTTAAGGGTGTTGCAAACAGTTATGCTATTCAAGCGGGAAGAGAAATAAGAATTGCCGTTAAACCTGAAGAAGTTGATGACACAGGCATTATTGTTCTTGCAAAAGACATTGCAAGAAAAATTGAAGCAGAACTTGAATATCCTGGGCAAATTAAAGTAAATATCATAAGGGAAACAAGAGCAAGCGACATTGCAAGTTAACTTAATATAGAATTTAATTTTTAGGTTAAAATATCAAATTAAAAATTATTATAAAAAGTAAACAAAAGGTAAAATTGCCTTTTGTTTTTTCATTCATATTTTTTAAATTTTAATAATAAAGTTTAATATGGAAAGAATGATTGATTGTCATAATGATTGCGTAACAGCATTAAAGAAAGACAAAAAAATAAGTAAATATTTGCAAAAACTGAAAAATATTAATTTAATTCTTGCTGTTTGGGCAACCGAACTTTCAGAAATTCAAGCAATAAATTTAATGCAACAAACAAAAAATCTGTCGTCTAAATTTAATGTTATGACAAGTTTTGAAGATTTACATTTTCTTTCACATGATAGCCTTGAAATCCTTCTTCAATTAAAACCAGATTTTGCTGGTATTGTGTGGAATAAAGATAATAATCTTGGTGGTGGAGCATATGGAACTGATGGACTTTCTGATTTTGGAAAAACAGTTTGCGACAGGCTTGAAAATGAAAACACAATAATTGACACTGCCCACATGAATGAACGCACCTTTATGGATTTTGCACGAGCAACTTCAAAACCTTTATTTTGTTCGCACTCTGGTCTTTATAATGTTTGCAACACGCCAAGAAATTTAAAAGATTATCAGTGCAGAATGATTATTGAAAGTGGTGGAGTTTTGGGACTTTGTTTTGCATCACAATTACTTACAGGTTCTAACCATTCAAATTTGCATGATGTTGCAATGCATATTGAATATTTTGCTGAAAATTTTGGGACTGACAATCTTTGCCTTGGCACAGATTTTTATGGAACAAAGCATTTGCCAACAGGAATAAAAAACTATGAAGATATGCCAAAACTTTCAGCACTTTTAAAAGAAAGGGGATTTACCAGTGAAGAGGTAGATAAAATCTTTTATAAAAATTTTGAAAGTTTTTTAACAAAAGCAAAAATTTGTTAAATTCATTATTAAAAAACCCCTTTTAAATAAAGGGGTAGAGTATTATTTCAAGATAATAGATTAATAAGTAATTTTATTTTAAAAGGTCATCAATTTCTTTTTCTAACTCTATACATTTATTCTTTTTTGAAATTTTACTTAAAATATTTAAATATTTGATGTTTGTGTATGTGTTTGGTAATGTGTGAATAGCATGTTGTAATTTGTCTATATCTGCACCTTTTATGTCACGAGCAAAATAGCAAATATATTCTGCATCTTGGGCTTTACACACGGCATCTTCAAGTTTATTAATATCTGCATTTTTAACTTCAAATGCAAATTGGTAAATATATTTTGGATCTGCTGAATTACAAATGGCATCTTCCAGTTTAGAAATGTTTACACTTTCTATGTCGCTAATGGCAGATGCAAAGGATTTAATTTCATCGTAATTTCCAGACTCGATAATTTGATTTTCTAAACTGTCAAAATTTACTTCTTTTGCATTTTTAGCATAATAAATAAAATCAGAGAGATTAACAAGGCTAGATAAATTATCTTCAAGTTTTTTTATTTTATCATCTTTACCAAATTTTGCAATATATTCATTTATAATATTAACAGTATCGTTTATAGTTCTTTTCATTAATTTACTCTCCTTAATCAAACTAATTGCTGTTATTATAACAGAATAGATCAAATTGTCAATATGAAATGAAAAATTCACCGACCATATTTGTGAGTTTTTATTCTTTATCTCTAAGTTTAACTTTTTTTGAGGCAGACCTTCTAATTTCGTCACTCATTGCGGCATAGTGTTTTTTGGTTGTGTTAATGTCTTTATGTCCCAAAACATCTGCAACAATATAAATATCTTGTGTTTCTTGATAAAGGGCAGTGCCATAGGTGCTTCTTAGTTTGTGTGGTGTTATGTGTTTTAAAGGTGTTGTTATTTCACTATATTTTTTTACTAATTTTTGAACGGCTCTTGTTGTTATTCTTTTGTTTTGAAGAGATGTAAACAGGGCAGGTTCATCTTTAAGGTAAGGGTTTTTATTTCTTTCACAAATCCAATCAGTAAGAGCAGATTTAATTTCATCACTAAAATAAATAACAACTTGGTTTCCGCCCTTTCGGGTTATTTTTAAACCATTAACTTCAAAATCAACATCATCTAAATCAAGGCCAACACATTCACTAACACGCATTCCTGTGCCAAGCAGGGTGGTTAAAATGGCGGTGTCTCTTATTTTTGTGTGTTTATGATATTCCTTTGCATTGCCTGATAAGTTATCCCCATATTCAGCCTCATCAAGAAGTTTTGCCACTTCATCAGCCTCAAGTCTTATAATTGTTTTATCATGAAGTTTTGGAATGTCAACATTTGCAGCAACATTGCTTGAAATTAAACCGCGCTTGAAAAAATATTTAAGAAAACTTCTAAGAGTGGCAATTTTTCTGGCTTTGCCATCTTCACCATTGTGGTAAACTTTTCCATCAAGTTCATAGTTTGAAATATAAGAAATAAATCTTTCAATAGTTTTTGCTGTAACTTTGTTTAAATCAGATGCAGTAATGGTTTGCAGTGTTTTGCCAGCAAAAATTGAAGTGTTGTTTAAAAGATAATCAAAAAAAATCCTTAAATCATATGCATAGTTAAGGCGGGTAAGGGCAGAG
>CAJKVX010000067.1 GCA_905203455.1 uncultured Eubacteriales bacterium
AAGTAAAGTTTTGCTTTATTGCTGATTTTAAATTAAACATAAAATACAAATTTAAAGATTCAAACAATGCCCCGTCTTTGTTAAACTTATTGAAAATCTTTTTATTTATTGGTATAATGGTTTAGGAGAAAATTATGAAAACTGTTGTTGTTATTGGTGCAAGTGGTGAAATTGGAAAGCACATTTGCACAAAGTTTTATAAGAGAGGCTACAATGTTATTGCTGGGTATTGTTCAAATAATGTTACAAACCTTGCTGATAAATTAAATTACAAAAAAAACAGACTTTGCCCTCTTTTTATTGATTTACAAAATGAGCAATCAATAGAAAAGTTTTTTAATAATGCCATTTCAATTTTTGGAAGAATTGATGTTTTAGTTAATTGTGCGGGGGTAAGTTTTCCTAACCTTTTAATTGACACTGATTTTTTGCAGGTTAAAAAAGAAATTGATGTGAACTTGTTAGGCGTGATTTCTGCTTGCAAGCACGCAGTGAAAAATATGCTTAATGGTTGTGGCGGAAGAATAATTAACATTGCATCAATTTGGGGCGTTGTTGGGGGCGCAATGGAAACAACTTACAGCGCAACAAAAGCAGGACTAATTGGTTTTTCAAAGGCACTTGCAAAAGAAGTGGGTTCTGCAAATATAACCGTCAACTGCATTAGCCCTGGGGCCGTTAAGTCAAAAATGAATGCTCATTTGAATAAAACTGATTATGAAGAAATAAAAAGCAACACCCCGCTGGGAAAAATTATAACGGCAAAAGAAGTTGCCAACTGTGCAGTTTTTCTTGCAAGCAACTCCGCACAAAATATCACTGGGCAAAACATTGTAATTGACGGTGGATTTACATTGTAATAATATAAAACTTTTAAAGCACAAAATGTGCAAAAAGCATCAATTTCAAAGATTTACATTGTAATAATATAAAACTTTTAAAGTAAAAAATAAAGCACACTAGATTTTGTGTGCTTTATTTTTTTAACCATTGCTAGTTTTTTCTTGCTCTTTTGCTTCTTTTTCTGCATTATCTTTCAGTAAATCTCTAATTTCAATAAGAAGTTTATCTGTTGAACTTGGCTCTGGCTCTGGTTTTTGCTGTTCAGGTGCAGGCTCTGGCGTTTCCTCTGGTTTTGGTTTAAATTGTTCAAGTTCTTTTTCTTTCTCTTCGTTAAGTTGTTCAATTTTTGCTGATTTTTCTTCTTGTGTTAAATTTTTATCTTTTTCAACCTTTGTTTGAAGTTTTGCATATTTTTTAACAATTTTTTTAACCTGACGAACTTCTTTTTTACTTAAATTTTCAATATTCTCTTTTATTTCAGTTGAAAGATGTTTAAACCCATCTGAAATTTTCATTATTAATTTCATCATTAAGAAAATACAAAATGCTATAATTAAAAAGTCAAGAATGGTTTGAATAAATGCGCCATATCTAAGTGCAATTTCGGTTGTTCCCGCAACTGTGTCAGCAGGTTTTATAACCCACTTTAAATCGCTAAACCCTGACGCACCAATTAGGCTTGCAATAAGCGGAGTAATAATGTCGTTAACTAGGCTTGTTGTGATTTTACCAAATGCACCACCCACAACAACACCAATTGCAAGTTGCAAAACATTACCTCTTGAAATAAAGTCTTTAAACTCTTTAAAAAACTTTTTCATGTTGTTCCCTCTTTTGTTTATTTTCTTTTACAAGTATAAGCCCAAAGTTACCTTTTTTCAAGTGTTAATTGAAATTATTTAATGATTCTTATTTTCATAGGCACTAATTGCCTTTTTTATAATGTTTATTGCGTCTTGCCTTCCGCCAAGGTTTGATATCTCAACCTTTTTGTTTTCAAGTTCTTTATAAACTCTTAAAAAATGTAAAAGTTCATCAAAAATGTGTGAAGGCAAATCTTTAAAGTCAACAAGGTTACAATATTGCGGGTCGCCATAGGGAATGGCAATAATTTTATCGTCATCGGCCCCGCTGTCTTTCATTGAAACAACACCAATTGGAAAACACCTAACTAAACTCATTTTTTCAATCGGCTCACTGCACAGCACAAAAACATCTAATGGGTCATTATCTCCGCAATGAGTGCGTGGAATAAAACCATAATTCATTGGGTAATGTGTGCTCGTGAAAAGAACCCTATCAAGAATTATAAGTCCCGTTTCTTTATCTAGTTCATATTTGTTTTTACTACCCTTTTCAATTTCAACAAATACAATAAAATCTTCTGGCGTTATTCTGCTTTTGTTAATGTCATGTAAAATATTCATTTTTATCTCCCCCAGTTTTTTTCAGTATAACACATAAAATTAAAATTCAAAATTGAAAACAACAAAATTACAAAAATGTTGCAAATAAAGTAATCTTTATGGTATAATTGGTGAAAATTTAATATAGGAGTTTTTATGAAAAAAACAGATATAAGTGAAATTTACAGTAAAAGTGCAACTTTTGCAAACAGTGAAGTAACAATTGCTGGGTGGATTCGTTCGGTTAGAAATTCAAAAACTTTCGGTTTTATTGATATGTTTGATGGCACTTGCTTTGATGGCATGCAAGTTATTTTTGAACAAGATAAAATTTCAAATTACACAGAGGTTAGCAAACTTATTGCGGGGTCAAGTTTGGTTGTTAGCGGAATTCTTGTTTTAACCCCACAAGCAAAACAACCTTTTGAAATTAAAGCAACTAAAATTAAGATAATTAACGCAACTGATGAAACTTATCCTTTACAAAAAAAGCACCACTCAGTTGAGTTTTTGCGCGACATTGCTTATCTTAGGCCAAGAACAAGGCTGTTTAATGCAGTGTTTAGAGTTAGAAGTGTTGCCGCTTTTGCAATTCACAAGTATTTTCAAGATAACAATTATGTTTATGTTAACACCCCACTCATCACAACGGCAGATTGCGAAGGCAGCAATCAAATGTTTAAAATAACAGCGCTTGATTTAGATAACCCCCCTCTTGACAACTCTGGTAAAATTGATTTTTCAAAAGATTTGTTTGGAAGACAATCTTATATTACAGGTTCTGGGCAACTTCATGGCGAAGCGTTTGCTCTTGCATTTAGCAAAATTTACACATTTGGCCCAACTTTTAGAACTGAAAACAGCAACACCAAAACTCACGCAAACGAGTTTTGGATGATTGAACCTGAAATTGCCTTTTGCGACCTTGATGGCCTTATGGACATTCAGGAAGACATGTTAAAATTTGTTGTGAGTTATGTTCTTGAACACTGCGCAAAAGAACTAACTTTTCTTGACAGTTTTGTTCAAAATGGTTTGCTTGAAAAACTTAATAAATTAGTTAGCAGCAAATTTACAAGAATTGACTATAAAGATGTAATAGAAATTTTGCAAAAATCTGGTGAAAAATGGGAATTTGAACCTGTTTTTGGTGGAGATATTGCAAAAGAACATGAAAAATATATAACTAACTATTTTAATGGCCCTGTGTTCATTAAAAACTGGCCAAAAGACATTAAAGCGTTTTACATGAAAGTTAACAGCGATAATGAAACTGTTGCAGCCGTTGACCTTGAAGTGCCAGGTGCTGGTGAACTTACTGGCGGAAGCCAAAGAGAAGATGATTACGATGCCCTAATTAAACGCTGTGACCAAATGAATGTTGATAAAAGCACCATTGATTGGTTCTTAAATTTAAGAAAATTTGGGTCTTGTGAACATTCGGGGTTTGGAATTGGGTTTGAAAGGCTTGTTATGTATCTTACAGGGGTGGATAACATTAGAGACGCCATTCCATTCCCTAGAACTCCTAAAAATTGTGAATATTAAAAT
>CAJKVX010000068.1 GCA_905203455.1 uncultured Eubacteriales bacterium
ATAATTTTAACTTTATTCAGGGTTAAATGTTTTAAAACAACTTTACCCTTATACAAGTCTAAAAGTTTTAAATGGTTTTAATTTATTCAAATTTAAATCATATTAATGTTGTTTTAAATGTGCCACTTTTCAAAAATAGATATATTGTCGTGAATATAGAAAACAGCCACACTAATGTGGCTATATTATTTTTGGATAAACTTTTTAATTTGCGGTTTACTAATTTGTTGTTTTATTAATTTGTTGCGTTTTTAATTAATTAACTGTTTTTCTTTTTGAACTCTGCACGGCCGCGTTGGGTGTGGTCAAGAATTTTCTTTCTAATTCTTAGTGAAAGTGGAGTAACTTCAAGTAACTCGTCTTCACCTAAAAATTCAAGACATTCTTCAAGAGTTAAAGGTTTAACAGGTTCAAGCCTTAATGCTTCATCAGAACTTGAACTTCTTATGTTTGTTAACTGCTTTTTCTTGCAAACATTTACAACAATGTCTTCTTGTTTTGGGTTAATGCCAACAACCATGCCTGCATAAACCTTTGTTCCTGGGGTTATTAAAAGCCTGCCTCTTTCTTGGCTGTTATATAACCCGTATTGCACGGCTTCACCACTTTCATAGGCAATAAGGGTTCCGTAATTGCGGTTTCTTATTGGGCCTTTGTAAGGTTCATAACCTAAAAAGATTGAACTCATTACGCCTTCACCTTTGGTGTCTGTTAAAAATTGAGTTTTGTAGCCAAAAAGCCCTCTGCTTGGAATTTTAAATTCAAGTTTGGTGCGAGACATGTGGTTTGTCATGTTTGTTAATTCACCCTTTCTTTCACCCATGGCCGAAATCACTGCACCCACGCTTTCATCAGGAACATCAACAACAAGATTGTCAATTGGCTCGCAAAGAGTGCCGTCAATTTCTTTCATTAGAACTTTTGGCATGCTAACTTGGAATTCAAAGCCGTCTCTTCGCATGTTCTCAATTAAAATTGAAATGTGCATTTCGCCCCTGCCAAGCACCCTGAAAGTGTCAGAGTTTGATGTTTCAATAACCCTTAGGCTAAGGTCTTTTACAGCCTCTTTCATTAATCTATCTCTTAAATGCCTGCTTGTTGAATATTTGCCTTCTGTTCCAGCAAAAGGTGAGTTGTTGACACTAAATTCCATTTCAACACTTGGCTCACTAATTTTTACAAATGGAATTGGAACGGGGTTATCTTTGCTGCAAATTGTGTCTCCAATGGTGACATCATTTGACCCTGCAATGCAGATGATATCCCCAACATTGACATTTGTTATAGGAACTCTTTTAAGCCCTTCAAAAGCAAAAATATTGCTGATTTTAAAATTGGTAATTTTGCTGGTGTCATGAAAATTAACAACGCTTACAGTTTCATTAACGCTTACTTTGCCGTTTTCAACCTTGCCAACAGCAAGTTTACCAAGGTAATCATTTTGTTCACATGAAGAAACAAGCATTGAAAATGGTAAGTTTTCATCTCCGCTTGGGGCGGGAATATAGTTTACAATTGTGTCCATTAGTGGCTTCATGTCTGTGCCTAGTTTTGTTTTGTCAAGACTTGCAATGCCTAACCTTGCAGATGCAAAAACAAATGGGCAATCAAGTTGTTCGCTTGAAGCGTTAAGTTCAAGCAACAATTCCAAAACTTCGTCAATAACTTCATCAATTCGGGCGTCTTTACGGTCAATTTTGTTAACAACAACAATAATTTTGTGATTAAGTTCAAGTGCCTTTTGCAAAACAAACCTTGTTTGAGGCATTGTTCCTTCATAGGCATCAACAACCAGCAAAACCCCATCAACCATTTTTAAAACTCTTTCAACCTCACCGCCAAAATCTGCGTGGCCTGGGGTGTCAACAACATTAATTTTAACGCCGTTATACATAAAAGATGCGTTTTTGCTTAAAATTGTTATTCCTCTTTCTTTTTCAAGGGCGTTGCTGTCCATAACGCGGTCAGCCACTTCTTGGTTTTCACGAAAAACACCGCCTTGTTTTAAAAGTTCATTAACTAGACTTGTTTTGCCATGGTCAACATGGGCAACAATTGCTATATTTCTTATGTTATTATTCATTTCTTTTCTCCAACTTAAATTTGACAACACTTTATTCTATCACAAAAGAATGAAAATTAAAATAGTTTATTCAAAAATATTTAAAATGATTTAAACTTTAACAAATGCGAGTTGCTTTTTTATATTTTTACCAAACGCAAGGATTTTTGTTTTTTGTGAAAAGTATCATAAAGAGATTTACACAAAAAACAAATATATTTGAAAAATTAGCAAATTTATGGTTTAATTATAAAATAAGGGGATAAGTATGGGTTTAAGGCAGTTTGAAGAGCAAATGGAAAGGTTGCTTGGCAAAGAAGAGTTTGAAAAATATCAGCAGAGCATGATTAGCAAGAGTGCAAAGGGTGTTGTTTTAAACACTAATTTGGCAAGTGCTGAGCAAATTTTAAAAGTTACAAACATTGGTGTTAATAAATTAAGTTTTTGTGATTATGGGTATAAACTTTTAGGCGAAGAAAAACTTGGCAACACTTGGTTTCACCATGCAGGGCTTATTTATTTGCAAGAACCTTCAAGCATGGCACCAGCAAGCATGTTTTTAGACCTGGCTCACAAAAGGGTTTTGGATTTATGTGCAAGCCCTGGTGGAAAAACTGTTGACCTTGCCCTTAGAATGAATGGAAGCGGGCTTATAGTTTCAAATGAAATTGTAAATAAAAGGGCGGGCGTGTTGTTTTCAAATGTTGAAAGATTGGGGCTTAGTAATGTTGTTGTTACAAACAACAGCCCCAAAGAACTTGAAGATGAATTTGAAAGTTTTTTTGATTGCATTTTGGTTGACGCACCTTGCAGTGGTGAGGGAATGTTTAGGAAAAACCCTGACCAAATTCAAGAGTGGAGCGTTGCTTCTGTTAAAGCGTGCGCAATAAGACAAAAGGAGATTTTGAAAAGCGCATATAAAATGCTTACAGCGGGGGGATATATGGTTTATTCAACCTGCACTTTTAACACCATTGAAAATGAAGAGGTTATGTTGTTTGCAAAAAACGAACTGGGGCTTAAAATTATAAAACCTGATGATAAAATTATACGGGTAAGTCATGATGGAAAAATTTTAAATGAAGAACATGACCTTGCCTTTTGCACAAGATTTTACCCACAAGATGGAGTTGGTGAAGGGCAGTTTATGTGCCTTTTACAGAAAAATGACAGTAGTTTTGCAAAAAATGAAGAAAAACTGCATAACAGTAAGAATAAAATTGCACAAAAACTGCAAAAACCTTCAAAACAAGAGCAAAATTTAATTCAAAAGTTTATTCATGAAACTACTGATGGGCTAAAATTTGAGCATTTTGTTAAAATTAAAGATAATATTTTTGGGAGCAATTTTGGTGAAATTTTAGATAAAGATGCCAGTTTCATTTCATGCGGGGTAAACATTGGCAAAATTGAAAAGGGAAGAGTTATTCCGCATCATCAATTTTTTAAAGTTTGTGGTAAGTTTTTTAAATTTAAAATTGAGTTAGATGAAAAAAGTGTTGTCTCTTATTTAAAAGGGGAAGAAATTGAAGTTAATTCAAACATTAATGGTTTTGTTTGTGTAATGAAAGATGGCTTTGTTTTAGGCGGGGGAAAGGTAAGTTTATCTAGGCTTAAAAATTATTATCCAAAGGGGCTTAGAGCGGTTACTGATAAAATTTGATAATTATTTTAAAT
>CAJKVX010000069.1 GCA_905203455.1 uncultured Eubacteriales bacterium
ATTCAATTTGTTGAATTGTTAAATTTATTTTACTGGTGGTTTTATGCTCCCCTGCCCGCCCATATATGGTCTTAAAGGCTCAGGAATTGAAATTGAACCATCTCTGTTATAGTTATTTTCAACAAAGGCAATTAACATTCTTGGCGGTGCAACAACTGTGTTGTTTAATGTGTGTGCAAGAACATTGCCTGATTGTGTTTTAAACCTTATTCCAAGCCTTCTTGCTTGGGCATCTCCTAAGTTTGAGCAAGAGCCAACTTCAAAATATTTTTGCTGGCGTGGGCTCCAAGCCTCAACATCACAACTTTTAACTTTTAAATCTGCCAAATCACCTGAACAGCATTCAAGTTGCCTAACGGGGATATTTAAAGACCTGAAAAATTCAACCGTAAATCTCCATAATTTTTCATACCACATCATGCTTTCTTCCGGTTTGCAAACAACAATCATTTCTTGTTTTTCAAACTGATGAACTCTGTAAAGCCCTCTTTCTTCAATTCCGTGGGCTCCAACTTCTTTTCTAAAACATGGAGAATAAGAAGTTAAAGTTAAAGGCAATTCATTCTCTTTTAAAATGGTGTTTTTAAATCTGCCAATCATGCTGTGTTCGCTGGTTCCAATCAAATATAAGTCTTCACCCTCGATTTTATACATCATGTTTTCCATTTCGGCAAAACTCATTACTCCATCAACAACATCGTGCCTTATCATGAAAGGCGGAATAACATAGGTAAAACCTTTTTCAATCATAAAATCTCTTGCATAAGAAAGAATTGCACTTTGAAGTCTTGCAATATCTCCAATTAAGTAATAGAACCCATTGCCACTGGTTTTTCTTGCTGCATCAATATCAAGCCCACCAAGGGCTGTTAAAATGTCTGCATGATAAGGAATTTCAAAATTTGGAACTTTTGGTTCTCCAAAACGCTGAATTTCAACATTTTCACTATCATCTTTGCCAATTGGAACGCTTGGGTCAATTATGTTTGGAATTTGCAACATAATTTCCCTTAAATTAGCTTCAAATTCGGTTTGCTTTTCATCGTTAGATGTAATTTTATTGTTAATTTCAACAACTTCCGTTTTAATTGAATTGGCAGTTTCAATTTGCTTATTTCTCATTAAATTCCCTATTTCTGCACTTTTTGCATTTCTTAAACTGCGCAAATTTTCACTTTCTGCCTTTAATTTTCTTATATTTTCATCTAATTCTTTTGCTTTATCAACTAGTTCAAGTTTACTGTATTGAAACTTTTTTCTAATGTTTTCCTTAACCAATTCAGGATTATTTCTAATTAATTCAATTGCTATCATAAATTTTCTCCTATATGCGTTTTATTATATTCCACAATTGCACTTGTGGCAAGTTTATCACACCTGTTGTTTAGTTCATTGTCTGCATGGCCTTTAACTTTGTTAAATGTTACATCATGAATTTTTGTAAGTTCAAACAATTGTTTCCACAAATCTTGATTTTTAACTTCTTTTTTATCTGCACCAATCCAACCATTGTTTTGCCAGTTATAAATCCATTTTTGGGTAAAGGCATTTACAACATACGCTGAGTCTGAATATAAATTAACCTTACAACTAAATTTCAAAGCAAGCAGACCTTTAACAACTGCGGTAAGTTCCATTCTATTGTTTGTTGTGTTTGGTTCTGCCCCCGAAAACTCTTTAAAAAAATCTCCATAAACCAAAACAACTCCCCAACCGCCTACTCCCGGATTACCCGAGCATGCACCATCTGTGTATAAATCAATTTCAAAAACTTCTTTCATTTTTTATTCCATAACAAATAATTTTATTTAAAGTATAAAGCCAATGTCGCCTTAAAGTCAAGTTTAAAACAAAAATATCTATCACAAACACCTTGATAGATATTTTTTATTTTAATAAAACACTATGATTGTTAAATTTTTAATTTCAACCCATCACTAAATGCGTTTCCAACTCTTTTGCCAATTGTGTAATAGCCGTGAGTGTAAGGGTCAAAAGCAATGGCATTAAGAAGTGAAATGTCAACCTTGCCATCTTTTATGATGCTTTCATCAGCGCTAACATTTACAACTTTTGCAATAACCCCACAGCCATATTTATCATTTTGATATTCAACAAATTCACACTCCATGCAAATTGGAAATTCGTTAATTATTGGAGCATCAACCAGCATAGATTTGGTTGCTGTGAGTTTGCTGTTTTTAAATTTATCCGCAGTGTCATTCCCTGAAACAACACCAAAATAATCAGCCTCTTTAACATGTTTTGCATCGGCAATGCTAACAGTAAGAGATTTTTTTCGTTTAATGTTTTTAACTGTTTTGTGGTTTTCGCTTAAATTTAAAATCAAATGGTCTCTTTCAAGCATTGTGCCCCATGCTGCATTCATAACATCAATTGTTCCATCTTCATTGTAAGTTGCAATCATTAACACAGGCATTGGAAAAATTGCTTCGGTTACATTAATTTTCTTTTTCACAACATTCCCCCCCCCTTATTAATTCTAACCAATTGTAACACACAAATAAGTTAGGACCAAATAATTTAACCATTGTCATTCAATTTTTAAATTGCTAAAAATTAAATTTTCATTTGATGAATAAAGTTTAAAATTTATTTTAGTGATTCTAAAAATAATTATTTGCTCCACAACTATTTATTTTTTAGCAAAAACTAAAACATAAATCAAATCAACTTAATTTTAATTGCAAGAACACCATAAAATAATTCATCTTTTGGTGAATAAAAATTATGATAAATATCTATAACTTCTTTTGTATTGAAACCATCAAAGCCAATTTCAGCAAGTGGAATGTTTTCAAGCACATCTTCAAAGGTCGCAAAATGTTTTAGTTCTTCAACCCTGGTTCTTACTGATTGCAACAAATCAGGCTCTTTTTTAAAAACTATAACATCTGAAACATCAATTAATTTGCGTTTTTCATCATTTAACCTAATTTCATAAATTTTTTGACCATTTTTTATATGGTCAAAAAATTTAGGTTGCAGTTTCATTTCAAATTCCATATTCCCCTCTTTTTAATTTAATTTTACTTAAAGAAAAATTTTAATCAATAACTTTGCAGTAGATTTTAAAGTTAATAAAAACCTGCTTTGGTTTGCTATTTAAAACTAATAACCCCCACTTTTAAATAAAAAACATATATTATTGTTGAATTGGATTAAGTAGAATCAAAAAACACCCACAAGTTTGTGAGTGCTTTGAAATTGGCAGGGGTGGAAGGAATCGAACCCTCCTCAGGAGTTTTGGAGACTCTTATTCTACCGATGAACTACACCCCTAACAGAAATAAGATAACATAACAAGCAAAACTTGTCAAGCAATAGCAAACATTAAATTCATATTGCATATAAATGCAATAATAAAAAAAACTAGTAAAATTTTGCTTTTTGCTTTTGGTTAGTTTTATGCTGTTTTTATGGTTTAAGCATCGTCTTCATCATCAAGCCCAAGATATTTATAAAAATCTTCAACCTTAGCCCCTGATGTGTCAACACTGTCAATGTTAATTTTAACATAACCTTTTTCATCAGTGTTAAATGAATTAAGGCATTTTCCGCAGTTATCACAAACTTTATTAGGGTCAAGGTCACACATTAAACAGTTCCCGCAATTGTTACATATGCTTTTACCATCAAGCACGCAAATTTTTTTATTTTGTTGTGAAGTTTTATTATTTTTGTTCATAAATACCTCTTCTAATGTAAA
>CAJKVX010000070.1 GCA_905203455.1 uncultured Eubacteriales bacterium
TTAATCAAAAACAAATAAGAGAGCCTTTAACTCTCTTATTTTATTGTTATTTTAATAAAAAATTTAGATATAAAATTTTTGTGAATTAAGTTTTAATTATTCAACTAAAATTTTTTAAAGTGGAAGGTCTTTTTTATCAAAACAGAAGACGCCAATAATGAATGTTATAAGTCCAATTCCAAACAAAATTGCGAACTTCCACAAGTATGAAATTGCTCCGTTAAGAATTGCAGTGGTGTCAAACAGGGTTATAATTGAAAGATAGTTAAAGAAATTCATTTGGTCAATTCGCATTGCTGATGGCACAACCTGAGAGCCAAATAGCCCTAAAATTGTGCAAACCAACATGAAAATTGAAATTCCACCACCAATTGAAAGTGAATATTTTGTGCGGTTAAAGATTGCTGAACACATAAAGCAGAAACCCGCAAAGGCAAACATTGTTAAAAATGCGCCAAGGTTAAACAACAAAATTTCAGAAAAGTTAATTGCAAAGTCATTTCCGCCAACAATGAAAATTGAAACAACACTAACCACTGTTACAACGGCAAACATTGCAAGCAATGAAAGCATAAGATAAACCATTTGGGTTACTGTTACTGTTCTTCTTTTTGTTGGGGTTGAAAGAACATAAGCCATTGACCCTGAATCAATCTGCCCCGCAAGAAGGCCGTTAGCCGTCATAATAACAAACACCATTGGAAGAAGAATTCCCGCAATGCGGTAGAAAATTGAACCAATAATAAGCCCGTAAATATCCATATTGCCAAGTTCTGAAAGGGCTTCGGCAACATCTTCAGGAATTTGGTCGGTTATGCTTGCACTGGCTTGTTCTTTGGAGTAATCTTTTTCATAACCCTCATCTTGGTAAAACTCATAAGTGCTTATTGCTGAGTTTGACATAACTTTTATTGCAACAGCATAAACCTTTGCTTGGTCTTCACCAACCTCAGTTTTGTAACTGTTGAAAACTTCATAATAAAGCATGTCATTAACAAAAATTTTAGATGCCTCTTTTAAATCAGCAAGCAAACTTGGCTGTTCACTTATCAAGCGTTTATATTCACCTATAACATCACCTGCCAAAACTTCTGCCTGTTGTGCACTTTCAAGAGCAGTGTTTTCATCTTGCGTTTCTTCAAGTTCGGTTGCATAGGCATTGGTGTAAACCAAGTTTTTGTAAGTTTCTTCAAACACAACCTGCAAACCATCTCTAAACTGTGTTGCATCCTCAGTGTTAACATCAGTTTGTTTTGCAACCGTCAAAAATTCTTCACAAAACTCTAACTGTTCTTCTTCGCTCATGCCGTCAAGAAACCCTTGACTTGCAAGCATGTTTTGTATCATTTGGGCATTTGCCAAATCAATCATGCCCCAAAAAGTTCTAAAACTTTCAAGTGTACCATCAGCAAGGGCTGAGTCTAAATTGGTTGTCAATGAATCTTCAAATTCATAGGCAGAAAGCGTTAAATCATAACTATCCACCGCGTTTTCTTGAACATATGCCTGTTGGTCGGCATCTTGAAAAACTTGTTTTAGTGAGGTTCTTATTCCATTAATATCAATGCTTCCTAAAACAATAATAACAATGGCAAGCATAACGCTGGTTGCAAGGGTAACTGCAACCCACTTTATCCAATTTGCCTTCATTGACTGTTTAAAAAGTGCTTTGCTAAACATTATTTTCCTCCTTTTACTTGCCTTGCAAGAACTTCTTTAAAATGCTTTTCAAGGTTGTTTTTAACTTCGGCAATAAATTTAAGCTTGAATTTTGCTAAGGTTTTAAACAAATTGTTAACATCTTTATCTTCAATTTGAATGGTTACCTGAAAATATTGTTGTTGGTCTCTAATAATTTTAAAACTTAATTTTTTAAATTCCATGTAGTCATTCTCATTTAAAAACTCAATTTTATATGCCTTGGTTGACGAATTTTTAAGGTCTGCAATTTTGCAAATGTCTATTATTCTTCCGTTATAGATTAGTGCCACTCTGTCGCAAGTTGATTCAAGTTCATCAAACAACTGACTGCTCATAAGAATTGTTTTGCCCTGCTTTTTTTGCTCTTCAATCAGTTCAAGAAAAGTTTCACGCATAAGTGGGTCAAGCCCTGTTGTTGGTTCGTCTAAAATCAAAATGTCTTTATTTGCCATAAGCGCTGCAACAATTGCAGTTTTTTGTTTCATGCCCTTGCTCATTCGTTTTAATGATGCAGATGGGTCAAGTTGCAACCTTTTTGTAAGATAATTTGCATAATCCATATCTTTAAGGTTTAAAAGTTCAGCTTGGTTTTTTAAAAATGAAATTCCCGTTGGTAAATCAGGAAAAGCAATTTCACCCGGAACATAAGAAACAAATTTTTTAATTTCACAAGAATTTTTCCATGCGTCCATATTAAGCACCGAAACCTTGCCCTCTTTTGCCTTTAAAAACCCCATAATATGCCTTATTGTTGTGGTTTTTCCACTGCCGTTTGTTCCAACAAAGCCAAAAGTTTCACCCTTGTAAACATCAAAACTCACATCAAAAATGCCGTGGTTGTTGCCATAATCTTTGGTAAGGTGGCTAACGCTTATTACTTTTTCTTCCATACCAATGCACCCCCAAAATCTTTATCTTCGTAATAAAACTGCATGAAATAATCTTGCAGTGTAAAACTTATTTGCCTAAACTCTTTAACATTAAATTTAGAAATAAGCATAACAACTTCGTTAATGTCTTTATCTTGAACTGAAACAATTGCCTTTAAATTTTTAGCATCAACACTTTTAATTCCAAATTTTTTAATTTGGTCAACCACAATTTTTGCTTTTGGCATTTCTGCCACAAACCTATTTAGTTCCGCTTCATCATAAAAATAAACTTCAAAATTTTTGTTTTCATTGTGCTTAATTGAATCAGTTTCAAAGGTTGAAACAATTCTTCCGTCTTTAATTATTGCAACTCTGTCACAAGTTGCCTCAACTTCACTGAACATATGTGAAGAAAGCAAAATTGTTTTTCCCCTTTTCTTCTCTTCACGAATAAAATCGATAAAATTTTGTTGCATAATTGGGTCAAGCCCGCTTGTTGGCTCATCAAGAACCAAAACATCAGGGTCATGCATAAAGGCTGTAACAATGGCAAGTTTACGCTTATCTCCAAGGCTCATGCTTTTTGTGTCAATGTTAAGACTAAGGTCAAATTTTTCAAGAAGATAATTAAGCCTTTCTTGGTTGTTACTTTTCCTTAAATCTCCCATCATTTTAACAAACTCAGTTCCCGTAAGCCCCTCAGGCAATGCAATCTCACCTGGAAGATAACCCACACGGGAAAGAATTTTGTAATAGTTATGAAAACTTTCAAGCCCAAAAACTTTTGTTTCGCCTTTTTGAGGACGAGAAAACCCCATAATATGCCTTATTGTTGTTGATTTTCCCGCACCATTAGGTCCCAAAAAGCCAAAAACTTCCCCTTGTTTTACCGCAAAAGACACATCAAACACCCCTCTGCCATGCCCATAATCATGCGTTAAGTTTTCTACCTCAATAATGTTCATGCATCTTTCTCCTTTAAAACTTAGTGTGTAATGTTATTATACCTATTAAAAAGTAAAAAAAGCAAACAATCCGCAAAAAATATTTTAAAGTTAGACTTTCTAACAATTTTAAATAAAAAACATAAATTTATCTTCTTTAAAACTTTTTTGA
>CAJKVX010000071.1 GCA_905203455.1 uncultured Eubacteriales bacterium
TTTTGATTAATTTTTATTTAAATTCAAAATGATTTTGTTGGTTTTTGCAGATTTTGAATTTTAATTTGCTATTAAATTGCAATAAAATTCTTAAAAACTGCAAAAAGTGTTGCTGTTATATAAAATTTATGTTAAAAACGGGCTTTTTTAAATGAATTGGTAAATGCTTTTTTGTTGCAGTGAAGGGTTAAAATTTAAGTTTGGTTTTGCCTGAACTAAACTTCTTTAAACCTGCTTCATAGGCAACAAGGGTTGAAGCGAACCCAACATTTAAAGATTCACAACTGCCAAGCATTGGAATAATAACGCTTTGAGAGTTTTTAAGGCTTCGCCATGATGGAGAAATGCCTGTGTGTTCGTTCCCTGCAACAATGGCAATTCTTCCGCCGTAATCTTCATTTTTAAAACTTTTAGTTGCTTGAAGGTCTGTTACAACACATTTAAAATTGTTTTCTTGAAGCCAACTTTGAGCCTCATTAATGTTTAATTCAAGGCAAGGAACAAGAAAACTTGCACCCAAACTTGCCCTAACAAGCCTGCTGTTGGTTAGTTTTGCCTGTTTGTTGGTTATTATTGCAAAATCTCCGCCTGCGCAATCAAAAGACCTTAAAATTGCACCAATGTTTCCAGGCTGTTCAAGCCCGTCCATAACCATTGCAAGAATGTTTGTTTTGCCTTTAATTGCATTTTCAATGGTTTTGGTTGTGTAAGTTTTCAGTTTTGCAATAATGAAAAATTCATCAAAACCATCTCTATCACTAATTTTTTTGCACGCTTTTTGTGACAAACTGAAATTTTGCTTTGCATAATTTGCCATTTTTAAAATCAGTTTTAAATTTTGGTCATTTTGGTTTTCAAGATTTTCGCCATTAAACAAAAACATTAAAACTTCAAAGTTATTGTCAATCAATTTGTTGGCAGCCCATAACCCCTCGCAAACAAAAACATCAGGGTCTTTATTTTTGTTATCAACCAAACTTTTTGCAAAGTTAACTTCATTTGAAGAGATTCCGCATTGGAATGCTTTTTGTTTTATTTGGCTTAGAATTGAAAATTTAGTATTTTGATTATTCATGCAATAAGTTTATTAAATTTATTAAGAATTGTCAAACTTTCTTTTTGTTAGTTTAAATTTGTAAAAAGCATGACTAATTTACGCTAATTTTTTACAAATTTGAAATTTTTTGTAAAAAGTTTTTAAGTTGTTGACTTGATTTTTCCTAAGTTATATACTACTTTCAACGATTTAGGAGAAAGATTGTATGGATTGGTCAAGCATTTGGGACAGCATTGTCAATTACTTTGAAACAAATGTGTGGAACATAGTTTGGTTTTTTGTAATTTTGCTGGTTGGTGTTTTGCTTATTAAAGTTATTCTTGGTTTAGTTCGCAAGATGCTTTCAAAAACAAAAATGGAAAAGATTGCCCAGCAATTTATTTGCACTGCGCTTAAATTTTGCTTGTGGTTAGTTTTAATTTTGTTATTATTAAGCCAAGTTGGAATTGAAATTTCAGGAATTTTGACTGCAATTAGTGCATTAATTCTTGCAGTGGGCATGGCTCTTGAAACAAACATGGCAAACCTTGCAAATGGAATTGTTATTGTTTCAAACCATATGTTTAAAAAAGGTGATTACATTATTGTTGACGGGGTTGAAGGCAATATTACAGACATTAACTTTTTGTTCACAACACTTTTAACAAGTGATAACAAAAAAGTCACCTTGCCAAACTCAACAATTGTTAACTCTTCAGTAATTAACCTTGGGGCAAATGAGAAAAGGCGAATTGACTTCACTTTTTCAGTGGCTTATGAAAGTGATGTTGAACTTGTTAAAAAAATTGTAACTGATGTTATGAAAAGTGATGGAAGAGTTTATCTTGACCCCGCTCCATTTTGCAGGCTTAAAACAATGAATGCTTCAAGTCTTGATTTCTTTGCTAATTGTTGGTGTGATAATGAAGATTATTGGGAAGTTTATTATTTTGTTATGGAGTGGGTTTATAACGAATTTAAGCGTAATAAAATTTCAGTGCCATTTAATCAACTTGAAGTAAGGGAAAGAAAAGATAATGTTAAGTTGCCTGTTGTTGGCAAAAAGTTACCTGAAAGAGTTGAAAAGGTTAGAGAAGCAAAAAAAGACAATGATATGTTTAATCTTTTAAAACAAAAAATGCACATTAAAGAAAACAAAAAAGAAAAAAAGAAAGCTGAAAAAGTTAAAAAAGAAAAGCCTAAAAAAACAAAAAAGAATAAAGAGGAATTGGCTGAAGAAAAATAGGTATTATTAAGTTAAAAGGTTTTAGATTATATTGTTCATTTAAAATATATTGTTGCATAATTGTGTGGCAATATATTTTTTTGACAGTTTAAATTTTTAGTGTTAAGTGATATAAAATTCATTGTGCAATTATGCATTGACAGTTTAAATTTAAAGGAGACAAAAATGAACAAAAGAAAAAGTTTAGAAGAGATTGTTAGGTTATGGAAGGAGGACAAAGAAAAATTTGTTAAAGCGTCAACATTTTCAGTGTATGTTATTTTAATTGAAAACCACATTTTGCCATATTTTAAAAATTTTCAAACAATAAATGAAGATGATGTGCAGAAATTTGTGCTTGAAAAAATTAACCAAGGGTTAAGCATAAAAACCATTAAAGATATTGTTATTGTTTTAAAAATGATTATTAAATTTGCGCAAAAACTTGGCTTATTTTGTTACAGGCAAATTAACATTAAGTTTCCGCAACAAAAAACAAAAGCAGAATTAAAAGTTCTAAGCAAAACTGACCACAAAAAAATAATGAAATATGTTTATGAAAATTTCACTTTCAAAAATTTTGGCATTTGCCTTTGTCTTTCAACGGGAATGCGAATAGGTGAGGTTTGCGGGCTTTTGTGGAAAGATATTGATTTGCAAAACCAAGTGATAAAAGTAAGGCGCACCATTCAAAGAATTTATGTGATTGACGGAGATAAGAGATACACCAAAATTATTTGTGATTACCCTAAAACCAAAAACTCAATAAGAGACATTCCAATTTCTTCAAATTTATTAAAAATTATTAAGCCGTTAAAAAAGTTAGTTAATGATGATTATTATGTTTTAACTAATTCGCCTGTGCCAACAGAACCAAGAGCCTATCGAAATTATTATAAAAAATTTTTAAGCACGCTTGGAATTGAAAATTTTAAATTTCATGGTCTAAGGCACAGTTTTGCAACACGGTGCATTGAAAGCAAGTGTGATTACAAAACGGTAAGCGTGCTTTTAGGGCACAGTAACATAAACACAACCTTAAACCTTTATGTTCACCCAAATTTAGAGCAAAAGAAAAAGTGCATTGACCAAATGTTTAAACAGTTAATGTGAAGTGTAAAATAAAATTTTATATAAACACTAAAATCATTTTAAAAATTAAAAGTTGTAAGGAATTCTTACGACTTTATTTTTTTTGTTTTTAAAGTTGGTTTTTTGTTGAGGGCGGTAATGGCTTTTATTTGCTAGGGTGTGGCGGTAAGGGTTTTGATTTGCTAGGGGGAGGGGGTGGTGGGTATTGCTATACTTTGTTTGCATTGAATTTTTGGTGGGGTGAAAGTGAGGGAGCATATTATTTTAATAAGATTTTTTTGTCAAGAA
>CAJKVX010000072.1 GCA_905203455.1 uncultured Eubacteriales bacterium
CCAGGTTTCTTATCACTTGGCTAATAGTTTTTAATGAGAAGATAACCCACAAAATAATAAAAATGTTGTATGCCATTTCTTTTAGCATTGCCAAGTTTAAAAAGAATAGAATCCACATAAAATAAAACTTCCCTAAAACAAAGAGAAGTTTTGATTTGCAATTATAATTTAGTTTTAACTTAAATTTTAAATGTGAAAATTCTTAGATTTATATAAAATTTCATAAACTATTGATTGAATAATAGGGCATAAGCACACAACGCAAGGAACAATCCAATTTAAATGGTTATAATTTGTTTGTGAAAAACTGTAAAATCCAAATTGAAGATTAATACAATAAATAATAACAAAGAACTGAACAGTGAATAAAAGAGCGAACAAATGAGAAATTCTTGGTGCATATTTAGCGGTAACTTTTTTATATGGATTTATCCAATATTTAATGGTTGAGAACATTGCTAAAATTAAAATGACAGCAAGACCACAAACAAAGTAAATGTAAGTATCCATAAAAGTGTTTTGTGTTATATTTAACCTGTTTACAATAAGAAGAGTAATTCCAAGTAACACTGCTTCAACAAAGAACACAATCCAATTTCTAACCATTTTAATTTTGTTGGTTTCAATAAAAGTTTTAGTTGTTGGTGGCTCTTTAACTGATTTATAATAAGGCCTTACCGTTATTCCTTCCTGCTGTAAATCTGATTTAAGGTTGCTTAAATCTTTTGGTCTGATGGTGTTATCAAGAGGTTTTACTTCTCCGCTTAAACTTTCATCAACTTTCATTTCTTGTTCAGTGTCATCATTTTGTGAATCGTCTAAAAGTTTTGCGTTGATGTTTCCGCCTGCAAGTTCATTTAATTTTTGCTTTGCTTCAATGTCTGTATAGGTAGGGGAAATGCTGGTGTTTCCCGTTTTGTCATAAACGCTGGTTAAATCAATTTTATTTTCAAATGGTTTAACATCTTTAGGGTCAACTCCGCTTTCCTCTAAGTCAGCCATAAAACTTGAATAATCATCTTCTTCGTTAGCGTTGTAAGATTTATCTTGTGGTGTTTCAGCTTCATTTTCATTATCATTATTTTGTGAAAAATCCATAACAATGGCATCGTCATCTTGATTTTTTGAAAGGTCTAAAACAATTTCATCGCTATCATTATTTACTGGCAAATCAGCATCATACTTATTTGCAAAGTCGTTTAAAACTTCATCACTTGTAACATCAAGAACCTCTTCTTCTTTTGGGGTGTTAATATTAAAATAGGTAATGTTTGAATAGGGGTTATTATCACTGTTTTTGTTAGTAACACTTTCAAATTGCTCGGTGTTATATTGATTTTCATTAATGCTATCAACATTATTTTGGTTAAACCGAGAGTTTTCAAATGAATCTAATTGATTAGAATTGGTTTCATCACTTACCTTATTTTCATAAGCATAAGCAGAAGGTTGAGCAGGTGAATTTTTTTCAGTTATTTCAGGGGCATCAAGAATAGCACTTTCGGCATCAACCGTGTCAAAATAACTTGAAATTTTTCTTTCAACATCATCTTCCTTGAATTCTTCTGCATCATTAATTTCGCTTAAATCTTCGGTAACAAGTGCATTTGCCTTTTCAAGTTCTTCTTGTTTTTTTAATTCTTCTTCAAGAAGTTTTTGCTCTTTTTCTTGTTGTTCTTTTTGTTTTAATGCCTCAATATATTCTTCCCTGTTAGGGTTATATTCACTGTATTTCCCCGTTATAAACTTAGCCAAAAATTCATTTTCTGGCTCAACTGCAACTTCCTCTTCATTTTGTGTTTGAGTTTCTTTGTTATCATAATGACCAAGAAGAGATAAAATGTCATCATCAGTTGACTTTAAATCTGTGGTGGTTTCACTTTGAGTTTGGGTTTTGTCATCTTCTTTATCATTTTTAACAAGGTGAACACAATATGATGAATAGTCATTATTTTCAAATGGCAATTGTTCATCTTTCACAATTTCAAGACCATTTTGTTTTTCAAGCTCACTTTCTTTGTTAGGGAAATATTCACTTTCGCTATCAACATCAACCAAGCCTTGGTCTTGATTTTCAACTTCTTTGTCAATTTCATCAAAAATTAACTTTTCGCCACTTAAATAATCATAATCTTCTGCGTCAGTTTGAGTTGAATTATTGGCATTTTCTTGTTTTTCTACATTGCTCTCAGTTTCAGTTTTAGGGGCAGGGGAGTCTGTTGAAATTAAGTTGTCAATAATTTGTTTTGACCTTTTCCAATCCTCTTGATTTTTTCTGTATGCAAGTTGACCATCTTCGGTTAATTTATAGTAATGTCTTTTTCCGCCAATATCACTATCTTCCCAATAAGAAGATATCAACCCTTGACTTTCAAGCCTTTTTAAGCAACTATATAAAGTTGGTTGTTTAAGTTCATAAGCACCATTGCTTTTAACCTCAACCTCTTTGCAAATTTCATAACCATATTTATCACCTTCACCTAAAATGTTTAAAATTATGGTGTCAATGTGTCCGCGAATTAAATCGCTATCAATTCCTGGCATAAGCACAACCTCTTAAATATATTTATTCAATATAAGTTTATAAGAATTAAAAAGTTAAGTCAAACAATTTAAAAAGCATTTCATTCGTTAACTAAAATTTTGTTACAAACCAACAAAATAATCAAAAATATCTAACTAAATCTAATTAAATTATTGTTTAACATATGCTCTTTTTGATATAATTAACTGGTAAGGAGACTGTGAATTTTGATTATCCCTGATGAGGTTACAAGAAGCAATAGAAGAAGCGTTTCAATCACAATAATGAAAAATGGAAGCGTGGTTGTAAAAGCGCCATTAAAAATGTCTGAAAGTGAAATAAATAAATTTGTTGAAAGTAAACAAGACTGGATTAAGAATAAGTTGACAATAATTAATTCGACTTTAATGAAATTTCAAGACATAATTTCATATGAAAAAGTGTTGGTTTATGGAAATAAATATACCATTTTGCTTGCTAATGTGAAAAATATTGAACTTGATGACAACATGCAAATTATCTTTCCTAAAAAGGTTCTGCCAGAAAAACGGCTTAAATATTTAAAACAATGGTATAAAAAGTTTGCAAAGAAAATTCTTGAAAGCAGAATTGAATTTCTAGCAAAGCAATTTAAACTTCAATTTACATCGTTTAAAATAACTGACTCAAAGGGAAGATGGGGGAGTTGTAATTCAAGAGGTCAAATTTGCATTAATTTCAGAGTTGTTATGCTTCCGCCAAGCGTTATTGATTACATTTTGGTTCACGAGTTGTGCCATTTAGTAGAAATGAATCATAGCAAAAGGTTTTGGGAACTTGTTTTAAATTTTTATAGTCAAGCAAAAACGGCAAGAAACGCCTTAAAACAATATAGTTTTTTGCTAGATTTATATAAAAATTAATGTCAATTTTGCTGGTTTGCTGGTTTGCTGGTAATTCTAAAATAATTTGCATCAAATTACATACAAATTCTGTTACAAATCGCGATAAAACAACTGTCGTAAACTGATAAACTGAAAAATAAACCAATAAAAGTTTTTGTATACAATTTATT
>CAJKVX010000073.1 GCA_905203455.1 uncultured Eubacteriales bacterium
TTAACTTAAATTTTTTATTGTCATAATTTTGTTGGCATATTTAAACGAAATATAATGTTTATGTTGTTGTTGATTAAAAACTAAGTAATAAAAAGTTTATAAGTGCTTTAAAGACCATTTAATTAAAATTTTAAGTTTAAAATTAGTAATAAAAAAGTTTACAAACACTTAAAATGCCAATAGGTTGAAACTTTAATTTTTTAACTTAGCGATAAAAATTTAACAAACATTTAAAAGGCCAATAAGTTGAAATTGAATTTTAACTTGACGATAAAAAAAGTTCCAAACTTCTGGAACTTTTTTTGGTTACTATTATACAAAACCATCTTTCTTTGGTGCGTCATTTTTGTTGGTTGGTTTTGTGTTAACATTTGCTTGGTTTTCACCAACAATGGCATTCTGTTTTCTAAACCTTCTAAGGCCGTAAGAGAACACTGCAATAACAATGGCAATAACTAGTAAAAGTGAAGAGAACACTGCAAAGAAGATTATAAGTTGAGTGTTGTCATCTAAGTCGTCACCAGAAGATGTGCTTGAAGATGCTGAAGAACTGAAATCATTAACTTTTATGTTTGCTTCGTTACCAGTTAAGTTTTCGGTTTCGCTGTTAAAGGTTTCTTCATCAAGCGTGTCAATGCTGATGTCACTAATTAAGGCGTAGCCTGCAACTTTGTTTTCGCTTGTTCCAAGTTCAAACTGAATTTCAACTGCGCTTATTGCAGAACTTCCAGTTTTAACATAGGCAACATATTCACAATATCCGTTGTTTTCAGTAACATTTGATGTGTTAACTTTGCTGAAAGTTGTGTTAACATTTTTGAAAATTATGTTAAAGTTGTCTCCAACACTTTCGCTTGTTTTTACCCAAACAGAAAGTTTGTAAAACCCGTCTTTTGCAAGAGTTGAAGAGGCTATTGGGTTTGCAAGTGAATATTTTTCACTGTCATTATATAAAACCAAAACTGTGTCTGTTTTGCTTCCTTCTCTTTCAAGGTCGGCTGAAGTTAGGGTGGTGTCGCCAAAAGTGAAGCCAGTTGAAGTGTTTGCAATAAACATATCCCCAGACAAAACTGTGTCTCCATCTTTAACTTCATCAACTGTGTAAATGTGGCTTTGGTAATAATTTTGTCCATCAATTGGGGTTGAAGTGTGAGTTGTTCCGCTGTCGCTTAAAAAGTCAACAAACCTTATTTTGTTTGCAACTTGTTTTTCCCAAGTGTTGTTTTCTGCAAGAATTTCATCATACTGTTTATTTACGCTTATTTTTTCGTCATCAACAGTTTTTTCTGAAAGGGCGGTGTATTTAACATTCCTGAAAAATACTGTGCCTTGGGCATCACTTATGCCTAAATCAAGTTTTAAAGATTTGCTTGCAGCACCTGTTCTTACATAAATTGTGTAAGTTTCCCATGTTCCGCTTCCTTGAGTTTGGTAATTTGTTACAAAATCAGTTATAACTGTGCTGTTATAAATTAACCTTGCAATAACATTTCCTGTGAAGTTACCGCTTGTTTCGCTTCTTGCGGTGTAAACATCAAAAGTAATTTTTACAATGTTTGAAGATGAAACTGAGAATGTGCTTGAATTTTCATAATAGAATTCAAGTGTTTTGTCTTCACTGCCTGATAAATCAGTTTTTTGTTTAGCATAAATTGCTAGCACATTAATTTTTTGGCTTGATGCTGAAAGTGGGTTTTCAACATCTCCTATTTTTGGTTTAATGTGCGCGTCATAAATATCTTCTCTTGTTGTTATAACACCTGAAACAATGTCTTCTTCGTCATAATTTGTGTCATTAGTTGTCCAACTTGATGGGGTAAGAGGGTAAGACACGCCATCTTCAAGTTCGCTGATATTAACAAAGTTGAAAAATCCATTTGTTATGTTTGTGTTTTGCAAAACACTTGTTGGTGAAAGGTCAAGTTTGTTAGAATCTGTGTTATTTGAATAATTTGTTGTGGTTATTCGTTCAATTTGAATGTGGTCAACATAAATGGTAGACCCAGCCTCTGCAAGAATAACAAGCCTTGTTTGTAAATCTCTGAAAGCGTTACCCCTTATGTAAAGAGTTGCTTCAACCCAGTCGTTAGTGAAATCTGAATCTTCGGCGAAGGCTGAAACAGAAGAGGTGCCTGAAAAGGTTGTTCCGCCATCAGCCTCGCTATCATTTCCAGTTGGGATTGAAGAAATTGCCATGATTGTTGCTTTGGCGTTTTGGTCTTTTGCTTTAAGCATTATTGAAACTCTGTAAAGTCCGAACTGCTCAACAGTGAAAGTTTTGCTAACAAGGCCAAGGTTTAACACTGAACTATAATTTTCAAGTTTTAAAACTTTGTTGTTAGGGTTAAAAGTGCTTGGGGCAGATGTGTCAGTTCCGTCTGTTCCTGTGGTTTTAAATTCTTCACTTTCAAGCACGGTTGAAGCATTGAAGTAAAGAGGGGAACTATTTTCAGTTGCGTTGTAGGCCGTTTGGTAATTGCCGATTACATAATTATTAATATCTTCTGGTGCATAATAATACCAATTTTGTGCATCTGCAAGGGTGCTATCAAAACCTTCTTGTTCTTCAAAGAATTTATAAATTGAAAGGTCGCCTTGAAAATTTGAGTCAATATCTGTTGATATATATTTTCTTGGGCTGTAAGTAAATTTGGTTTGAGTTAACTCTTCACCATTAATTGTTTCTTGCAAAAAGTCAGTTTCGCTGATTTGGTCAATATGCAAATTATCAAACAAAACATAACCAGTTATGCTTTCTTGCTCGCCATCTTGGGTGTAAATAGTTTGTTCATTGCCATATTGAAGATGGAAATTAACAGTGTCGTTAGCGTCAGCATGGCTGGCAACAAAAATGTAAAATTGAGACCATGTGCCAGGGCTTTGAAGGGTTGTTGTTTCATAAGTTAAGTCGCCACTTATTCTAAATGATGCGGTGGCTGTTCCTTCGGTGTAAATCCAAAATGAAATGGCATAATAGTTATTTTTTGTGAAGTTTAAAGTGTTTGAAGATTGAAAACGATAATAAACATCTTCAGTTAAAGGGGTTGTTTTGTCAGTGTCATCATCTGCATAAACAAAGTTGCCATCACTATCTTTTTGGTTTTGAGTGGTTGGGGCATTGTTTGCTAAAATTGCAAGAACATAGTTATCACAATCAGGGTCATCAGCGGGACCTGACAGGCTTGAACCATCAAACCTGATTGATGGAACTGAAAGCCCTGTTACCCCTAAAAAGGTTGTAAGGTCAATGCCGGTGGCTGAGCCAGCAAAAGCATTGATAGTTGCAGAACTATCACTTGGGTCAGGCTGATTATAATAATTAGTTTGGGCAAGCCAACCTGTGTTTTTTTCAAAGTCATAAGTTTCATGAGCACTTTCGCTTAAATAGTCTTGTGCTTCATAAATTGCAAAGGCAATTTGATTTGCAACTTGATTAAAGAACCCAAAGCAAGTTCCAAAAATTAAGGCACAAACAAGTGCAAAGTTCATAATTAGATAAGATAATTTTTTAGTTTTCATACAGCACCTTCTTTTATAAAGTCT
>CAJKVX010000074.1 GCA_905203455.1 uncultured Eubacteriales bacterium
GATGGCGAGTGTAAATTAAGAAAACCAAACATTAAAACTTAGGGTTTTGTAAAGATTAAACCAATTAAACACTTTGTTTTTAGTTTAAAGGCTGAATTTAAAAAGTGCAAAATTAACCAATAAAATGTAAAAAACTGCTAAATTTTTAATATTTTTAGCAGTTTGAATTAATTTCTATTAAAACTTCCGTTATTTTTCAAGTTCTTGAGTTTCATTTGGGTTTGCTACTTGTGGGTGGTGCCTTCTTGAAGTTTCATAGGTAAATGGGAGAGTTGTTTCTTTTTTGGTGGTTGTTGTGGTTGCAGTGCCATATTTTTCTTGATACACGCTTTCCCAATATCTGCTGGCTTCTAAATATTCTCGAAGCCCTAGTGGATGGTAGCAGGGTTCACTGTCAGGGCAACCACAAGAAAAAAGTGCAAGGCAAACTGATGCAGCACAAACTCCTGACATTAGTTTTACAATGGGTTTTAACTTTTTCATTTTTACCTCCTATGCATTAATTAAAAATACGATTTGAATTTTTTATTAAAATTTTAATGTGAACTTATTACTTTGAATTTTCTGTAAAGTTTTTAGATGATGAATTAAATGTATGCTTAATTTTAATTGTTAAGATTATATCATGCTTTATCTGCTTTGTAAATAGGTTAGTAAAAAAACGCCACTTGGGCGCTTTAATTTTTGGTAAATTTTAATAAGTTTGGTTACCACTTACAATAAATATGTTTAAAATTTTAGTGTTTTTTTATGTTAAAAACAAGAAAAATTGCAAATTTTAAAGTTTGCTTTAAACAATGATGTTTAAAATTCTGCCTTCAACATAAACAACCTTTTTAATTGGTGTGGTGAGATATTTTTTAACATCGTCATTTTGTTGGGCAAGGGCTAAGGCCTCTTCTTTTGTGGCGGTTGGGCTTACCATTATTTTTCCGCGAACTTTACCTAGAACTTGAACGGGAAGTTCAACTTCGTTTTTAATTAGTGCAGATTGGTCAATTTGTGGCCAAGTGGCGTTTTTCATGCTTGTTCCAAAACCACAAATGGTGTAAAGTTCTTCTGCAACATGAGGGGCAAATGGGCTTATTAAAATTAGCAGTTGCCTGTATTCAGCCTTGTTTATTTTGCCGACTTTGTAAATTTCGTTAGTTAAAGTCATTATTGCTGAAACTGCGGTGTTGAATTTGTAATTATCAATGTCTGTTGTTACTTTATTTATGGCAAAATTTATTGCATAGTTAAGTTCAGGGGAAGGGGTGGTGCCTTCGGTTAAAAATTCTTGCATATTCCAAATTCTGTTAATTAACCTGTTGCAGGCACGCACGCCATCATCATTCCAGTTAACTGTTTCAAAATAATCGCCCATAAACGCTTCCCACAGCCTTATGCTATCGGCACCATATTCACGGATAACTTCTCGTGGGTCAACCACATTGCCTAAACTTTTGCTCATTTTAATGCCGTTAGCGCCAAGCACAATTCCATGGCTTATTCTTGTTTTGAAAGGTTCGGTAACTGGGCTTAAACCTAGGTCAAACAAAAACTTGTTCCAAAACCTTGCATAAAGAAGATGCCTGCAAGTGTGTTCATTGCCACCATTATAAATATCAACTGGAAGCCATGCTTTTAAAGCGTCAAAACTTGCAAATTCTTTATTGTTATCAGGGTCGCAATAGCGCATGAAATACCAACTGCTTCCAGCCCAGCCTGGCATTGTGTCAGTTTCACGCTTTGCGGGGCCGTGGCAACAAGGGCAAGTGGTGTTAACAAAACTTTCAATTTTTGCAAGAGGGCTTTGACCGTCTTTGGTTGCCTCATAACTTTCAACAATTGGAAGGGTAACAGGTAAGTCTTTTTCATCAACTGGCACCCAGCCACATTTTTGGCAATAGACCATTGGAATTGGTTCACCCCAATAGCGTTGCCTTGAAAAAATCCAATCGCGCATTTTAAAGTTTGTTTGCTTGTGGGCAATGCCCATGTCTATTAATTTTTGAGTAATTTGTTCTTTTGCCTTTTCAACAGTTAACCCGCTAAACTCTGCACTGTTAATTAAAGTGCAATTTTTGTTTAAATAATCTTGCTTTTCAAACGCTTTATTTTTGGTGTTGCCACCTGAGATTACTTCTATCATTTCAAGGTTGTGGGCAAGGGCAAAATCATAATCTCGTTGGTCATGACATGGCACTGCCATAACAGCCCCAGAACCGTAGTTTGCAAGCACGAAGTCGCCAATGAAAACGGGCACTTTTTTGTTATTTACGGGGTTTATTGCGTAAATTCCTTCAAGTTTGCACCCTGTTTTGGTTTTTGCAAGTTCGGTGCGTTCAAACTCGCTTTTCTTTTTGGCTTGCAAGATATATTCTTCAACTTCTTTATAGTTTTTAATTCTTGGCTTTAACTCTTCAACCAGTTTGTTTTCAGGGGCAAGAACCATAAAAGTTATGCCGTAAATTGTTTCAATGCAGGTTGTGAAAATTTCAAACTCGCCACCACCGTCAATTTTAAACTTAACGGCAACGCCACTAGATTTGCCAATCCAGTTAATTTGGCTGGTTTTGATGTGTTCCATATAGTCTGTGTATTTAAGGTCATCTTGCAATCTTTCGGCATATTTTGTCATTTTTAAAACCCATTGTTCTTTGGTTTTTTGGCTGGTTTCGCTTCCGCATTGAACGCATTTGCCACCTTCAACCTCTTCATTTGCAAGAACGCCACAGTTAGGGCAGAAGTTTACCGTTGTTTGTTGTTTTTCGGCAAGGCCGTGTTTGAAAAATTGAATGAACATCCATTGTGTCCACTTGTAATAATCAGGGTCGCTGGTTGAAAGTTCGCGAGACCAATCAAAAGAAAGCCCAACGGTTTTGAGTTGTTCTTTAAAGGTTGCAATGTTTCTTGCAACAATTTCCTGAGGAAGTTTATGCTCTTTGATTGCTGTTCTTTCGGCTTCAAGGCCAAAACTGTCACACCCCATTGGGAAAAGAACATTAAAGCCCTGCATTCGTTTTTTTCTTGCAATTGCGTCAAGGGCTGAATAACTTCTTACATGCCCAACATGTAATCCTTTGCCTGATGGATAAGGAAATTCAATTAAAACATAGGCATTTTTTTTGTTTGGCTCATAATTTTTAACCTCAAAGCGGTGTTCATCTTCCCAAATTTTTTGCCATTTTTGTTCAATTTCAGTGTGGTTATATGGTTTCATAAGTGCTCCTAAAAATAATTTGAGGGTATTATATCACCTTAAAAAGTGTTTGTAAAGTGGAAAAACGGGTTTGAAAAGGGATGTGGGTTGCAAAGTGAAAGCAAGTTTGTAAAGTTGGTGCGGGCGCAACTGGTTGTAAATTGGAGAAAATGGGTTATTAAAGTTGGTGTGGTTGCAGGGGTGAGCAGCCGCTTGCCTTGGCGCCATTGCGCCAAGGCGGGCTTTGCAGGGCAAAGCAGTT
>CAJKVX010000075.1 GCA_905203455.1 uncultured Eubacteriales bacterium
TTAAAAAAACATTGTTTTAAATGAATTGCTGTTGATTTTTGCACTAAACTGATATATTTTTGCAATAAATGGTTAAGTTTTGCACAAAAATTTACATAAAATGACAATTTTTGCACAAAATAGTGGTAAACAAGCAAAAATTGATTGAAGTTTTCAATTTTTTGTTATGTAAACTAAATTTAACGGAGGAAGTTATGAAAAAGTTTTTTGCAATTGTTTTAATTTTTCCAATGCTTGTGGCAGTGGGGTTAATGTTTTCGGCTTGTGGTGAACCAAAAGAACCACAAATAAATTATCAAACTGATGTTACAAAAATGGAATTTATAAGCCAAGTAATTGACAGCAAGGAAGGCCAAAATTTAACAATGATAGGTGTGATTTTTGCAAGCGAACCACAAAGCATAAGTGCAACTTACAAAGGGCAACAAATTAACCTTGAAAAAGAAGTGGTTGAAGATTATGAGGGGCCAGATTCAGGCGTTAATGGTTATCAATATTCTTACACCCTTGCAGACAAGCCAACAGTAACCACTTATGACACAAGCCCAATTGAAATTACCACTCAGTTTAATGGCACTCATTACAAATTCACCCTAACCACAGACCTTATTGACAGAATCTTGGGAATGTAGCAAAACCAAAAAAATTATTACAAAAAGCACCAACTTGGTGCTTTTTTATATGTTTAGTTAAGATTATAGTGTTTACACACGCTACTTTGTGCAAAAAAATAAGTAAACTTAAAGGAGATAAGGGTGTTATAAAAATTTTAATTTAGGTTTTTTATTTTGGAAGGAAGGTTGCGCAAACAGGGCAGGTTTTTTTGTTGCACTTGCTTTCTATTACCGTTATTCCGTTTGCTATGCAATGTTTGTCGTTTTCAAAAAGGCAAGGGGCACAGCACCTTACAATGGTGTTGTGGCGAATTAATGTTTGCGGAATTTTATCTTGTTCATGTTTATGTGGAATTTTGCTTTTTTGGTATGTTGTGCAAAGGGTGGTGTTTGCAACATCAATTCCGTTTGCTGTGCAGTTACACGCCTTGTTAAATTTGCAGTCTTCTCTTTCACATTTTAAATCAACCATAAAAAATTCTCCTGTGTGGTAAGTATTTACATAAAATTAAGATTTATTCGTAAATTTGCTTCATTATTGCACAATACCCTTATTACAAGGGGGCTAGTTTGAAAATTTTTAACCTATAATTTTGTTATGGAAAACTGAAATTAGGCAGGGCCATTTTTAAACAATGCTTGGATTGCTTGGGTGCATATAAAATTAGGGTTGTGGTTGGCTTAAAAACTTATTTGTGTGAAAGAATAGCCTTGCAAATTGTGAAGGGAGAAGGGTGAAGATTTTAGACATTTAATATTTGTATATACTATTTTTGCCCTTGATTTAAAACCCCTATTAAATTTTTATTGATAAAATTTTTGCTTGTTAAATTTTACAACAGCAATTCAATTACATGACATACAATAAACTGCCAAATTTTGAGTGTTTTTGACATATGTTGGACTTATATGTAAAGATTTTTTTGGTTTAAAATATATTAAATGGAAAAAATGACATACAAAGATGTGATTAATAGAATCTCTTTTTACAGAACAAAGAGAAATTTAAGTGCAAGGGAACTTAGCATTCTTATTGGCAAAAATGAATGTTACATAAACAGGCTTGAATGCACAATGTTTAATTTGCCAACAAAAGTTCTGCTTGACATTATTTATGCACTTGAAATAACGCCCGAAGAATTTTTTTCAAATGATTATCTTAATTATGAAAAGAACAAAGAATTATCTGCTTTAATTTTAAAAAGTAATCCTGATAAAATGAAACTTTTAATTGATATGATTAAAAAATGGGCGTAACTTTACTGGCTTTAATATTTAACATGGTAGCGTTTTTTGCTGTTATATGACATGCATAACTTGACAAGGTGGGCCTTTGTGGGTTAAACTTTGTGTGAGGAGTTTGTTATGAAAGTTATTCTTTTAAAAGATGTGAAGGCGCAGGGCAAAAAGGGTGATGTTGTTAATGTTAGTGATGGTTATGCAAATAACTTTTTGTTAAAAAATGGTTTGGCTGTTCCTGCTAATGCTGCCAATTTGAATGTTAACAATCAGCAAAAGGCTCAGCAAGCAAAACTTAAAGCCGAGCAACTTGCCTTAGCAAAAGAACAAAAAGAACAAATTGAAAAAGTTAAGGTAACAATTAAGGTTGCAATTGGGGCAAACGGCAAGGCTTTTGGCTCGGTTACAAACAAAGAAATTGAAGAAGAACTTGCAAAGCAACAAATTGTTGTTGACCGCAAAAAAATTGTTATTGAAAATCCAATAAAAACTGTTGGTAATTTTATAGTTTTAATTAAACTTCACCCAGAAGTTACCGCAAAACTTAAAGTTGAAGTTGTTGCAGAATAGGCAAATGTTATTTTGCCTATTTTTATTTTGTTTAGGTGGTGGTAAAGTGAATAAAAATAATATTAAAAAAGTTATTGCCAGTGTTAGCGATAAAGATTTTGGCATTGAAGAAAAAATTAATGAAAAAAAGCCAATTGTAAGGTTTGGGGCAAGGGGTATTGTTTTTAACCAAAAAGGGCAAATGGCTGTTTTTGTTAAAGAGTTGAAAAATGAATATAAACTGCCTGGTGGCGGAATTGATGATGGTGAAAACCCAACTGATGCGTTTTTAAGAGAGTGTGTTGAAGAGATTGGGGCTGAGGTTGAAATTGGCAAGTTTTTGGGAACAATTGAAGAAGATAAGTCGCAAGAAAATTTTAAACAAATTTCTTTTGTTTTTGTTGGAAATGTTGTAAAAGATTTGGGCAAAAATAACCTTACAGAAAAAGAGAAAAATGAACGGGCAAAGGTTTGCTGGCTTGACCCCGCCACCGCACTTGATAAAATGAAAAAGTCTTTATTAAATTTAAAGGCATCAGCCTATGACAATGTTTACCGAACAAAGTTTATGGTTTTAAGAGACATCAAAATTTTAGAGTATTACTTAAAAAATAATTAAAAAACGCTAGAATAAAAAACACCTTTTAAGTTATAATGTGTTACTGAAATGACAAACCCGTCATTTCGAGCCCGTCGAAAAATCTAGACCCCTCGGCTTTGCTCAGGGTGACGCATTGTGGGTGTTCTATCAGAATGACGGGTTGGTGGTCATTTCGAACGCAAGTGAGAAATCTAAAAGATTCTTCGACGCGTTGCACTTGCTCAGAATGACAGGGGGGGGTAACAAAGATTTTTCTTCTCGTTGGTTTCTTTGAATGTCAAAGTTGTGGTGGCTATTTATCATGACAAATTTAGAAAGTGTTTTTTCATAAATTGTTTTATAATGTTTATTTTTTATTTTTAGTTATGCGAGATAAATAATTTTGAATTTCAGTTTTAGTTAACAAATACCTATTTGCAATTTGTGAT
>CAJKVX010000076.1 GCA_905203455.1 uncultured Eubacteriales bacterium
TGACAAAAAATCAAGGGTGCTTTTGTAGGATTTTATATGTAAACAAAATAAAGGTTTATTTAATGTGAACCCAGTTGGTTGTAAATTTGGAAGAAAAAATAAGGGCAAAATTGTCGCAATGGCTTTACAACCAGAAAATAATTTGTTATAATGCTTTTGTTAATTGGTTTTACCTTTAAAGTTTTGAACTTTACTAAGTTAAATTTTGTGTTAATAGGTTGTTTGGCAAAATGTTGTATAACGAATTAAAATAGCGGCAAAACTTGTGATTAAAACTTTAAAACTTAAAGTTAAAACTTCAATTGATATGTTATGCGAGGGTGGCGGAATCGGCAGACGCGCTCGTTTAAGGGGCGAGTGATGAGAGTCGTGAGGGTTCAAATCCCTTCCCTCGCACCAAAATTTTTAAAGAAGTGGTGAGCCGTGGGCCTTGCCATAAGTGATTGATTGCGTAGGCTTGAAACAGAACAACTGCTTTTAAAATTGTTTTAAGAAGATGCTATTAGTTTGAAATAAACGGCATTTATAAATTTATAATTTGTCTTTAAAGCGTTGAACTTGTGGTTGAAGTTGTGAAAAGCAAAAAGTAAAAATGATTTAAATTAAAATTGTTGAAGTAAATTTAAAATAAGAATTTTTTGGAATTAGGTTTAGATTATAAAAGATTATTACCACAAGGCATGTGGTTTTTTTATTTTGTTAATTTGTTTGCAATGCTATTTAAAGTTTGGTAAACTTTAAGTAAATAAATGTTGATGTTATGTTTTTGGTTGCCTTGAAATTTTTGTGAGGTGATGATGGAGAAAAACAATTTAAATAAAGAACAAAACGGGGAAAATTTAGAAGACAACAAAGAAGTTATTAAAGCGCAAAAAAAAGAAAAGAAAGACAAAAGATTTTCTTGGTGGCAAAGGTTGCTTATTGTTTTGGGCTGTGTTGTTTTGTGCGTTGTTTTGGTTTTAGGAGGGTATGTTGCTTATCTTTCTATTCAGTTTTACAGAATTGAAGATAATGTTGCCTTGGCGGTTGAAAATAACCAGCAGGGGGTTTTGACTTTGGGGCAAGAGTTGTCTATTGCGACATATAACATTGGGTTTGGGGCATATAGCCAAGACTTTTCATTTTTTATGGATAGTGGAAAAACTTTAACGGGAAAAACTTTGCAGGGAACAGGTAGCAGGGCTAAAAATAAGGATACAGTTTTATATAACACCAATGGGGCTTTGAATGTTGTTGACAATAACTATGACTTTATGTTTTTTCAAGAAGTAGACACTAATTCACACAGAAGTTATAAGGTGAACCAATTAAACTTAATAACTTCAAAATTTGGCAATTATTCTTGTTCTTTTGCTTCAAACTTTCATAGTGGGTATTTGTTTTATCCACTGACTAATCCGCATGGCAGTGTGAACAGCGGAATTGCAACACTTTCTAAGATATAACATAACAAGTGCAACTAGAAGATCTTTGCCAATTGACATGGGGTTTGTTAATAAATTTTTTGATTTAGACAGATGTTTTTCGGTATCAAGGCTTAAAATTGATGGAACAAATAAAGAGTTGGTACTCATTAATGTTCATCTTTCTGCTTATGATGAAGGGGGAAAGGTTAGAGCAGAACAACTTGAAGTTTTAAATGGTGTGCTTGCAGACGAGTATCAAAAAGGCAACTATGTGGTTGCGGGCGGAGACTTTAATCATGATATTGCAGGGACTATCAACAGTTTTACTACCAACAGGGAAGTTCCTGATTGGGTGTATGAACTAAATAATAGCAACTTGGCTGAGAATTTCACTTTTGCTGCTAGCAATCTTGTTCCAACTTGCAGGTCTACTGATGCGCCTTATGTGAAAAATGAAAGTTACACCGTAACCTTAGATGGGTTTATTGTTTCGGATAACATTGAAGTAATTTCTGTTGAAAATATTGACACAGATTTTGTGTATAGTGACCACAACCCTGCAACCATGAAATTTAGACTAATTTAAAATGAGTGTTACTTTTTGCAATTGATAGGTTAAGAATTTTCGGTCAGCCAAATTTGGTTTGAGATTTTATTGCTGGTTTTTCGTGGTTTAGTTATTAAAATTTTGCTTTTTGTTTGGGTTTAGATAAAAAATGAAGGCGTATTTGTGGTTAAAAAAGGTAAGATAGGGCGATTATCTATTTTATTTTTTGTGACATGTAGAAAATCTATATAATTTTATGATTGAAATATTTGGCGCAACAAAGTTGGGTGTGTTAAAATGTGTTTAACAAATTAAAATAAAGGAGAAATTTATGAGCGTTTATTTTACTGATTCAGATTGTGAAATTTGGTACACTGATGTTGATAAATATAAAATTAATTTTTTACCAATGCCATACACCATTGATGGTGTTGAATATAAATATGACATGGGCAGGAACACAGATTTTCATGCCCTTTATAACAAAATGCGGGCTGGCGCAATGCCAACAACTTCTGCGTTAAATCCACAAGATTATATTGACGCTTTTGAACCTTTTTTAAAGTCAGGGGAAGATATTTTGTATGTTCATTTTTCTAGCGAACTTTCAGGAACATTTGACCATTTAAAGGTTGCACTAAATCAACTAAAAGAGAAATATCCAGATAGAACAGTAAGAACATTTGACACAAAATCAATTTGTTACGGTGCGGGCGTTATTGCTCTTGAAGGTGCAAAAATGCATGCTGAGGGGAAAAGTGATGATGAAATTTGCTCTAGGCTTGAAGAACTTAAAAGCAAGTTAAGAGTTGAGTTTATGGTTGACAGTCTTTCACACTTAAAAAGGGGAGGAAGAATTAGTTCAACATCAGCAGTTTTTGGCACAATGCTTAACATAAAGCCAATTTTGGAGTGCGATAAAAACGGAAAAATTGTTAAACTTGCAACTCAAATGGGTAAAGTTAAAGCACTTGACTTCATTGCAAAAAGAGTTGCTTCAACCTTTGACTATGAATTAAGTCAAGAACTTTATATTGTTGATGCTGATGATAAAGTTTTGGCAGACAAAGCTGTGGAACTTGTTAACCAAAAAAGCGGGAATAAAATAAAAATAAAAAGGCTTCCAATTGGGCCTGTTATTGGGGCTCATTGTGGACCTTCAACAATTGGTTTTATTTGGCTTCAAAAATAATTGAAAATTTATTTGCATTTTAAATCAAATTTCAGCTGATATTATGAAGTAATTATTAAA
>CAJKVX010000077.1 GCA_905203455.1 uncultured Eubacteriales bacterium
AAAAATTTATAAAATATTTAAATTATATCTGTTTTTGTACCCTTTTTTGCTTGTTTAGTTTTGTTTTTGCGGGTTGCAGTTCAAAAAATGAAGAAACTTACATGGCAAGCCTTAACACAACAACGGTTGGCAAAACCAGCCTTTCAATTTCAATAACAAACAAGCCTTACACAGTTCAATTTACTTCAAGCACCCCCACCCTGCTTGAAGAATTTGGAAGCGAAACTTACAACTGCATTAACATTTGCCTTGCAGGCATTGTAAACACAGAAGAGGCAAAACTAAACGCCACACCAATAAAACAAGATGGCTCACTTTACACCTCGCAAGACCAACCCCAAGACATGTTTTGCTACACTGATTATTTTCAATTCGCCTTTCCAATTTCAAGTTACGCAAAAACAATAAGGTTTTCAAAAGATGAACCTTTAACTGCCATTGAAAAAAATCGTGTTATTGATAACTATTATTATCTTAACTTAAAATGGCTCAACCTTTCGCCTGACAAACAAACAATCAAAACCTTTGAATATGAAAACGATAACTACATTTACATTCAAGTAAACAGTGTTGATAACACAACCTCAACAATGTTTTTATTGCACCTAACCTTTGATATAACCTTTGTTTAAATTTCATAGCCACCAAATTATAGGCCATCATAAAAAACTGCAAAAACACCAATAGTTATGTAAAAATTTTAAAAAAATTTGCAATTTTTTACATTTTAATAAATTAAATTAAGCCCAACCAGAAAATCTTCCCTGCTTAAAATTGTATTTTTTAATCGGCTTTATTGTATAAATTACAACTTATTTATACCTAACACTTCAAACACAATTATTTATGGTTTTATTAAAAATAGCATTTGCAACTAAATTAACCTTATTTAATATTTCGCCTTTATTTCTAATAAGTAAATTAATTTGAAAAATTAAACACTAAAAAATGGTAGAGTTTCTACCATTTGTTTTTCACTTCTTCAACAAACCCAGGAAATTCACTAATTGTTATAACTTGACCATCATCTAACACCATTGTGCCATAAAACAAACCAAAAACCTGATGCTGGTTGCTGCCAATAATTCCAATGTCAGTGTTGCTGTGCCTGTCAATAATTGGCAGAAAATCCATTTCAAATCTACCATCGCTTGATGTTATTTTTGCGGGCAACAAATAATCTGTTTTGTTTTTATTTTTTGCAAATTCAATGTTAACATGCTCAATTTTGTGTGAAAAACCATCAAAAAAGACCATATTTTCGGTGGCAAATGAATTATTCCCAAAACCATAGCCAATGTTAAAACCCACTTCATGCCCAGCAACATTTGATGCACCCGCACCCCAAAACCAAGTGTTTTTATATGGCCAAACACCTCTTCCCCAATCAAGAATTGCCCTTGAATTTTCACCACTAAAATCTATTATTATATCTTCACCAAGCACAACCTTACCACTTGCAATAAACCCAACAATTTTTTGGTTATAATAAAAGTGTTTAGGTTCTTTAAACGGGGTTGCAATAACCATGCTCTCTTTTGGCTCATGTGTAAGAGTAATATCAGCCACCAAATCTTTACCACTGGCAAAATTTGCAAATTTATAGTAAATCTTCCTGCAATTATCTAAAATTTTGAAACTAATTTCAATTTGCCTGTCTTTATAAATAACATCACCTTTAATTGAAGATGCAGGCAAATTCAGTTTCCCCATAGGAAACCAAATTATTTTGCTTTTTGTTTTTTCTTTGGGCTCAATTAAATTAATTACAGACGCACTAAACATGCCCATATAACCATTGTCTGCAATTGTTAAGGCAAGGGCAAAACTTCGGTTATAAATAAGGTAATAATCCCACTCTTTAATTCTTTTAGGAGAAACAGCAATTCTTCTGCGGTCATATTTTAAAAACAACTTTCGGGCATATCCAGGGTGTTTTAAATTGCCATCTTCATCAAGCAAATCATCGTTTGCCACAATTTCACATTGCCAAACTCTTTTATTCATAAGCCCTTCCCCACTTTTAATCTAATTTGAGTGTATAAAAATTAATAAAAGATGTCAATCAAAATGGGCAAATATTTTTAATATTTCACTTTAGAAAAATTCGCAAAATCAACCATGAAATAAAAAAATTCTGCCCAAAAATGGCAAAATTTAATGATTTTTATTAAAATTCACTTAATTTTAAATTTCCTTGCGGTCATCAATTGCACGGCTTAATGTTACCTCATCAGCATATTCAAGTTCACTTCCAGTTGCAATTCCCTGAGCCAGCCTTGTAACTTTCACCCCCAACGGTTTTAAAAGTTTTGCAATGTAAAGCGCCGTTGCATCACCTTCAACATCAGGATTAGTTGCAATTATAACCTCTTTTGTGTTGTTTTTATGAACCCTTTCAAGCAACTCTCTAATTCTTATGTCATTAGGGCCAACATGTGCAATTGGGTTAATTGTGCCATGCAACACATGGTAAACCCCTTTAAAATTCTTTGCCTTTTCAATTGCCACAACATCTTTGGGCTCTTTTACCACACAAATGGTGTCAGCATTTCTTGATTTACAAATAGAGCACGGCGAACTTTCAGTATAATTTCCACACTCTTCACAAAACTTAACTTTGCTTTTAACATCAACAATTGCGTCAGCAAAAGTTTTTGCCCCTTCATTTGAAAGACCAATAACATAATATGCATATCTTAACGCCGTTTTTTTGCCAACCCCAGGAAGTTTTGAAAATTCATTAGCCAGCCTGTTTACGCTTTCAATCTCCATCAGTGTTACATTAACCCCCCAAGCCCGCCTAGGTGCCCAAGTTTTTCTTCTTTTAATTTATCAGCCTTCATGCAAGCGTCACTTAAAGCCGCAGTAATTAAATCTTCAAGCATTTCAACATCATCTGGGTCAACAGCGGCAGGGTTAATTTTCACCTCAACTGGGTTTTTAGTGCCATAAAGTTTAACTTGCACCATTCCGCCCCCGCTTGAACCTTCAACAACAGTGTTGTCAATTTCTTGCTGTGCTTCAATTGCCTGCTGTTGCATTTTTTGTGCCTGTTTCATAAGATTTTGCATTTGCATTGGGTTGCCACCACCAAAGCCACCAAATTTAGCCATAATA
>CAJKVX010000078.1 GCA_905203455.1 uncultured Eubacteriales bacterium
AAATTGCAAAAAATTATTCAATTTAAAGGTTTTTTTACAAAACCATAAAATTGAATAGAATTTAATTAACTAATTAATACTATTAATATGAAACAAAAAATCTATTTAAGTTTTTTATATTTAATTGCCTGTGTTCTTGCCCTGTTTTATGTTATTCTTTTGCAAGGTGGAAGGAATTTTGGATATTCGTTCAGTTCATTAAATTCACTGCTTGGTGCAAATTGCTCAATTGGTTTTGAAAGTGGCAGCAATAAGACTTTAAACAGTGGTGCAATAACTTCGGCAGAATCTGAACCAAAGCAAAATCAATCAACACCTGTGGTTTCAAAGGCTTTGTATAATCACGCCTTAGAAGATGGACTTGATAAAGATGGCTTAAATTTAACATTTAATTTTAATGATAAAGAAACAAGTTCAACTTTAATGGTTAGAGATGAAGCGAAAAAATACATTTGTGAAAATAATAAATTGAGTTTTTCAAAGTTATCTAATTTTCTTGATGAAACAAGAAGGCGATTGATTATGCCGTGGTTTTCACTTGCATTTTGTTTTGAAAATTTTAATGAAGAGGTTGATAAAGTTTATAATCTAGTCAATGTTGACCCGCAAAATGCAAAGTTACAGGTTATTAAAAACACAGGCAATACTTTTATAAAATCTGCAAAAAATGGTGTTCAAATTGATAAAAACAGCATAATTTTTAATGTTTTTTACAATTTAATTAATTTGAGCGACAAAGTGAATCTTGAAACACAACCAGTTTTGCCAAGTGTTTTTGAAAATGATGTTGAAAACCATTCTTTTATTAGGGGGGTGTTTGAAACCAGTTATTCATCAAGCAGTGCAGACAGAAAACACAACATTAAAACTGCCCTTTCAAACTTTGATGGTTTGCAACTTATGCCGGGGGAGAGTTTAAGTTTTAACAATACAACGGGCGAGCGGACTGCTGAAAATGGATATAAAGGGGCAAAGGTTATAATTGAAGGGCAATATGAAGATGGAATTGGTGGTGGAGTGTGCCAAGCAAGCACCACTCTTTATAATGCATGCCTTATAGCAGGGCTAAAAATTGAAGAGGTGAACCAACACAGCCTTAAAGTTGGCTATGTTGACCCTAGTTTTGATGCTATGGTGAATTATGGGTCAAGTGACTTAGTTGTTAAAAATTCAACTGATGATATTATCACTTTTGCCACAGTTTGTGATGATAAAACTTGCAAAGTTATTGTTTTTGGGCAGAAAAACCCTTATATTATTAAAAGAAAAAGTGAAGTGATTAACACTATTGACCCACCAGCAGATAAACTGGTTCAGGCGCAAGACATTGGGGCAAGTGCCACAAATGATTATTATTTAACTTACCCTAAGGCTGGCACTGTTAGCGTTGGGTATCTTGAATATTTTAATGGTGACTGCTTGGTTTCAACAAAAAAAATCAGGCAAAACACTTATAAGCCAACACAGGGTGTAAAAGTGGTTGTTTAGAAAGTTTTGTTTTTTATGTGTAAGTTAAAATGTCAAAACCGCACAAGTTAATTGCAAAAAAATTGGCAGTTTGATAAAATTAAATTATGAAACTTATTAAAAATAAAAACCTTGAAAACTTGGCAAAAGTGTTTAGTTTGGCGGGAATTGAGTTGTTTGCTGTTGGCGGTTTTGTTAGGGGAAAACTTCAAGGGCTAAGCGACCAAGAGTGTGGGGACATTGACTTATGTTCAAAAGCCACTATTAGTGAAATTGAAGGTTTAGCCAAAGAAAATGGGTTTGATGTTAAAATTTTAAATGCCAGCCTTGGGGTGTGTTGCATTAACTATAATGGTGAAGTTTTTGAGCATGCCACATTTAGAACCGAGGTTTGTGACAAAAATGGTAAACATAACCCTAAAAGTGTAAGTTTTGTTGAAAGTGTTGAGGTTGACGCAAAAAGGCGAGATTTCACAATTAATGCCATTTATTATAATATTTCAAAAGAGATAATTTTTGACCCATTTGGCGGAGTTAGCGACCTTGATAAGTTTAAACTTAAAACAATTGGCGACCCAGATTTAAGGCTTAAAGAAGATGCCTTGCGAATGCTTAGGGCTGTAAGAATTGCTTGCTCTTATGCTTTTGATTTAAGCGAAGATTTGATAGTTGCCATTAAAAACAATGCACATTTGATTTCAAATTTAAGCAGTGCAAAAAGAAACGCCGAACTTATGAAAATTTTTTATGTTGACACAGTGTGTAAAACCTTAACAAAAAACAGCAAAGCACACATGAATGCACTTATTATGCTGTCAAGTTTGGGGCTTATGCAATTTGTTTTTCCTGAGTTATATAAAATTCAAATTTCTAAAAATAAAAGGCTTTTTAAAAACCTTTGTGTTGAATTTGGTTCCAGTTCGCCCAAGGCAAGAATTGTTGTTTTGTTTACAGCAATAACCTTGGCATTTTCAAAATTGCATAATGATATTGATAACTTTGCTTCATATCTTATTGACACTTACTTTCGAACGCAGAGTAATAATAAAAACTGCATTATTTTGCAAAAAACTATAAAATATTGCCAAAATTTTACAAATCAGTTGCGTTTTAGAAAAAATTTGCAGTTGCTAAAAACTGAAAGCGATGATATTATTGATTTGGTTTTAGAATACTTTTTATGTGTTGGCAAGGCAAAAAGTGCAGGGAAATCAAACGGCAAAATGTTTTTAAAGTTAAATAAAAAATTGAAAAAACCATCTGTTAAAAGATGATAATCTTTTAACAACATTAAGTTGTAAAAGATAAAAATCCTTAGACAATATTAATTTGAAAAGATGAAAATCTTTAAAAATAAAAAATCTTTCAGTTGCATAAAACAGGTTAACATTAAAGGTAAGATTTAAAAGTTGATGCTTTGAATTTTGTAAACCGCGCAAGTTAAAAGTTAAATAACAACGGACTAGATAAAAAAACACAAAAGACCATAATATCCAAAAGAAAATTAAGGAGGAATTATGGCTTTTTATTTAATTTTAGCAATTACAGTTATAAACCTTACAATTTTGATTATTTT
>CAJKVX010000079.1 GCA_905203455.1 uncultured Eubacteriales bacterium
AAAAAACTGATAAGTTGATTTGATACACCTAATAAATATGAACAATTTAGTAGTAAAAGAAGTTAGCAATAAACACTAAATGCCTAAACAAGAATTATTTTATTTTAGGAAATAAAAAAATCCCACAATAACCTTGCAGGATTTTTTAAAAGTTAGTCTATAAGCCGAGTTCTGTTTTAGATGATAATCAATCTTGGCAATATGTTGCCACATTGCTCTTTGCGATATTGAAGGCGGACGGACAGCCCATTTTGCCTTGCATCTTGCACCATGCGGAGTTTACAGCATAACAATGTCACCATTATTATGAGTGGGCTCTTACCCCACTTTTCCACCCTTGCCCCTGGCTTACGCTGGTTGGCGGTATATCTCTGTTGCCCTTTTCCTTAGGTCGCCCTAGCTTGACGTTATCAAGCGCACTTGTCCTGTGGTGCTCGGACTTTCCTCACCCAAATTACTTTGAGCGCTATCATCTGGCTAACTTTGGTCTAAGTTTAACATAATTTACAAAAAAAGTCAATACCAACGCATGGTTCGCATAAAAATATAAAACATTTAACACTAAGTAATAATTTAACTAATAATGATTTCACTTAACTTGCAAGCAAAAGATATGTAATATTTTTACTTAATGTTTTATTTGTTAATAGATTTCTTGCTGCCAAAATATTTTTATAAAACTTAAGCGTTTAAAAATTATTTACTTAACAAATTCTTCATCAGGCCCAACAACCCCTTCTTTAACAAGTTCCTTAAAGAACGCCCTTTCAGCTCTTTTTATTTTTCTTGACATGGTTGACTGTGAAGTTTGATACATTTTGGCAATTTCTTCCTGACAGTGCTTTGAATTGCCATTAAAACCATAATATAAACTCATTTGCTTTTTTTGCTCACTGGTTAATGAACTGTTAAATGCTCTTCTTATTTTTTTAGAATTTATTTCTTTTTCTTCTTTTTCAATGTAATGGCTTTCAACATCTAACCCCAAGTTTTCAATATCTAAATCATTAAAATACTCATCAGTAAACTTAAATCTTTCAAATTTTTTAATAAACTCACCTTTATTTTTAATATTTCTGGCTTCAACCCTGTAAGCCATTAGAATCTCGTTTGTTATGCATTCAAATGAAAATGTGGAAAATCTGTAACCTTTGTTACAATCAAAATTTCTTATTGCCTTTGCAAGCCCAATTAGTCCATAACAAAAAGCATCTTCATATTCAATAACATTTTTGAATTTACTTGCAATTAATGCCACCGAACGCAAATTGTGTTCAACCAACTCAGTTTCGTAACTGGCGTTATACTCTTTTTTTAATTCGCCAATTAAAAACTTAACCCGACTTTCTGGAAGTGGTTTTTCATAAAACTTTCTGCGCGTCATGTCGTAAGCAAGACCATTTTCTTCTATTTTTTTATTCATGTTTTTTCCTTTAAATATTAAATTTTACTAATAGTTTTTTAACTAAACATTCACCTTATGCTTCACATTAAAATTTTGAAACAAAAAATCTTTTGATAATTTTTAACAAAAAATTTCTAGCAAATGCCCAGCAATAAAACATAATTAAATAAGTGTTTCAATTTTACACCAAAACAAAAATAAAGTCAATAGGTGGCGTTTTTACTAGCCTTATTTTCAGCAGTTTAAACTAAAAATTAATTTATCATTGCAGTTAGTTGTTAATAATTAAAAAATCTTATTTTTCAAATTCAAAATCATCTTCTTCAAAAATCTTGTTTTCAACTAATTCTTGCCTTAAAGTTTGCAGTGATTTTTTGTTTTGCTTGTAAATTGTAACTTGGCTTACGCCAAATTTTTGTGCTATTTCACTTTGAGTGTGCTTTTGGTAACCCTCAATGCCATAATACATTTTTAGTTTTTCTTGCTCAGTTTCATCAAGGTTGTTTTTAAAAGCAAATTTAATTGCACGCCTTTCAAATTTGTTAATAACATCTTCTTCAACATTTGAAAGTTCATCTTCAATGTCAAGTTCTTCGGCTTCACTTTTTGTGAGTTTTAATTTGTTTGCACCATCAATTGAACTTTGTTTTGACCTAACATTTCTTTTTTCTTTTCTGTATTCCATAAAGATTTCATTTTTAATGCACTCAAACAAAAAAGTGTTAAAAGTGTAATTTTTGCAACAATCAAAATTTCTTATTGCCTTAACAAGACCAATAAGACCGCAACAAAAGGCATCTTCATAATCAATAATGCCCTGATATTTTCTTGCAAGCCAAGAAACAACAGCCAAGTTGTGAATAATTAATTCGTTTTCATAATCTTTGTTATGTTCTTTTTTTAACTCTTCAATTAAAAACTCTGTTCTTTCATGTGAAAGTGGTTTTTGAAAGCATTTTCTTCGTGTCATGTCATAAGTAATGCAATATTGTTCTTGTGTTGATTTATTCTGTTTCACTTTAATTCCTTTAATTTTTAAAAATTTTTATTATTTCTTTTAACCTGATGGGATTATTGTTTATATGTAAAAACCATTTTTGTTTTGTTACACCCAAATTAATATTAATTTTAGTTAAACTTAACTGTTAAAGAGTTGGCTCTTCTTCTTGTTGTTTTTCTTTGTTTTTTGATTGCAAATTTTCATTCAAAATTTTTAATGCCCTTTGCCTTGCCCTTATTATGGTTGTTCTGTCACAGTTATAAGTTTGAGCCAAAACTGCGTCAATTACCTCTTCTTTACCAAAAACCCCATAGGACCTGCAAATGATATCTTTTTGTTTAGCAGTTATTTGGCTGCTGTTTAAAAGAAGATAAACTTGCTCAATTAAACATTTTGAGATGGCGTCTTTTTCAACATTGTCATATGTGTAAGTTGTGTTTTCAATAATTTCATCAATGTTGTATAATTCAAAATTTTTTCCAGCCTTTTTTGTGTTTTGTTTTCTGTGATATGAAATTATTTCATGTTTTACGCAAGTTGCAACATATTCTTTAAATGGAGTATCTGCACTTTCATCAAATGTGGTTATTGATTTTGTTAAACCAACAAGC
>CAJKVX010000080.1 GCA_905203455.1 uncultured Eubacteriales bacterium
TTTGCATGAAAGATTTAAACCAGAATTTTTAAACAGAATTGATGTTATTTGCATTTTTGATAACCTAAGCAAAGATGACATTTCAAAAATTGCAACCATAATGATAAACAACCTTAACAACAAACTTAAAGACAAAAACATAACGCTAAGGTTAACAAAGGGTGCAATTGACCAAATTATTGAAAAAGGTTACAGCCTTGAATTTGGTGCAAGACCACTTAAAAGATACATTGAGCAAAACATTGAAGATGGGCTTGCGGAAAGCATTCTTTCAGGTGAAATTAGCCCTAACAGTGTTGTTACTGTTGGGTGCCGTGATGGTAAGTTCACTTTTGATGCAAAAGCAAATAATTAATAGACAAAAAATTTAAAAAGTGGTAAAATAACAAAAAATAAAAAGGGGAATGTATTATGAAAATTGATATTTTAGAAAGAGGATACAAAGTTAAAGATAAATTAAGGTCTTTAATTGAAAAGAAACTTGAAAGAATGGAAAAATATCTTGGCAAAGATGCAAGTGCAAAAGTTGTTTGCTCTAAGGTTAAAGAAAGAGAAAAAATGGAAGTTACCATAAATGCATCTGGCCTTTATGTTAGAAGCGAGGTTGAAAGCGACAATATGTATGCCAACCTTGACACTTGCCTTGCTAAAATTGAAAGGCAGGTTGTTAAATATTCAGACAAACTGGTTGACAAGAAAAGGAACGCAATTGACCTTAAAGACTTGTTGTTTTATGATGAACTTCCTGTGTTTAAAAAACCACAAATAACAAAAAGAAAACAATTTGAACTTTTGCCAATGACAGATGCTGAGGCTATTGAGGCAATGGAACTTTTGGGCAATACCTTCTATGTTTATCTTGACAAAAAAAGTGGTCAAGTTAAAGTTGCATATGCAAGAAATGATGGCGACTTTGGCGTTATTGAAACAACATATTAATTTTGGTTTTGCATAAACAAAGTATTTTAATATAAATAAAAACTGCTGTGTGCAAGTTAAAAACAATAAACCCCGTGCGTTTGCATGGGGTTTTTGCTTGCAAAATTAAATTAATAGTCGCTTAGCCCTAAAAGATAGTCGCTTGAAACATTAAAAGTTTTGCATAATAAAACAACACTGAAAACATCAGGATAACTTTTGCCAAGTTCCCACAATGAAATTGTGTCTTGCGTGGTTTTAAGTTTGTTTGCAAGTTCAGTTTGGCTCCACTTTTGTTGAAGCCTAAGTTCACGAATTTTCTTTCCAATTTCCATTATCTTTAAATTTACGAAAAACTTTCGTTAATTAGTTGACTTACGAATATTATTCGTATATAATTCAGTTAATATTCAATTTATTCATGAATTAAAAATAGGTTGGGGCAGTAATTAAAATTTATGGATAAATTAAAATCTGCACACCAGAAGGGACAGCCTGAATTATATGAAAGGTGTTCAAAAAAACAAAAGGGGAAGAAAAATGAAAAAATTAAAAATGTTAAGTGTTGCACTGTGTTTGTGTGTTTGCATGGTGATAGGCGTGGTGTTTGTTGGGTGTGATAACCCAGAGCAAACACAAGAAATTGAAAATCTTCAAACACAAATTGAGCAGTTGCAAACAGACATAACAAATTTAAATAACCAACTTGAAGAATTACAAACAGAAAACAGCCAATTAAAAGAAGTTACGGCAGTTGATGTGTTAAAAGAACTGAAAGCGGCTGCAACGGCAATGCCTGATAATTCCAATGCCATTTTTGAACATAATACTAATGGGGTGCATGTTTATTTAGATTTTTCTCTTTTACACCAATGTGAAAATATGAATATTGAATATTTTGTTAATAATTTAGGTCTTACAAAATCAAATACTGTTTATAGTATTATAGGGGCAACATCAACAGAAGCAGAAACTTTTGATTTGGCGTTTCTTAATGACGGTAATAACTATGCTGTGGTCCTTCAACGAATGGGATATTATTACATTTGTAAAGTTGAACTCAATGAAAATGGCACGCTTAAAAGTGTAAGTTGTACTCAAATTTTAACTGGTGCTGATTCTTTTAGTGATGGTAAATATAATTATTGTTCTTATTATAATGCAAAAATTGAATTCAATAATGAACAGAGTGGTAGCAATGCAGTAAATCAAACTTATGGAGCGACATTTACTATTGATTACTATTCTTATTACATAGATAGCCAAACAAATGAAGTTGATTTAGATAATGAAGATAATAGTTTTGTTAAACTTCAAGGTGAATGCAATTATTTTGTTACTTATGGGCAATTAATAGGAATTATTGAAAATGCAGAAATTTATAATGATGCGTTGGTAGACAATAATGAACTTGATTCAAGCATGATGAATGGATACTTATATACAGACACAGTAACTGAAACCACTTTGGCTGTTAGTGACCTTCAGGGTTTGATTGATAGCCAAGAAGAAATGGTTGATTTAAGCGTTTATGAAGTTGTTGAAATTAACACCGCAACTGGTGAATAAAATATCATAACCTTTAACAAAAATAACCCCATAGGTATTGGGGTTATTTTTTAAAAAGGTTAATTAGTTGTGTTATGTAACTTGGGTTTGGGGTTTCGGTGTTTACGGTGGGGGTGTTGTCTTCTTGGTTTATTATTGGGGTAAGGTAAACCACAAAGCCAACACGGGTTGTGTTTTGGTTTATTGCGGTATAGAAATTTATGCTGTCGGCATAGCCGGGCTTATAAACAAGAATAGTCAGTTCTCCCCATGGGCGTTCAAGAGAGTTGTTGAAGTTTTGGTTTTTAAGAATTGGTGCTGAAATTTTTTCGGTAAGACCCTTTGTGTTGGTTTGGTAATATTTTTTTGTTTCAATTATGCAAACGGTGGCGTTGTCAACTGGGTTAAGGGTGTTTGTTTCAAGCACGGTTACAACAATTTCGCCGTTTTTTGCTTGGGCAGATGAAAAAATGGCAGTGTTATTTTGGGCAAAAAGCAGGACAGTAAGCAAGATGTTTAAAATTAAAGATAAACATAAAAAACA
>CAJKVX010000081.1 GCA_905203455.1 uncultured Eubacteriales bacterium
GATATAAAGCAGGGGTAAGGTCTTTTTCTTGATGCTTTTGATAAAATCTTCTTGTTGTTTCTCTGTATGCATTATGGCGAGCAGATTTTTTCGCATTGGCATCAGACTTGTCATTTTGCTTTATTTCTTTTTTGTTATTTATATTTTTTTCGTTATTGTCTTCTTTATTTTTAATGTTTTCATCTATGCTTAAATTTGCTAAATCATCTAAATTACTATCTTTGTTGTTTTTTCTTTTATCTAATTTATATTCTAATGTTTTTAGTTTATGTGAACAGTTACTGTCTTTACATTCATCGCTGTAATTATTCTTTTCTGGGTCAACGCTAAATTCAGGGTCAATAACATCAACTTCACTTTGCTCAGCACTAATATCTTTAACATCATTTTGGTCTGTGTTAGAGTTTTCAACTAAAATCAGTTGAGCAGAGCAGGGAGTTGTTTGCTCTTCTTGGCTTTTTAAATTAGAATTTTCATTTTCAATTAATTCAATATTATCAGTTAATGCATTAGGGTTGCTAACAACTGGATTATCGGCGTTATTTTCAGTTTCTTGTGACTCATTTTGATTTTGCTCATCTAATTGGTCAGATTTATCTAATATTGATTCTTGGTCATCACTTGAAACAAGACCGGTAAGAACATTTGGGTTTCTGTTTGGCTTTGTAATAATTGAGTTCCCAACATTATTTTCATAATTAATAAGTCCATTAACTCCTGGTTGATTTATTCCGCCATTGTTTAATTGTTCGCCCATAACGCCATTAAAACCAGTTGTGCCGTTAAACCCACCGTTAAAACCATTATTAAACATATTGCCGTAACCATATTGATAACCATATGGTGAGTAGTATGGGTAGCCTAAGCCATATCCATTGCCAAATCCATTACCCATACCATTGCCGTAGCCATAATTCATTCCGTAACCAGCACCCATTCCATAGTTATAATATGGGCTATAAGAGTATCCAAAGTTGCCACCAAAAGGATAGTTCATTGCATAGTTAGGAGAATATGCTTGGCTTCCTTCTTCAACAATTCCTTGGGCATAAGCATAGTTATTTGAACCGTTTGAAGCAACATATGTGCCCGAATTTTCTAAATTAGTTTTAATTATATTTGCGATGTTATAAGTTGCAACAATTGCGGCTTCAAGTTTTGCACACCTTGTGTTTAAAGTTTCAGTTGCTCTAATTATGTGTGAATTTGCCAAACTTGCATTTGTTTTGTCATTTAAAAATCCAGTCGCTTCATTTATGTGGTTTTGAACTGTTCCTTTGTTTGACTTTAAATATGCAGTTGCTTCTTTTATAATGTTATTATACGAATTAATTGCATTAATTTCTTCAGTTGAAAGTTCAACAGTTCCGTTATATAAATCACTAATGTAGAGCATTATTGCCGTTCTAATGTTTACTAAATCATTTATAAGAGTTTCAATTCTGTTTGAACTGCTTTCAAGACTTGAATAAATTGTTATTGCACTGTCGGTGCTAAGTTGTGAACTTGCTCCAGTTTTTTCTGTGTAGTTTTTAATAGTGTTGTTAGTGATGTTTTCACTATTTATAATTTGGTTTTTATTTAAATTGTCTGCAGAGATTTTTTTGTTTGACAAGCGTTCATTGTTGCTGTTTGAACTTGTGGCAATAGCCTCGCTGTTTTCGCTTGAAATTTTTAACATATTTTCATTACTAAAATTATTTGCATTTTGTGGAGCGTTTGAAGAAATTTTTGCACTATTTTTAGAAACATCATCACTATTTGCATTATTTAAATATTTATTATTGACTATATTAATTTCAACATCTTTATTGTTTGGGGCAGTGGTAGGTGGACAAGTTTGAAGGTTTTCATTATCATTTAAAACTTGGTTGTTTAAGTTTTGGTTATTGTTTAAGCCGTTTTGGTTGCTCAAGTTTTGTTGATTAGCATTGTTGTTTTGTGTGTTTAAATTTAACTGACTGTTTAAATTATTTTGATTTGTGTTTAATTGATTGTTGCAATTAGAGTTGTTGCAAGAGTTGTTTTGAATGGTTCCTTCGTTGCAATAATTGTTATTTAAATTATTTTGATTAGTTGAATTAGAGTTATTGTTAACCTGATTATTATTTAAAATATTCATGTTGTATGAATTTGTTAAATTTTTTACTTGAGAAATGGTTTCATCATCAATTAAATCTAAATTGCTTACAGAATAAATAAGGTTTGTTATTGTGCTGTCTAGATTTCGTGCAAGGGATTTTGTTTCATTTTTACACCCAACAAAGAAAACCATTACCAGCAATGAAAGTGTAAAACAAAATATCTTTTTCATAAAACCTCCGTTTATGTTAGTTTGAAAAGAATTTGTAAAAATTATTTATATTTTTTGAATAAAAATTTAAAAGTCGTTAAATATTTGTTTAAATAAAAGGAGATTTTATGGTAAACACTCAGGTAAGAAACCAGAATTATTTAAAATATGTTGAAAAGAAATCACCTAAGGCAAGTTGGTTTAAGTCATTATTTCATGCTTTTATTGTTGGTGGGGCAATATGTGTTTTTGGGCAAATGTGTGCAGACATTATTAAATCATATTATCCGTTAATGGACTTAACAACTGTGGGGGCTTGGGCAAGCGTGATTGTTATAACTGTTACAATTCTTTTAACTGGCTTTGGGGTGTTTGACAGAATTGCAAGGTTTGGCGGAGCAGGAACGGTTGTTCCAATTTCTGGCTTTGCAAACTCGATTGCCTCTTGTGCTATTGAGTTTAAAAAAGAGGGGTTAGTTTTTGGGCTTGGCGCAAAAATGTTTTATATCGCAGGGCCAGTTATTGCTAACGGAGTTGCCTATTCATTAGTTGTTGGATTAATTTACTACATTATTTTATTATTTTAAGTCTATTTAATTAATTTAATTTTATTT
>CAJKVX010000082.1 GCA_905203455.1 uncultured Eubacteriales bacterium
GGCAATATTCACAATTAATTTCTTTAAAATAATTTTCTATTGTTTTTACGAGCATATCTCCAAGACCTAAGTCTCTTGATTTTTCACTTACAATTAGTTCAGAAATTATACCCTTTTTGGGGCAAGCATAAACGCATTTATCAACTTTATTATATGTTTCAACATATCCACAAACCATGCCTAGAACCTTATTATTTTCAGTGGCAAGAAAAATTTTACCTTGATTATTGTAACATTGTTTATATGTTTCATTGAAGTATAAATCTCGGTATTCGGTGGTGATAATGTTTAAACTTTGTTTATCTAATTTAATAACATAATTTTGTAATTCAACTAATAAATCTTTGACTTGCGACTCTAACGTCTTGTTAAATTCTTCTATTTTCATGATAAATATTATAATTCCTTTCTTCTATTTTCTTGATTATATCATAATATTTAATTTTTGTTTAATGCTTTGTAAAATTTACAAAATTTATGAAATTTTAAACTAATAATTGTACGAAATTAAATATGTTTAGTACATTTATTTGTATGAAATTTTATTAACAAATTAAATTAAAAGTGGAGAGGTGGTGGAAGTTATGAGGTTTGTTATGAGTTTCGCTTGGTTTTTATTTTTTTGACGCTTTGCAACGCCCAAGAGTGGTGTTATCTTTCTTTCGGTTTTGAAGTTCTTCAAGTGGGTGAGGTTGTGTTTCAACGCGGTAATCTTTTTTGTTTTTAGCAATGTATTTTTCAATTACTTCATGGCTTGGAGCATCATCTTCACTGCCAGTTAAAAAGGTGTTGTATTCAAAGAAACGGGCGTCATTAGGCAATTTTTCAATGCAAATGTAATCTTCAAGAACACTTGTTAAATTGGCAGTTTTGATGACATTTCTGATGTAGTCAATGTTTTCACCAAATTTTAAAAGGATAGGGAATTCTTGTTTAGGAAGCACGCACTTGACTTCTTTGTTTTCATATTTTTCAAGCATTTGTATTGCCAGTTTTAAGTGGGCAACCTCCATTTCAAAATGTTCTTGCCAAATTTCTTTAACATATGGGTCGCTTTCATCTTCTTGCATTGAATAGTAAAGGTAGCACTCGGTGTATTCATGCATTACCCATTGTTCAAGCCAGGTGCAATTTGGGTCTTTAAGGCTTTCATATTGGCTTACATGTTCTTCTTCAACCAACCCAATTTCGCTAAACAGTTTTCTGCCAAGATTGTTTTTATACATTTGTGCCATGTTCATGTAAAAATTCATGGTTTGTTGTTCGGCGGCTGTTATTATGTCCCCAACAAGTTGCGTGTAAAGGTCAGCCTTTTTTGCTATCATGTGGGCTCTTATGTTATCTATTGGGTGTCTGTGATGGGCAATGGTTGGTCTTGCTGGCATAATTTCAGTGTAAATGCCAACAATGTTTGAGGCATCAATGTTGTAATCCATTTTAAGCAAATTTGAAAACCTGTAAAGGTGGTCAAAATCTTCAAGAAGGGCGAAATCAAGCGCTGCCCTTGTGTTTTTGCATTTAACATTTTGTGCCAAAATTGCAGTTAGTTCAATTGCAAGTTGTTCATAACTTATTGTGGTTTCAAGCATATTTTCATTAATTGGTTTAAGGCAACTTAGTCGTTTTTGTTGCTGTTGTTCTTGGGCTCTTACAATTGCAAGTTGGCGCCTTAAATCTTGGTCGGTGCAGTTTCTTGCAAACTGGTGCAAAAACCAATTGCTTTCAAACTCTGTGCCGTTCATTAAAATGATTCTTACCTTTGTAAAAGGGCTTGTTTTGTGTTTGTCATAAGCCTTTGGATACATATTTTTTAGGCTTATAAAATAAGATGAAATGTCTTTTGATGGATAAGTTACTGGGTTCATAATTACTCCTTTTTTGTTTTTTTGAAATTATTAACCTGAATTTAAATTTTAATCAATTATTTTAAATGTGATGAATTTTATAAAAATATGATATAATCAAAATGGATAATTTAAGATTTTACATTAAATGATGGAGAGTCATATGAAGAAAATAACAATAAAGTTAACTAATGGTGAAAATATTCCTGCATACATTGCTTATGAAGAATTAATTTATGGGGCAACAGCGATTGTTGTGGGCGCTGATAATAACTACTTAAATTTAAAAACACTAAATCCTAATAAAGTTTTTGCCATACACCCAAAAACGAAAGCTTATTTACCAATAATAATTGAGAAAGATAAAACACTAAATGATTGCGCTAAACTCTTAATTCCTGCCCATGATAAGCAAGATTATAATTTGGCAATTAAACATAACTTACCAATCATTCAAGTTGTGGCTCCATACTTTAAAGGGGTTGACGGCGAGTCTATTAGGCCCAATGTTAAAACGGTTTTTAGAAAAAGTGTGGTTGCAATAATATCAGATGAAAAGGGTAAATATTTATGCGTTGATGCAATTCACAGAAATTGCAAGTCATTTGTTATGGGTGGAATTGAAAACAATGAATCACCTGCTGAGGCGGCATTAAGAGAGGTTAAAGAAGAAACAGGATACGACGATGTTGTAATTGACAGAACTAGCATATTTCAAATACATAATCATTTTTATGCTGAATATAAAGGTGTGAATAGATATGCTCATCTTTATGTTGTTTTTGGACATTTAAAATCAACAAAAAGAGAAAAGTTAACTAGTGAAGAAGAAGATAAACAAAGAGCAGTTTGGGTTGATGAAAAAGACCTAGATTCATATCTTACAATTGACTTTAATAAATTTATTCATAAATTTTTGCGTGATGGAGATAGGGCATTTGAAGAAGATGGAATGATGATTAATTCAGCTGATTTAAATGGTAAATTGAGAAGCGAGTTAAAAAATGTTGATTTATAGATCTAAATTCATAAATAAAACTAATTA
>CAJKVX010000083.1 GCA_905203455.1 uncultured Eubacteriales bacterium
TCAAATTCTACTCACATGCTACTCACTTTTTGCACAAAAAAATATTGAATAAAAAATACCACTATATTTAGTGGTATTATGCTAACTATTTACACAACATATTGTGTTTTGGTGCGGATGAAGGGACTTGAACCCCCACGCCTCTCGGCACTAGATCCTAAGTCTAGCGTGTCTGCCATTTCACCACATCCGCATATTAAATTTTGGTTTATATTAATTTACTGCTTTGTGAATTCAGTTCAGCAGGGTATTTAACTTAAATTGGTTTTAATATGTTTTGTTATTCAACCTAAAAAAATAAAACTTACCAAAGTTTTTGTAAGAAATGGGTGAGATTAAATCTTCACGCCATTCTTACGGAGGTTGTTTGGAACGAAAATTGTGAACAAACTCACAATCGGGAATATAAGTGGTGGCTCACCCGGGATTCGAACCCGGGACCCCTTGATTAAAAGTCAAGTGCTCTACCGACTGAGCTAGTGAACCACGAACGCACTAAATTTTAGCATAGGTAAGACAGGTTTGTCAATAACTTTATTAACTTTAAGTTTTAAATATTAACAACTAATTTAGTTTGTGGCTGGGGCGGAAGGATTCGAACCCTCGAATGTGGGAGTCAGAGTCCCATGCCTTACCACTTGGCGACACCCCAATGTTTGTAAAGGGCAAAATGTTATTAATATTTAATGGCTGGGGTGGCAGGATTTGAACCTACGAATGCGAGAGTCAAAGTCTCGTGCCTTACCGCTTGGCGACACCCCAATATATTAAGTTAAAAAGTGGGGTGAGTAGTGGGAGTCGAACCCACGACCTCCAGAGCCACAATCTGGCGCTCTAACCAACTGAGCTACACCCACCAAATATACCTAGAAATAACCCCGAAACTTCTAGCGTGGTGTGCTTGGAGGGATTCGAACCCCCGACCCTCGCCTTAGAAGGGCGATGCTCTATCCAACTGAGCTACAAGCACATTGTGGAGCGGGCGATGGGAATCGGACCCACGCGGCCAGCTTGGAAGGCTGGAATTCTACCATTGAACTACGCCCGCAAAAACCTTTGCACACTAAATCAGAATGCTTTTAAAGTGTATCACGATAAAAAAGGGTTGTCAATGAATTTTGGCAAAATTTATAAAATTATATACAATAAAATTGAAGTAAACCTTCTTAAAAACGCTAAAATCTGGGCAAAAATATTTTGAATAATACTTGAGGTTTTGTTAAAATTGTATTAAAATAAAAGCAATGCGGGTATGGTGAAATTGGCAAACACGCACGGTTCAGGTCCGTGTGAGAGCAATCTCTTGCAGGTTCAACTCCTGTTACCCGCACCAAACTTTAAAACTGATATGGTTTCGCTATATAAAATGCAAGGGACCTAATGCTGTTCTTGTAATATAAATTTTATTGGATAAACATGTAAGGGGAATTTGAGGTGATATATAATTTAAGCAATAAAGTTTTTAATTTGGTTGAAAACAGTGAAGGAATTGAAGGATATAAATTTAATAAGAACACAGTTGATGTTGATTCGTCTTTCATGAAAAATATTAACAGGGCAACAATTTTAGAGTTTTTAAAACTTGAAGAAACTAAAATTTATGTTGAAAAGGACGACAAAACTGAGCAATATTCAATTATTGCTCATAACAGTGTTTCAAATGAATCTATTTCAATTAAAGGATTAGGCAATCATGCAGTTGCCCTGTTTAAGGTTGTTGAAACTGCTGATGCTATAAAACAACAATTAAAAGAGCATAAAAGTGATGTTAAAATTTTAACAAATGATTTTATAAAATCTATTAATGCTCAAATTCTTTTAAACAGATATGGGGAAGTGGGCATTGGTGAATACAGAACGGTCGATTTTTTGGGAAACCCCGTTGAAGTTCAGCTTTGTGAAATTGTTGATGGAAAAAAACAAAAAGTTGATTGTGTTGATCTTGAAACAAGCGTTGGTGGAAATGTTGTAAACAAAATGGACGAATTAGTTAACTTTGTTAACAGTAAGAAATTTAAAGAGGGAGATGTTTTAGTTAACATTGCAAAATTTCATGCAGATTTTATAAGAATTCACCCTTTTAGAGATGGAAATGGAAGAACAGTAAGATTGCTTACTAATTATCTTTTAATTCTTAATGGATACCCAATGATTAACATTCCTGTTGAAGCAAAAAAAGAATATTTTATGTGCCTAGACTACGCAAATGCAAAAAGCGAAAAGAGTTTTATAAAAAATGAAAAAAATAAAGAGTTTTACATGAATGTTGTTTCAAAACAGGGGTTTAGGTCGGAAGAAAATAAATATAACCCACTTGCAGTGTTGTTTGAAAAATGTTTTGTGAAAAGAGGCTGTGGAAGAATGATTAGCGAAATTTTAGATTATAAAAATAAAGGAGATAACCAAACTAGCCTGCAGGCTGACCAAGTTGCACCACTTTATTAGAACGAAAAACCCCTGCGGGAATGCGCGGGGGTTAATTTTTAGGTTTGCATAAATTTGTTTTTTATGGCTTTGTATCTTGATGAAAGATTTAAAATGTATTTTTGCTTTTCGGTTTCATTAAGGTTGTTATATATTTCAGTTTCAATAAGTTCCCCAAGGGGCTTATGGGTGTCTGGGTTTTTGCTTAGCATTTTTATTACTTTGTTGTAAATTGGGTCGTCTTCAATTTTTATTTTGGTAGCAATCACGGCATATTCGTGACTTGCAAGGCCAACTCTTTTTATTGCAGGCTGGGCACTATCTTTTTGGTCAATGTTGCTTGAAACATTTTTAAGTCTGTTCTTTGCCTTTTGTGCTAATAATTTTAAACTTGATTTTGCCATAAATGCCTCCTTAAACTAAATA
>CAJKVX010000084.1 GCA_905203455.1 uncultured Eubacteriales bacterium
TTCGACGCGTCGCAACACATGCTTGGTTATCGCATTGCCAATAAAATTGTCAATGCTTATGTTATGCATGGTTGCTCCTTTTCACCTGCGAAAACATTAAGATATTTTAACTATTCTAACTATTTTAGCATAACAATGTTTTCTTGGTGAGTGCTCCTGTTGGTCGCAAGGGAAGATGATGAGATTCTTCGGCTCCCTCTGGTCGCTCAGAATGACTGAGGGGTGGGTGGTCGCTCATGGTGACAGAGTGTGTGTCATTTCGAGAGAGCAATAGCGAACCGAGAAATCTAAAAGATTCTTCGACGCGTTTCACTTGCTCAGAATGACATGGTGTTGTGGATTGCTCAGGGGGTGACAAAGGGTGAAGTTTTTGGGAAATAAATAATGTGCCAAAATCAACCATTATGAAAATTATGAAACAGCAAGCCGTAAGTTATTACATTGCAAAGGTGAAAATTAAAACTGCAAATGCAAGCAAAAACTGGTAAATGGCAAACCACAGCCAACTTTTGTTTTTTGCAAGTTTCATCATGAATTTAAGGGTAAGAAAAGATGTAACAAAGGCGCTGACTGACCCCACAAGACAAGGCAAAAACCCAATTGGTGGGGCAGTGAAGTTGCATGAAATTAGTTCAAGAGCCATGCTTGCAATAATAACTGGGATTGAAAGAAGAAATGAAAACTTCATTGCGTTTTCTTTGCTTGCTCCCATAATTTCTGCTGTGCAAATGGTTGCACCGCTTCGGCTTATTCCCGGAAGCACAGCAACGCCTTGGCTAATGCCCACCATTAATGCGTCTTTATATTTCATGTTTTCAACTGGGTAAGACAAGTTAATTTTATTTTTGTTTGAAACAAGCAAGGTTGTTACCAAAATTAAGGTTGCTGAAACCAAAAAGCCAAAGCCCAAAAAACTTAAAGTGAAAAGTTCGCTTGCAAAAAATTTAATCATTGCCCCAATAATTAAGGTTGGAACAAGTGCCACCATAATTAGCCTTGCCTTTTTTTGGAATGGGTGTTTAATTAAATCTAGCACTTCGCTAAAAAAAACGGTAACAACGCTTATTAAAGTTGCAAAATGCAAAAGCACATTGAAAAAGTTGTTGTCTTGAGTTATTCCCATAATGCCCTCGGCTAAAACCAAATGCCCGCTTGAAGAAATTGGCAAAAACTCTGTTAGCCCTTGAATTAGTCCTAAAATTAACGCTTGCAAAATTGTCATAATTCCCTCGCACTAAATGTTTATGCGATAAATTTAAAAACTTTAACCTTTATTTGTTATTTTAATAAACTCTTTTATGGGCAAAGTAAAAATAATTTTACTCTGCTTTAAATTTTGCGCTTAGGCAAAAAGTGCACTTTCTGTTGCAAAAAAGTTTTAGGTGTTATATAATACCACCACAAAAGGAAGGAAAAATGGAACTAGGAATTGTTGGGTTGCCAAATGTTGGCAAAAGCACATTGTTTTGTGCAATAACAAAAGCGGGGGCTGAATGTGCGAATTATCCTTTTTGCACAATTGAGCCTAATGAGGGGGTTGTGGCAGTGCCAGACTTTCGGCTTAATGTTCTTGCAAAACTTTACAACACACAAAAAATAACCCCTGCAGTTTTAAAGTTTGTTGACATTGCGGGGCTTGTTAAAGGTGCAAGCAAGGGTGAAGGGCTTGGCAACAGGTTTTTGGCATCAATTAGAGAGTGCGAGGCCATTGTTCATGTGGTTAGGTGTTTTGTTGACCCAAACATCACCCATGTTGACGGAACAATTGACCCAATAAGAGATATTGAAACAATTAACATTGAACTTGCCCTAAGCGACCTTGAAAGCGTTGAAAACAGGCTTGACAAAGCCCTTAAACGCCAAAAACAGGGCGACAAACAGGCGGGCTTTGAAGTTGGGGTTTTGCAAAGGTTGAAAGAGATTTTAAATGATGGCAAGCCTGCAAAAATTTTAAAGTTTAACAGCGAAGAGCAAGAGTTTGTCAACTCATTGTTTTTAATAACAACAAAACCTGTAATCTACGCTTGCAACATAAGTGAAAGTGACATTGGCAAAAGCGACAATGAAATGGTTGAAAAGGTTAAAAAGTACGCTAAAGCCGAGGGTAGTGAGGTTTTGGTTATAAGCGCAAAGGTTGAAAAGGAATTAAGCGAACTTGAAGAAGATGAACGCCAACTTTTTCTTGAAGACTTAGGCATTAAAGAAAGTGGGCTAGGGCAAATTATTAAACTTGGCTACAAACTTTTGGGGCAAATAAGTTTTCTTACTGCTGGTGAAAAGGAAGTGCGCGCGTGGACAATAACAAAGGGAACAAAAGCCCCACAAGCGGCTGGCAAAATTCACACAGATTTTGAAAAGGGGTTTATTAAAGCCGAAGTTTGCCCATTTGAAACTCTGGTTGAATGCGGGGGATATTTGCAGGCAAAAGAAAAGGGCAAAGTTAGGGTTGAAGGCAAAGACTATGTTGTTTGCGATGGAGATGTTATGCTGTTTAGGTTTAATGTTTAAACGCTTGTAAGGGAAGATAGGGCAGCGTGTCATTTCGAGCATGGTCGAGAAATCTAGATGTTTCGACGCGTCGCAACTCATGCTTGGTTATCGCATTGCCAATAAAATTGTCAATGCTTATGTTATGCATGGTTGCTCCTTTTCACCTGCGAAAACATTAAGATATTTTAACTATTCTAACTATTTTAGCATAACAATGTTTTCTTGGTGAGTGCTCCTGTTGGTCGCAAAGGGAAGATGATGAGATTCTTCGGCTCCCGCTGGTCGCTCAGAATGACAATCCTGTCATTTCGAGAGAG
>CAJKVX010000085.1 GCA_905203455.1 uncultured Eubacteriales bacterium
AAGGCAAAGTGCCTTTCGATTGAATGTTTGGTGCTGGTGGTGGGACTTGAACCCACATGAAGTTGCCCTCGCGGGATTTTGAGTCCCGTGCGTCTGCCATTTCGCCACACCAGCAAGTTAATGTGAACAAATTAATAATATCATATTTGCTTTAAATTGACAAGGTTTTTTTTGATTTTTATCATATTTATTATAAAAGACTATTTTTAAATGTTTTGAGTTTTAAATAAAATAGGGTATAATTATTAAGAGAATTATGGTTAATTTAAAACTTATTGTTATTGAGGGAACTGATGGTTGCGGAAAACAAACGCAGTCTGATTTGCTTGAAAAAAATTTACAACACCTGGGGCTGAATGTTAAAAGGCAAAGTTTTCCTAACTATGAGTCTAAATCAAGTGCGCCTGTTGTTATGTATCTTTCAGGGGAGTTGTGTGATAATGCTTCGGGGCTTGACGCATATCAATCATCATCTCTTTTCGCGGTTGACAGACTTTGCACTTTTGCTAAACTAAAACAGCAACTTGATAGTGTGAGTGGAGATTTGTTTTTAATTTGCGATAGGTTTGTGGAGTCTAACCTTATTCATCAGGCAAGCAAACTTGAAGATAATAAAAAAGATGAATTTGCTAAGTGGTTACTAACTTTTGAATATGAAACGCTAAAATTGCCGAAACCTGATTTAATTATATTTTTGAACATGCCGGTTGATGTTAGTTTTAATCTTGCAAAGGGAAGAAAGGGATATAAATCTGGAGAAAAGGTTGACATTCACGAAAAAGATTTAAACTTTATGAGCAATAGTTACAAAACTGGGCTTTATTTTGCCGATAAATTTGACTGGAATGTTATAGATTGTGTTAAATGTGGCAAAGTTAAAGAGATAGGTGAAATTGAAAAAGAAATTTTTCAATTGGTGTTAGATAAGTTCAAATTAAATGATGGGTTGAAAAATGGAAAAAATTAAATTCAATTTGAAGTGGATTTACTTCTCAGTGTGGGCGGTTTTGCTTATTTTGATTTTTTCGCTGGGATTTTTTTCAATGTTTTCATTTAATGGGTTTTCAAAGTCTGTGAATATTAGTCTTTACCAAGTTATGGAAGACAATGCCAAACCAACCAGTGTTATTGATGCACAATCTGGCAAAATGCTAAGTGAACAAAATATTGAAAATGGTGAATATGCAAGTTTAATTTTAGTTTCAAGTGAAAGAATTCATAGAACTGATGAAAGCAAGGGGTGGACGGTTGCACTTGTTAGTTTTTCAATTGCATTTATTGCCGTGCTTTTGTTAATTGTTGCGTGTGGTGTTATGCAAATGTTTAGTTTTTATTTTAAAAAACTTGCAGTTGCAGACTTGGTGTTAAAGTGCATATTGGTGGTGTTTTGCGTTGGTTTGCTTATTTGTGGAGCCTTTTATTTGCAAAGTTTGCCACAGGAAATTAGCGCAAGTTACAGTTTGGGGGCAAGTTACATAATTTTGCCTATTTTAGTGTTGCTTTTACTTTTAAGTGGTTTTGTTTTTAAATATATTGAAAAACGCAGGAGTGCTGATTATGGAAAATAAGTTAGTTATTATTGATGGAAACAGTATTTTTTATAGGTCTTTTTATGCGTTGCCACTTTTGAGCAATGCTAAAGGCGAATATTCAAATGCCATTTATGGGTTTGCCATTGAACTTTTAAAGGTTATAACTGAAATGAAGCCTAAATATATTGCTGTGGCGTTTGATGTTAGCAAAAAGACATTCAGAAATGATATATATGCTGATTACAAGGCAACAAGAAAGCCAATGCCTGAAGAACTTGCAAGTCAAATTAATAGCCTTAAAAGAATGCTTAGTTTAATGGGCATAAAAATGCTTGAAAAGCAAGGACTTGAAGCTGATGACATTATTGGCACAATTGCAAAAAGGTTTGATGTTGACACGCTTATTTTAACAGGAGACCGAGATTCTTTTCAATTAATTGATAAGTCAACTAAGGTTTGCTTTATGAAAAAGGGGCTTAGCGAAGTTGTTATTTTAGGGAAAGATAACTTAAAAGAGTTTTATGGTGTTGAGCCTGAGCAAGTGGTTGATTTAAAGGCGTTGCAAGGAGACACTGCAGATAACATTCCGGGCGTTATGGGGGTTGGCCCTAAAACTGCTGTTGATTTGATTGCTAAATATAAAACACTTGATGGTGTTTATGACCACATTGAAGAAGTTCAAGGCAAGTTAAAAGAGAAGCTTATAGTCGGGAAAGAAATGGCTTATATTTCTCAAAAACTGGCAACAATAAACACTAAGGTTGACATTGAGTGCGAACTGAGTGAATGTGAATACAGATTTCCTTTTGGTGAAGATGTTAAAACATTTTTTGAGGAATACAGTTTTAGAACCTTGCTTAAAAGAGCTGAAATTTTTAGCACTGGTGCAATGCAAGAAACAATGAACTATGATAATTTAGAAGTTGTTGAAGCAAAGCAAAAGATAAAAACAGAAAGTGAACTTGAAAAAGTTTTAACTGAAAAATTTGATAAACTTGCAATTTACATAAATGAAAATTTCAACTTTTCTTTTAATGGAAAAGAGTATGAAATTTTATTAAAGAATGACCTAATAAGTGATGGAATTGCATTAGAGCGAATTTTTGAAATATTTA
>CAJKVX010000086.1 GCA_905203455.1 uncultured Eubacteriales bacterium
CGCCGGCGCCGATGAAACCGCAGATGAAGCCGATCAGCATACCGCATACCAGAGACTGGATGGCTCTTTTTTTCGCGGAGACGCCCTGCATGGCTTCCTTGGTGGTCATTACGGGACGGACGATGAATTTGATACCTAACAGGAAAGTCATGAACACGGAGAAATTCCCCATGGTAGCGGAAGGCACCAGGCTGGATACGTAGCTGCCTACGACGGTGAATACCAGCACACTTCCCATCATGATCAGGCCGTTTTTGACATCAATATTTTTATTTTTCGCATAGGTATAAGCGGATACGGCACTGGCCAGAACGTCCGAGGACAGCGCAATGCCGACGGCCAGATACGGATCCATGCCGAGGAAAGTGATCAGCATGGGACTGATGACGGCAGCAGCGCTCATTCCGGCGAAACCGGTGCCCAGGCCGGCCCCCATGCCGGCGAAAAAAGTGACAAGAATCGTGATTAAAATCTGCATTTATTTATAAATTTTATAAAAAGACAACAATATTTTTAACAATTTTTACACAATTTGCATTTTTTAAACACATAGAACTTATATGCGATAAACGCCAATCCAATTACCCCAATTATTGGGTAAACCAAATCAATTATCTTTTTAAACCCTAAAAGACTAAATAACATACCCGCAAAAAATGTAAAGGCTGAACTTATCCATTTATTTTTAAATATATTCTGCAATTAGTTCTTACAACATATCCTGATGAAATTAATGTGACAACCAACCCAAGAATTATTATGCCTTTATAAACCCAGCCAAAAATAATTGAAACTTGATTTGCAACTTCAAGCAAAGGCATTGATGAATCAAAATTGCCTGACAATTGTAAAATCAAACAACTAAACACAAGCAAAATTGAAATAATAACACCAAACAAAATACTGCACCCTGCCGCTTGTTTCTTTGACGAAATCTTTTCTTTTACAACAAGCAACACAGGCGTAATTGTAAGCACATTCATTCCAACATAACTGAGCATATGTAAAAACGCATTGAAAAATCCCCCACTATTGCTGTTTGCTGCCCAGATACCCCCAACACTTTTTCCACTAAACAGCGTTGTGCAAAAAAGCCCAATAATTGATAGCAATATTATTGGAACAAAAAAACCATTAAGTTTTTCAAGAGAATGCAAGCCAACAACAACCAACACAAAACTGCAAAAAATTATTCCCACTGCCAACCCAAACTTGCCACCGCCAAAACTTGTGTCAAGTTCAAAAATTCCAGCCATCATTGTGCTCATCACGATAAAACTACAAACAACAAAAAATTTTTCAAATAAAAAACCCGCTTTGCTATTCTTGTTATCAGTTGATAAAATTAAATAAACCGCAAACGCAAAAACAATTCCAGCAACAAAACAAAAAAGAATTCCCCAATGTCCAAAAACAGCAAAAAAAGAAGCAATTTCTCTTCCACTTGCAAAACCAACCCCAATCATAGACCCAATAACAACTGCCAGTGCACCAAAAACAGATTTCATGTTAAAGTTTATTCGTTGATTGACTGATATATAATTTCAAGTTTAAAATCTATATTAAACTTTATGTCAATCAAAAATTAGAACACTCGCATGCATTAACTTATAAATTAAGTTTGTGTTCACAACCCCACGCAAACAATTAAACTTAAACAATTGTTAATAGCAAATGTGTCACACAAACAATTTCATAATGTTAAAGATATTGCTAGCATTATGCAAGTAAAACAAAAAGAAAAAACTTAAAATTACAAAAGATAAAAAAACTGGTTAAAGTTTAACCAGCGTGAATGCCATTTAAGGCAAATAAATAATTCTTCCACAGTTTTCACATTCAATTATTTTTTTTGTTTGCAAATCTTTAATTTTGCCAGCGGGCACTTCCATTCTGCACCCACCACATCTATTTTCTTTCAATGGAACAAAAATAGGAAAAATTTTGCCCTCTGCTTTTGCGTAATATTTTTGCAACAATTCAGGCTTAACTTTCTTTTTTTGCTCTTCAAGTTCAGCTTTTAGTTTTTCAATTTGAGGTTCAAACTGCGCTTTTTGTTTGTTATATTCCTGCTTATAATAATTAAGATTTCCCCTTGCAGTTTTCGCATTTTTCATCAACGCCTCAAAATCTTTGTTTATTAAAACAAGTTTAGTTTGCAAGTTGTTTAAATCTTTTTCAATTTTTGACAATCTTTCTGAAAGCCTAACAACTTCATTCTCGCTTCTCTCAATTTCCTCTGAACTAGCCGCGTTTGCCTTTAAAACATTTTCAATTTTTAAAACAATATCATTATACTCTTGTTTTACTTTCTCAACTTGGCTTGCAACAAGCCCAGCATTTTCATCAAGACTAAACAATTTGTTTTGAATATCTTTTAAATATTGCTGCATTTCATTCGCTTTTTTTCTGTTTTGGCTTGAAAACAACCCCGCCGAAACCTTTCTTAATTCTGCATCTATATTTTGAAATTTTAATAATTCCTGCATCTTTATATCTCCTTTTTATTGCAAAATACACATTCATTTATGCTTTTTATGGCAAATTTTTAAATTTTAATCCAGACTTTGCAGATTTTTATTTATATTTATTAATCTAAGCATAAGTTCTTTT
>CAJKVX010000087.1 GCA_905203455.1 uncultured Eubacteriales bacterium
AAAAACAATATAAGTTTAAATATAGTAGTTGACAAAACTTAGTGCAATGTGGTATTATTTTATCGTGCCACATGCCCAAGGTAAAAAGTGCAATTGTTGACTAAATATTTATTTTAATTCAATTATTGCCACCCATGGCAGTGAGACTGGAGATGAGGAGGAAAAGAAATGTACGCTATTGTTGAAGTAGGTGGAAAACAATATAAGGTTGAACCTGGCAAATATTTTTTCACTGAAAAAGTTAGTGCAAATGTTGGTGACAAACTTGAACTTAAACCTTTGCTTAAATGCGGAGATGATGGAAAAGTTGTTGTTGGAAAGCCAACTATTGCGAAATCTAAAGTTGTTTGCGAAGTTTTAGAGCATGGCAAAGATGACAAAATTGTTGTTTTTAAATACAAAGCCAAGAAAAACGAACGCAAAAAACAAGGTCACCGTCAACCTTTTTCTAAATTGATGGTAGTTTCAATTGACTAATTATGACTAAAGTTACAATTTTAAAAAGACATAACCAAATTGTGCAAGTTGAATGTGATGGCCACACAAATTATGGGGCTTATGGCGAAGACATTGTGTGTGCTTCGCTTTCAAGTGTGGTTCAAACTGCTGTTCTTGGCTTGTTGTCAGTCGCAAATATAGACATTGAACTTGAAAGGGACGATGCACGGGGTTATATAAAGTTTACTATTCCTGAAAACCTTGAAGGTGAACAAAAGTTAATAACTAATGCAATTTTAAATACAATGCTTTGTGGAATAAGCGACTTGCATGAGGGGTTTTCAGATTATATTGATTTGGAGGTAAAATGAGTATGTTTATTAATATTCAGTTATTTGCTCATAAAAAAGGTGGCGGTTCAACAAAGAATGGTCGTGATAGCAATGCGCAAAGACTTGGTGTTAAAAAATTTGCTGGTGAAAAAGTTCTTGCTGGTAACATTTTAGTTCGTCAGCGCGGAACTAAATTCCACCCAGGCACAAATGTTGGCATTGGCAAAGATGACACTTTGTTTGCAACTGCAGATGGAGTTGTTAAGTTTGAAAGATACAGCAAAGACAAACAAAAAGTTTCAGTTTATGCTGAATAGTAAAAGTGCGTTATGCACTTTTTTTGTTGACAAAATTGGGGAAATGAAGGTATCATTAAAATAGTTTAATAGATTATTTTTGGGGGTTTTATGGCAACAGTTGAAGAAATAGCAAAGGCAAAGGCATTGACTTTACAAAACGGCAAATTCATTAATGAATTGGTTGCGGGTTTTGCCAAAGACCATGGCATTGAAAGTGAAAATTTAAATTATCAAATAAGTAATATGACAATGATTAATAATCAACAATTTGATAGTTTTGTTGATAATAATGTTGTAAGTAATGCCGAATTGGAACAAACTGACAAGGTTGAACAATCACAATCCGTTGGCAAGTTTGAAAATAGTCAACAAGAGATTAATGAAATTAATTTAAATCAATTGAATGTTAGCGAACCTGACAATGTTGATGAGCATGTTAGTGAGTCTGAAAATAAAAATGAATTTACGGGTGAAACAACCATTAATGAGGTTGGAGAAAGTATAAGACCGCAAAATGCTGATGCAAAAAATGAAAATGAAAATTCGAATGAATTTGTGGGTGAAACTGCCATTAATGAGTTTGGGGAAATTGTTAGACCGGAAAATGGTGGAACTTCTGCAAATTTAAATTCTGGTTTGAATGAAAACATTCCAGTTTTTACTCCGCCAGAGCAGCCTAGTGTTGAGAATTCAAATTCCGCTGTGGCTAAGCAAAGTGATGAGCAGCAAAGTCAAGATTTAGAAAGTAAAGAAACTGCGGGTTTTGGCAAAGCAAATTTTGATAAGGTGGATTCTATTCAATCAACAAAAACTGGGAGTGATTTAAATCAACATATTGTGTCAGGTGCTTCGCTTGAAGATGAAATAAAGGCAATTAAAGAGGCAAACCCTGATTTGTTTCAAAAAGAGCCAGATATTGTTATTGAGAAGTTTGATGAAGAGTTGCCAGAGAATAAAAATGAAAATTCAAATGAGAATGCGGGCGAAACTTTCATTAATGAATTTGGGGAAATTGTTAGACCGCAAAATGGTGGAACTTCTGCAACTTTAAATTCTGGTTTGAATGAAAACATTCCAGTTTTTATTCCGCCTGAAAGAAAAGAAGACCTTGAGCATCAGGTTGATAAATCTGATGAACCGGACATTACCGTTGGGTCATACATTAGAGATAATATAAAACAAGAATTGCTCGGCAAGAAGAGACAAGATGAAGACGAATTGGGTAAAGGCAAATAAAATATTAAAAATGTTCTATTCAAATTTTAGATTAAATTAATTTTTAATTAAAAGTTGTTAAGTAATTAAAAATAAACACCATGATAGTAACCTTATTTAACACTGTTTATTATTAAATTGGGTTCACGCTAAGTTACGGTGTTTATTTTTTTGTTTTATTTTCTATTTTTCTGTTTATTTTATTTTCGACAGCGTTTTACTTTTATTTTTTACTATCTTTAAAAATTAAAAATCATTTTTAATAATTGATTTTTTTGAGCGGCGTTTCCGAAAAAAATATGCTCCCGA
>CAJKVX010000088.1 GCA_905203455.1 uncultured Eubacteriales bacterium
GTTTTGGAGTAGAACATCCTGTTTTACTTAAAACTGTTAAACAAAAGGTAGAAGATTTAAATTATGATAAAGTGACTGTTTTTTCTAAAGATTTAACTTTAAAAACTGCATGGTTTTTATTAAAACAACAAAATTTAAAATCTGCTCCTATTTTAGATGAACATGGTCAATTATTAGGGCTTTTATCTACATCTAATATTATTGAAGGATACATGGATCAATGGGATAGTGAAGTTTTAAAGAAAGCTAAAACTCCTGTTGAAAATGTTATTGATACATTAGAAGCTAATGTGATTTATTTAAATGAATCTTTAAAAGTTGTTGAAGGTGATATTCACATTGCAGCAATGTCAGGTAGTGAAGCTAAAAAACGTATTCATGAAAATGATGTTGTGATTGTAGGTGGAGATAGAAGTGATGATTTAGAAGAACTTATTTCAGTTAAACCATCTTTAATTGTATTAACTGGTTCTTTAACTGCTGATGAAAATGTTGTAAAAAAATGTGAAGAACAAGGAATTTCAATTATTTCTACACCATTTAATACTTATCAAACATCTCAACAAATTGTTCAAGCAATTCCTGTTGAATATGTCATGATCAAAGGAGATATTAAAACTTTCTCTACAGATGATACTTTAGATTATATGAAAGAAGTTATGTCTGAAACAAGATATCGTGGATATCCAGTTATTGATTTAAATAATCGTTGTGTAGGAAGTATTTCTCGTTTTGCTTTATTAAAAGGATTTTGTTATTTTTCAAATGATTCTTCTAAATTATCGCTATTTGAATTCTGTGAAAGTTGTTTATCAGTAGTTATATTAACATTTATTTGTGAAGGAAATGCCCTTTCTTCAAGTATTGGGAAAATTAGTGGTTTTAAAACATGACAGATAAAGTTTTTTAATTGATATTTTCAGCAAAAAACATGCTTTTAAATGTTTTATTATTTAAAAAGAGTTCATCAAAGGTGCCGGTGTCAACAATTTTGCCGTTTTCAAGAAAGAAAATTTTATCAACATTTTTTATTGTTGAAAGTCTGTGGGCAACAATAATAATTGTGCTTTTACCTTTAAGATTGTCAATTGACCTTTTTATGTCTTCTTGCGCAAAGTTGTCTAGCGAACTTGTGCTTTCATCAAAAATAATAATGGGTGAGTTTCTTAGCAGGGCTCTTGCAATGGCAAGCCTTTGCTTTTGACCGCCTGAAAGTTTAATTCCACTTTCACCAACTTTTGTGTTAATGCCTTTTTTAAGTGAGAAAACAAATTCTTTAAGTGAAGCTTTTTCAATCGCGTTTTCAATTTCTTCATCTGAGGCATCTTTTTTTGCAAGAAGCAAGTTTTCTTTAATTGTCATGTCAAAAATATAAGGAAATTGATTAACAAGTGAAATTGAATTTCTTAAAGTAACTTTGTCTAAATCTTTGATGTTTACATTATCTATTAACACTTCTCCATCATCGGCTTCATACATTTTTGACATCAAATTTAAAATGGTGGATTTTCCAGAACCAGATTTTCCAACAAACGCAACTGTTGTGTTTGGCTCAACAACAAATGAAAGGTTGCTAAAAATTTGGTTAACACTTTCAATTTTACGCTTTTTGTTTTTTCTTGCACTTAGTTCTTTGTTTGTTAAAAACTTATCGTCATCATCTGTCTGTTCATATTCAACAAAAGAATATGCAACATTTTTAAATTCAATTTTACCTTTAATTTCATCAAGGTGAACATTGCCAAAATTTTCACAAACAAATTCATTGTTGTCAAAAAGTGAAAACATTCGGTCTGTGCTGACTTTAACTTCAAGAATAATATCCATGATTCTTCCAATGCACCAAACAAAAGACGAAAGACTTTGGTTGTTTGAATAAATTATCATGAAAGATGCAAGAGTTAAAATGGAAATGTCAATCATGTAGATGCCTAAAATTAATAAAAGCACTCCGAAAACTTCAATAATAACATTTCTTAAAGTCCACAAATTCATGTCTTTTACTTCATAAGTGTAAGATGCTTTTGTGTATTCATTGTAATATTTTTGTGAAATTTCACTTAATTTTTCTTCAAGGCCAAGAGATTTAATGTCTTTTTCACTTCTAACAATTTCAGTGGTAAGAGAATAAATTTTGTCGTTTTTTCTGCGCATAAAGAACTTGTTTTTGCGGTTGCGCTTTCGCCTTATTCTTTCTAAAATCATGCAAAAAGCAAGAACTAGAACAATGGCAATTCCAATGAAAAAGTTAAGGGTTGAAATATAAATAATCATAACAAGACTAGTTAAGCAATCGGTTATAATGTCAACAAGGTCTGCCAGATTTCTAACAACATTTTCAGGGTCGTTTACAATTCGCTGAACAAACTTGCCAGTTTCATGGTCAGCATAAGTTTTAGAGTTTAGTTTGAATGCTTGTTTTGCTAAATCAAGGTTTAAATCTGCCATAATTTTATTGGCGTATTTTTGATAAATTATTCCTGATAAATACCACGATAATCTTTTAATAATAACAATTCCTGCAATCAGGGCAAGGGTTAGCATTGCCTGATTGTATAGTGAAAGTGTTATTTGTTCAATTGCATT
>CAJKVX010000089.1 GCA_905203455.1 uncultured Eubacteriales bacterium
CGTTCTGCACATCCCGGACGGCACGATCAACACTGTGTAAAATGTTTTAGTCAAATAAATTATTTTAAATCTTGCAAGTGGAAAAGTGCTGTGATATACTGATTACATATTAAAGGAGAGGACTATGATTATTAATAAAACAAACGCAAAAGATAATAAAAACAGTGAGGAAGCAAAGAATGTTAATTTCAAAAATGCTTGGGGGCTTGCAAAAGATGTTGTTTATGCCGAGGCATTGAGGCAATCGATGAGGCTTAACCATGACAAAACGGTTGGTGGGTTAACCGAAAAGAACCTTAAAAAATATGTTGAGCAGAAAAAAACACAACTTTTTGATTTGTTAAACAATTTAGATATAAAAGAATATTTTGAAATTAAAAATAGTTTAAATAACTTGTGGAATGAAACCATTAAAAATGGTGAAGACAGTTATTTTATTTACACTGATGATGTGATTTTAGGTGATTACAATGTTGCCATTTTTGATGTGTTTAGTGATGTTTTGTATGCAGTTGGTGTTAAAAATAAATATGTTGAGTTTGATGAAAATTTAGGGTTTGATTATTCTGGTTTCAGGTTAGATTTCTGCAAACAACCACAAGAAGATGAATTTGAAAAAGACATTGAAAAATAGGCAACTATTTGGGGTGTTATGAGAAACATAATACCCTTTTTTAAAGGGAAATAGAATGAAAATTGCAATGAAAATAACTTATGATGGCACTGCTTTTTGTGGCTGGCAAAAACAACCAGGGAAGTTGAGTGTTGAAGAGGAAATTAGCGGCGCCATTGAAAAAATTTTGGGTGAAAAAGTTACTCTTTATGCAAGCGGAAGAACAGATGCAGGGGTGCATGCGTTAGGGCAGGTTGCACATTTTGAAACCCAAAAAAAAGTTAACATCAGTTCATTTGCTTCAAGTGTGAATGCTTATCTTAACAAGTTTGTTAAAATTATTTGTGCGTGGGTTGCTTCTGATGATTTTGATGCAAGGTTTAGTGCAAAAGAAAAAACCTATGTTTACAAGTTTTATGTTTCAAGGTTTGAACTTCCGCTTAAATTAAACCGAGAGTTAAGAGTTAATGACAATATTGACATTTTGCTGATGCAAAGTGCGGTTAAAGATTTTATTGGCACCCACGACTTTTCATCATTTGTTGCAAGAAAAAGTGGTAAAACGAATTTTGTTAGAACAATTTTTGATGCACAAATTAACAAAACGGGTGAAAATGATTATGAACTAAGAGTTACTGGTAACGGCTTTTTGTATAACATGATAAGAATCATGATGGGAACTTTAATTGATGTTGGAATGAAAAGAAAAACAGATATTAAACAAATTATTCAAGCAAAGGACCGAACAAAAGCAGGCAAAACCATGCCACCATACGCCCTTTACCTTAAAGAAGTGAAATATGTTTAAGGCGAGACTAGGTTTAAATTTAATTTTATAAAAGCAAAGAAAGTGGGCAGGAAAGGCGTTATAAAATTTAACAACTGCTGGAATTTAATGTTTGCTAATTACAGTTTTATGGGCATTTGAACTGTAACTTAAAGAGTGATTAAGCCTAACTTAAATATTGTGATAATTTTTTTGTAAATTTATTGACAATTTTTGTTTATTGTTATAAAATAATCAAGCATAATGCAAAAGCATAAGGCAATATAATCTCACGGATATGGCTTTGTGTAATAAAAATAAAGGAAAATGAAGATGAAAACTTATTTACATAACCCTGAAAACAAATCAAGCAAATGGTATATTGTTGATGCAACTGATGTTCCTTTGGGAAGGCTTGCAAGCCAAGTTGCTGCAATTTTGCGTGGAAAAAATAAACCAGAATTTACACCAAGTGTTGATTGTGGCGACCATGTTATTGTTATCAATTCAGATAAAGTAGTGCTAACTGGTAAAAAAATGGAACAAAAATTCTATCGTTACCACACACTTTATGTTGGTGGTCTTAAAGAAATTAAATATACCACAATGCTTAAAGAAAAATCTGATTTAGCAGTTTATGAGGCTGTTCGTGGAATGTTGCCTAAAAACAGAATTGGCAGAAAAATGATTAAGAAGTTAAGAGTTTATAAAGATGATAAACACGGCCACGAAGCACAAATGCCTGAAGTTTTAAATATTGAAGGTAAGAGGTAATAATTATGGCAAAGAAAACAAATAAAGTTGAGCAATTTTGGGCAACAGGCAGAAGAAAGAAAGCAATTGCAAGAGTAAGGCTTGTGCCAGCTGGCAAAGGAAACATTACAATCAACAAACAACCAATTGATGAATATTTTGTTGGAAGAGACATTTTAAAAACCATTGCAAAACAAGCATTAGTTTTGGTTGGTGCTCTTGATAAATATGATGTTTATGTTAACATTTATGGTGGTGGGCTTGCAGGGCAAGCAGGTGCAATAAGGCACGGCACTGCAAGAGCACTTGTTCTTGCAAATGAAGGTTACAAGGCTGAACTTAAAGCCGCTGGATTTTTAACTCGTGACCCAAGAATGAAAGAAAGAAAGAAATACGGTCTTAAAAAAGCAAGAAAAGCTCCACAATTTA
>CAJKVX010000090.1 GCA_905203455.1 uncultured Eubacteriales bacterium
TAAAGTTTGAATAGGCGTTGTTTTTGCCCGCAAAACTTTCAACAACCCTGAACCCATCAAGCGGATAAATTGGAAGAATGTTGAAAAATGCCAAACTTAAATTGATTACAATTGAATAGTTTAAAAACATTGTAAGGGCAACAGAATACCAATTTCCGCTATATAAAATTTCAGGAAAAACAACATGAAGTAAAACATAAATAAATGAAAAAATCAAAGCCAAAATAATGTTAGTTAAAATGCCCGCAATGCTAACAGCAAATTCACTTACTTTTCCGTGTTTTAAATTTCTAAAATCAACGGGAACGGGTTTTGCCCAACCAAAACCAAAAATCAGAAGACAAGCAAAACCAACATAATCAATATGACTAAAAGGCATTAAATTAAGCCTTTTCATTGCCTTTGGGGTAACATCACCTTGCCTGAACGCAACAAAGGCATGAGCCGCCTCATGAAAAGACATTGCAATTAAAATTGCACTAACATAGGCCACTATAAACGCAAGTGCACCAAAAAAATCTAAGTTTGCTAATGAAAAAAGTAACATAATAATCCTTATTAATTATAAAATTTTATATATCTATTGTCAATTAAATAAAAAGCAAAAAAAACCCAATTAATATGGGCTTTTTTGTAACAAAGAAACTTTAAACTTACCAGTTCTCTGCAATTTTTAAAATGCAATCTTTAAAGCCTTGTTTTTCTTCATCATTAATTGCAATTAAAGGAATTTCTGCAACAACAACATTTGCTTCATCATAAATTACAACACTGCCAACCCTATCCCCTTTTGAAACTGATGCGTCAAGAGTTTTTGTAACCGCATTAAAGTTCAAGTTAGATTTTTCACCTTTTTCTAAAAATTGATAATAATCGCTTTGTGGCATTGCCATAACAAAACCATTTTTCCCGCCTTTTGTTTTAACTTCAACTTGAAAATCTAAGGCATTTAAAACAAGTTTGTTTTCAAAGTTTGCAAAGCCATAGTTAAACATTTCTGCAACCTCACTGAATCTTGTTTTGCTGTCAGGCTCGCCAATAACCACTGCAATAAGCGTCATGTCTTTTTTTTGTGCAGAGCAAGTTAGGCAATATTTAGCCTCGCTTGTGTAACCAGTTTTTCCAGCCGAACAACCCTTATATGTTTTTACTAATCTGTTAGTGTTAACAAGTTCAGTTTGCCTTGTGCTTGGGTGTGTTAAATGGTCAATCCAAATGTTGCTATATTTTTTGTAGATTTCATTATCCATAATTGATTTGTATATAAGTGCGCAATCATAGGCAGATGAATAGTGCTCAGCCGCTGGCAAGCCTGTTACATTTGAAAAGTGTGTGTCTTTTAAGCCTAATTCTTGTGCTTTTTTATTCATAAGTTCAACAAATTTGCTTTCAGTTCCACTAACCGCCTCGCTAAGAGCAACTGTGCTGTCATTTGCAGAGGCAATTATAACAGATTTTAATAATTCTTCAACTTTGTAACTTTCATTTTGGTCAAGAAATGCTTGCGACCCCTCAGTTTCTGCTGCGTGCTCGCTAATTGTTACCATTGAATCAAGAGCAATTTTCCCACTATCAATAGCATCAAAAATAACTGAAAGACTCATCATTTTTGTCATGCTTGCAATTGGAAGTTTTTCATGCATATTCTTTTCAAAAATTATAGTGTTGGTGTTGGCGTCCATAAGCAAAGCCGCTTTACTTTCTTTTGCAAGAGTTTCAACCCCAAGTTGCTTAATTTCTTCATCATCAGCAAAACTCACAAACTTTGCATCATTAATTGAGCAGAAAAATGATAGACAAAGAATGCACAATAACATATTAAATAAAATTTTTTTCATAAAACTTTCTCCTTGTTTTTAGTTTGATAAAAACAAAAAGAAATTATGTAATTAATATGCAAATAAAATAAAACTTCTAAGTAAAAACGGAATAACAAACGAATGAATCAAACAAATACCCACAGCAAGGGCAAAACAAAACAACATTTTTTTAAAGTAATTTAAATATTTAAAACTTGCAACAAAGGTTAGATTATATTTTTTGCAATCATGTGCTCTTAAAACGCACACGCAAACAGTGTAAAACAGAATTACAAAAAAGATAATGTTGATTGGAACAACAAACAAAATAACATTTAATATGCCCACGAAATTGTATAACCCGATAATTACAGAGCAAGTTATAACAAGTAAAAAACTTTGATATGCTATAAACAAAAACGCTAAAAATGATGAGTATATTGAAAGGGTGAAAACGAATATAATTAAAAATATAAAAACAAATTCAATAAGTTTATCAAAAAAGATTGACACTCCACTGCTTGTTCCAGCAATAAAATCAAACATTTGCTTGTCACTTGGGTTTAAAATTGAATTAAAACTAACATCGCTATTTATGGCAAAAAAACCAAAGATAATTCCAATTGCAACAAAAAGAAGCAACAGACAAATAAT
>CAJKVX010000091.1 GCA_905203455.1 uncultured Eubacteriales bacterium
AGATTACTCCAATTACATTCGAAAAGTTTAAATTCATATAATAATAATTTTGAGCCTGAGTGAAAGCGCCTTGTTTTCTTGTATTAGATTTTCTATTTTTCGTTCCAATCAAACGTCATTAAATAAAATTTAAGTATTATAGTTGGAGCCAGAGCATCAACATCATAGTTATTTCTCACCGAACTGTAACCTAATTGTATATTTGAGGCTTAAAGATTGCTTGCATTTTTACCTAAGATATTGTATAATAATATGCCAAGTGAGGGGAATAAAATGCAATTAAACAAGGAAGAATATAAAAATTTTAAACAAATTGTTAATATTTTTTACAATGAAGAAATAGAAGGAATTAATGAAGATAAAGAAAAAATAAAAAAAGAAGGAACAATAAAAATTGAGCCTAGGATTTTTTATGACAAATTTTCTGGTGACATGAAAATCGAATTTAAAATTGGAAATAAAAAAATGTATAAAATAAAAAAGCCAATTTAAAATTTCATAAACTTTTTAAATAACTTGCAAATTGGTAAACTAACAATAAAAAAACCAACTGTTAAGTTGGTTATAACATTTCATCATCGCTTGTAAAGTTAATATCACCTAACAAATCTAAATCTTCATTGTCGTGATTACTAACGGTTTTTATTAAATTATTTTCTGTTTCTGTCTTATCAGTGTTTTTTGTTGAGCTTTTTTCTGTCACTGTTTTCTTAGTGTTTTCTGTTGAACTGTTTTCAATGTTTAAATTGGCACTTCCTAGATTTTCATCAACCCTTTCTTTTTGAGTTTTGTTGCTTAATGTTTCAACACTGGCTTCTTCAACCTCATTCTCGTTTCCTTTATTTTCATCTTCTTTAGAGTTGTTATTTTCACCTTGTTCTTCAAGAATGCTGTCTGCCACAATAGGGTCTGTTGGAACATCATATTTATTATACAAACTGTCTGAATTGGTTCTAACAATTTTAACTTTTTCAAGCAACGCGTTATAATCAGGCAAATCAGCAATTGAACTTATGTTAAATCGTTTTAAAAACTCATCAGTTGTTCCAAAAAGAACTGGCCTGCCCACTGCATCTTTCCTGCCAACAACTTCAATTAAATTATGCTCCATTAAAATGTTAATTGCATAATCACAACTAACCCCTCTTATCTCTTCAATTTCAAGCCTTGTAATCGGCTGTTTATAGGCTATGATTGCTGCAGTTTCAAGCGTTGCCTTTGACAGGTTTCTTTCCCTTATTGGGTTTAAAACTGTCGACACTGCCTCAGCATATTTTGAGTTGGTTGCAAGTTGAAGTTTGTCATTAAAGTGCAACAAAACAATTCCGCTTTCACCACTAAAACGGTTTTTTAATTGGTCAATCGCTTTATTCATTTCTTTTGCGGTAACATCAAGTTTGCCTGAAATGTCACTAACAGTTACTGCTTCGCCTGCAACAAATAAAATGCTTTCAATAATTTCACTCAAGTTTTCCAAAAGTTTAATCCTCTCTTTTGTTAATTTCAATATCTTCAAAAGTGCCTGCCTGGTTAACTTTTATAACCTGCCCTTTAAGCAGTTCAAGCAAGGCAAGAAATGTGTTAATAATTTCACTTTTTGAATAATCAGAATCAAACAATTCACTAAATTTAAATCTAGGCTTAATTAAAAGTAAATCTTTAATTTGCCCAATTTTTTGAGAAACAGTGAACCTGTCTTTCTCAATTTTTCTTTCAACAGGCACTTCGGCTTTAAGGTTAACCTTAAACAAAAGTTTTGAAAATGCATCAATAAGTAAATCTAGGTTTAAGTTTTCAGGCAAAATGTATCTAAAATCTCCTGCGCTGTCATCTGGCTCTTTATAGAATTTATCAACATCTTCAATTACCTTTAACTTTTCACTAGCCTCTTTAAACAACTTATATTCTTCAATTTGCCTAATAAGTTTTTGTTCAGGAGACTCTTCATCTTCCATAACCTCAACAGGCGGCTTTGGAAGCAGTTTTTTAGATTTAATTTCAAGCAGTGTGGCTGCCATTTCAATAAAATCACTTGCTTTGTCAACATCAAGTTCGCTAATGCCACTTACTATGGTTAAATATTGTTCGGTTATTTGGCTTAGAAAAATATCACATATGTCAATTTTTGCTGATTTAATAAGAGTTAAAAGCAAGTCAAGCGGACCTTCAAATTGGTTAAGTTTAACCCTGAAACTTTCTGCATCAAAATCTTGCTCATCACTTTCTGCCTGAGCATTTTCTTTTTCTAATTCATTTTCATTTTTTAACTCTTCCATAAATTAAATCCCAAAAATTTTACTCCACATTAAAATAAATAAATCTGCAACATTTATTGCTGTGTAACTTATATATAACGAAAACAAGCCAGTTATCAGGCAAATTAGAATTACAAAATTA
>CAJKVX010000092.1 GCA_905203455.1 uncultured Eubacteriales bacterium
AAACTAAGATGAGTTTAAAATTTGCAATCAATAAAATTCAATGGATATGATTATTAACTATGTTTGTCTGAAACTTTATAACATATAATGATTAAGATTTTAATTAAGTCTGTCAAGAAGAGAGTAAATTCTTTGAAGGTCATCTTCGTTATAATAGTCAATAAAAATTCTTCCCTTGCGGTCATTGCCCAAAATGGTAACCTTGGTTGAAAACAATCTTTCCATTTTTTTAGCAAAATCTTTAAGTTCAAGGCTTTGAGGAACGGCTTGTTTTTTGCCATTTGCCCCTTTTGCCAGTTGCTTTATAAATTTTTCAAGTTCACGCACTGAAATTTTGTTATCACTGGCTTTAATTGCAAGTTCAAGTTGAATTTTTGGGTCTTCAACAGTAACCAAACATCTTGCGTGCCCAGCACTAAGTTTGCCTTCTTCAATAAGTTTAATAACCTCAGGGCAAAGAGTAAGCAGCCTTAAAGTGTTTGCAACTGCAGGCCTTGATTTTCCAATTCTGTCAGCCACAACCTCTTGGGTTAAGTCAAACTGGTCAATAAGTTGCCTTATTGCCCTTGCAGACTCAATTGGGTTTAAATCTTCCCTTTGCAAGTTCTCAATAATTGAAACTTCACTTATCTGCCTTGCGGTGTAATCTTTAACAATGCAAGGAATGGTTTTAAGCCCCGCAAGTTTGCTTGCACGCCATCTTCTTTCCCCAGCAACAATAATATATCGCGCGCCGTCTTTTGCAACAGTTATTGGTTGAATAATTCCATGCGTTTTAATGCTTTGAGCAAGTTCTTTTAATGCCTTTTCATCAAAGTTTTTTCTTGGCTGATTAGGGTTAGGAACAATCAATTCTATTGAAATTTCCTCTGGTCCAAGGTTAACTTCTTTTTCAACAACCTTTTCAACAATTCTTTCTTTAACTTCCCCTTCATTTGTGTTTGTTTGCTTTGCAGGGCTGTTATATTCATCATAATCACCAAAAAGCGATTCTAACCCCCTGCCTAAACCTTTTTTATTCATTGTTCTCTCCTTTGCTAATTTGCAAAAAACTGCAATTTATTGAGTATTTTTTGCAATTTGCTTAATTTTTTATTTAATTAATTGATTGTGATTGCTTTATTTGATTTCTAAATATGTTTTAATTTAAAAGCAACTTAGAATTGTTTTATCATTTTTGCATATTAACAAAAACAAATTATAATAACAATTTAAAAAACTTATTCTAACAGCAATAAATCAATTAATTTTTAACTTTGCCAATCGGCTTAATTTTTTCACCTCTGCGTTTTAAAAATTCTTGCGTTAAGTTTAAGTATGCTGTAGCCCCCGCACAGTGTTTATCATAAATGTAAATAGGTTCGCCAAAACTTGGAGCCTCTGCAAGTTTAACATTTTTAGGAATTGCAGTTTCAAAAACGGCATCTTTAAAATATTTTGAAATTTCTTGTGCAACAAGCCTTCCAAGATTACTTCTTGAATCTCTCATGGTAAGCACAACCCCTTCAACTTTTAAATCAGGGTTATAGTTTTTCTTTTTAATTAGCCTTATTGTGTTCATAAGTTGGCTCAACCCTTCAAGTGCAAAAAATTCGCATTGCATAGGAATTATTACACTATTTGCAGCAGTAAAGGCATTAATTGTTAAAATTCCCAATGATGGTGGGCAATCAATAGTTATAAAATCATAACTATTTTTAACTTTATCAAGAGCGTTTTTAATAATGTATTCACGGTTTTCAAGATAAATCATTTCAACTTCAACGCCTGCAAGGTCAATGTTAGTTGGAATGATGTCTAAATTTTCAATAGCAGTTTTAGCAATGGCTTCTTGAGGTTCAATTTCGCCGATAATAACATTATAAATTGATTTAACATCTCTTGACTTTTTAAGTCCCATTCCTGTTGTTGCATTGCCCTGAGGGTCAATATCAATCATAAGCACTTTTTTGCCCATTAAAGCCAAATAGGTTGACATATTAACACAAGTTGTAGTTTTTCCCACTCCCCCTTTTTGGTTAGTAAATGCTATAATTTCTCCCATAACTTCTCCTTTCATTCTTGCGCCTTGCTGTCTTCTCTGTTGCGCTCTGCCCAGTTCCATAGTATTTGAATTACCAGTG
>CAJKVX010000093.1 GCA_905203455.1 uncultured Eubacteriales bacterium
GATTCTTCGGCTCCCGCTGGTCGCTCAGAATGACAATCCTGTCATTTCGAGAGAGTGATAGCGAACCGAGAAATCTAAAAGATTCTTCGGCTCCCGTTGGTCGCTCAGAATGACAATCCTGTCATTTCGAGCATGGTCGAGAAATCCAGATGTTTCGACTTCGCCGTTGGCTACGCTCAACATGACAAAGTGGTGTGTCATTTCGAGAGAGCGATAGCGAACTGAGAAATCTAAAAGATTCTTCGGCTCCCGCTGGTCGCTCAGAATGACTGAAGTGTGGGTGGTTTTTCAAGGTGACAAGTTATTGTTAATTTTAGTTATGGTTTATTTTGGTTTGATTTTATAGTTTTAATAAACTTTATTTTTGTTTAATTGATGTTATTTTTTTTGGCGAGGTTTTAATGGCGTTGCCGTTTTGTTTTACAAAAAATTCAATGGTTGCGGGGGCGTCAACCTTGAAATCTGTTGCAAGAATAACCGTTCTTGTTTTGCTGATTAAACTAAGGTTAAGGTTAAGTTTTTTAAGTTCTGCTGGTGAAAGATGGGTGGGAAAATCTATAAACAAAATAATCTCTGCCCCTGTAAGCATTGCCCTTGCAAGGCTAAGTTCATAAAGCAGAAAAAAGTCATCTTTAATTTGGTCAATGTTTGTGTTAATGCCCTGTGGAAGTTCGGCAATTTGCTCATAAATTTTAAGTTGTTTTAAAACCGCATAAATTTGTTTTTTGCCCTGCCTTGCAAGTTTTAGGTTTTCATAAATTGTGTTTGCAAAGAAGAATGGAATTTTAGGAATGCTTGAAAAATTGTGGGCATAGGTTTGCTTTGAAAAGTCGTAAATGTTAATGTTGTCAATGGTGATGGTTCCAACGGTTGGGGCAATGGTTCGCCTTAAAAGTTCACAAAAGGCAACTTTTGCTTGGGGGTTTTCAAAAACAAAACTGGCAATGTCTTGCCTTTTTATGCCAAAAGAAAGGTGCCACAAAAGGTTAACACTTCCTTTGGCGTAACTAACATTGGTGAAAACTAAGTCTCCTTTAAGGTCATTTGAAGTGTTGGTGCCAAGCCTTATTAAATCTTTTTCTTTAAGCGAGAGCAAAAGTTTAACCCTTGCAGCACTTGCCTTTGCGTGCCTTAAAGAAAGCAAAAGAGAGTAACAGTCCATTGTTTTGTCAAGAGATTTGTTAAGGTAAGGCAAGCACAACAAAAACAGTGTAAGAGTTAAAAAATCTAGCCTTAAAAGTTTTATCATGTAAACAGTGGCAAGAAAAACGCACACATTCCAAATGAAATAAACCCAAAGCGACCTTAAAGATGAAAAATAGCCAACCTTTCGGCTTTGCTTTGCAATCAGTTCACTTTTTAGGTTAAAGGTTTCAACAAGTTCGCTTTCAAGGTTTAAGTCAAACGCAATGTGCCGTCCTTCAATAATGTCGCCTAAAATTAAGGCTTTTTCGTCTGAAAAATTGCCAAGGCGCGAAGTCATTTTTTCTTCAAAAAAGGCGGCAATGTTATATAAAATCAGGCAGAAAACGCTTATTGCCACAACAATCAGCCCTAAGGTTACATTTGCAGAAAACAATAGTATTAAAACAAACAAAAGTTCACTAGTGTTGCCAACGCTTGTTGAAAGTTCGGCTGAAAAAGCAGTAAGCGAGTGTATGTTTTTTGTTGCAATGTTTAAAATTTTGTGCTTTGCAAGTGAAAACTCGTTTGTGTCGGTTGAGTTTATAATGTTATAAATTGCCTTGTTTTCACACGCCTTTAAAATTATTTTTTCTTGCCGTAAGTTAAGTTTTTTGTGAATACTTGCAAACACGCAATACAAAAACACAAGCACCAAAACAACACCTGCGTTTGTTATGGCGCCAGAGTAGTCAACAATTGAAATGCAAGAAATTATTCTTGCAGACGGAATTGTTACGCTTGTGAACGCAAGCCCCGCAAGAACCGCAAAAATAATCTGCCAAACAAAAAGACCTTTGTTTGGCTTTGCAACTTGCCACCAAAACTTAATGTTTTTTAATAACATTGCCCTTCCTTTTTTATAAATTTATAACAATTAATC
>CAJKVX010000094.1 GCA_905203455.1 uncultured Eubacteriales bacterium
AGTTGCAGTTCTATGTTTGCTAAAATTTATTTTGTCTTTAAAAATAGTTAAAAATAAAAGCATTCCGTCTTACATTTGCTTAATTTTTTCACAAACAGCCTTTATTTATTTCAATCTTTACAGCAAAACTGCAATTATTTCAGTAATAGTATCAGTAATTTCCTCAAATTTGTTTCTTTATGTTTATAATGTTATTTTAAATGCAATAAAAACTAAAAAACACAATGGCGTTTATGTAACTGATGAACTAATCTGTGGGTTTATCATGCTAACTACAATAATGCTTGGGCTTTGCCACATTCATTTTGGAGAGTTTTATTTAATTTATCCTTTAAGTTTGTTGTTTATTTTGTTTTCAGCACTAACTCTTTCAAATTACCACACTCTTTCAATTGCCTGCATTTGCAGTTTGTCGCTTGCGCTTTCAAACAATTCAGTTTTGCCCTTTGCAATAATTTTAATTTGGAGCATTGTTTGCGTAGTGCTTGTAAAAATTAATAAATATGCAATGTGTGTTGGGGTTGTGCTTTGTGACATTTTGCTTGGCTGTGTTTTTAATGCTTACATAACATACACCTACATTAATTTGCTTTCAACAATAATTCCAGTAATTATAATCATCTGCATTCCAAACAAACAATTTGGGCAAATTTCAATGTTTTTTGGCAAAAATCATCAAAATATCGCAAAAAATTATGTAATTGACCAAAATTTTGCAGTAACTCGAAAGAAGTTAAATTCACTTGCGTTTTTATTTAATGACCTTTCTGTTTGTTATAAATCTCTTTTACAGTCAACCATTCCAAGTGAAAAACTTGGTGATTTTGTTGCAACAGAAATTGAAAATGGCCTTTGTGGAAAATGTGGGTTTAGGTGTAACCAAAATTCAAATGCTCACCAAAAGTTTAGTGAACTTGTTGATATTGCCCTTTCAAAAGGAAAAATAACAATGGTTGACCTTCCAAGCAGTTTTAACATAAATTGCCCTTTTATTAATCAAATGATTGCCCTAATAAATGATGCGGTTTTTGAATTTAACAGTGTAAAAACCAAAAGCGAGGAACAAAATTCAACCCTTCTTGCGTTAACTCAAAGTTGCGTTGGGGTAAGCAACTTGGCAAACAACCTCAGTTTAAACCTTGGCGGGCTTAAAATTGACACAAATGTGAAAGAAAAAGATATAATTGCCGAGTTCTCAGTAAACAATCTTTTTGTTAAAGAAGTTATGGTTTTGAAAAATGAAAAAGATGAATACAGCAAAGTTTTAATGGTTTTAAGGGAAATTGACGCAGGAAATTCAAGGTTTGCCCAAGTTTTAAGCAAAACTTTAAAGTTTAACTTTGTTGCAACACAAATTGAAAACTCAAAAATAGCAGGCTGGAAGGTTGTTACCTTTGAAATTGCCCCAAAATTTAATGTGTTTTTGGGTTACAGCACAAAAAGCAAAGGCGAAGATGGGGGCGACAACATGCTTTTTAGCAAACTTGACACCTATAACACCGTTCTTGCTTTGGCTGATGGAATGGGCACTGATAAAAAGGCAAGCATAAAAAGCAACCTGTGCCTTGATTTGCTTTTAAGTTACCTAAAACTTGGAATAAACAGAGAAATAGTAATTTCATCAATAAATAACATTCTTTTAAAGGCAGACCCATCAACTTTTTCAACTCTTGACATTGTAGAGTTTGACACTTCAAGTGGCAGGGCAGATTTTATTAAACTTGCAAGCAGTGTAAGTTTTATAAAACAAAAAGATAAATGCACAGTCATTGAACCACAAAGCCCACCGCTTGGAATTATTGATGCAATCAGCCCATCAACAAAAACGGCATACCTTGGTGCAGGCGAGTTTATTGTTATGTGCACTGACGGCGTGGTTGACAGTTTTGGAATTGACAACCTTTGTGAATACATAAATAATGAACGCACCGTTAATGCCCAAATTTTAGCCGAAAGCATAATTGAAGAGGCAAGCATAAGAGCCACCAAACTTGATGACATGACCTGTTGTGTTCTTAAAATTAACAATTTCTAAAAACTGCAAA
>CAJKVX010000095.1 GCA_905203455.1 uncultured Eubacteriales bacterium
ATGTTAAGCGGGCTTGTTTTTGCCATGACTGGCGACATTTTGCTGATTGATAACTTTGTTTTGGGGGCAATCTTTTTTGGGGTTGGGCATGTTTTGTTTTTGCTTTCTTTTTGCTTTTTATCTAACCTTAAATTAAGGGACTTATTAATTGGTGCAGTAATTTTTATTGGCAGTTTCTTATTAATTGAGTTTTACAAAGGGTTTGATTTTGGCAACATGAAAGTGTTGGTTGGTGTATGCCTTAATAATTTCGCTTATGCTTGGCAAGGCACTTTCAAATGTTTTTGAGGCTAATGGTAAGGCGCAAAACATTGTAATTTTTGTTGGGGCATTGCTGTTTTTTGTTTCAGATTTAATGCTGGTGTTTTACCTTTTTGCAGGAAGAGTTTTGGTGTTTGATATTTTGTGCCTTGCAACATATTATCCTGCTGAGTTCATTTTGGCTTTTAGCATTTTCTTTGTTAGCATTAAAGAAAGGGAAAAGCAAGCAGATTTTTTAAAATTTTCAAGAAGCACAAAAACAAGAAGGTAAGTTAAAAAACAAGGTTATTGGTTTATAGGTTCAAACATTATTTTCAATTTATTAAGATTAAAATTGTTTTGTGTTTTATTAACTTTTAAAAAGTTAAACAAAATTAGAACCACCTGTAATTAATCATTATTTAAGTCAGGTTGTTTTTTTATTAAACATTTTTAATAAAACCCCCAGCATTAAGAGGGCTAGGGGGTAAATTTAATTTAAAAAATTTATTTGTAACTTTCACTGCAAGCAATGGCTATTGCACCATCACCAATGTGGCATGAAACTGAAAGAGAAAGTGGGTTAACAACACTAACTTTAAGGCCAAAAGGTTCAAGTTCTTTATCTGCTTCTTCTTTAAATTTGTTACATTTATCAAGGCAGTTGGTGTAAGCCATAAAAATTTTTAACTTACCGTTTTTAAGTTGGGTTTGAAATCTGTTTTTAATGTCTTGAATAATTTGACCAATCATTCTTTTTTTGCCTTGGTTTGCATTAATAACTTGGCAATATTTATCAAGTTTTCCGCCTTGAATTTGAAGAACGGGTTTAATTTGCAAAAGGCTTCCAATTGCTGCGGCAGCAGGGGTAATTCGGCCACCTTTTTTTAAATATTTAAGTGTTGGAATCATAATATATATGCTTGAATTAGCACTGCTTTGGTTTAAAAATTCTTCAATTTGTTTAACAGGCTTGCCTTCATCTGCCATTGTTTTAGCATCAATAACGGCTTGCTTTTGCGTAACAGAAATTCTTTTGTTATCAATAACAATAACTTTTCCGTTAAATTCTTTTGCAAAGTTTTTAGCAGTTTCACAACTTGCTGAAAGGGCACTGCTCATTGGAATGTGAATAACATAATCATTTTTGGTAAGTAAATCTTTCCAAATTTCAACAATGCTGTAAATGTTAGGTTGACTTGTTGAAACATCGGCATCGTTTAACAGTTTTTCATAAAACTCATCTTGAGTTAGATTAATATCTTCAAAAAATTCTTCTCCGTTAATTAAAAATGGCATTGGGATAACGGTTATTCCTAATTCTTTTGCTTCTTTTTGAGTAATTCCGCTGTTACTATCAGTTACTATTGCAATACTCATTAAAAATTTTCCTCCTATGGTAAATTACCACTATGATATTACCAAAACAATAAGCAATAGTCAAATAAAACCGCTGCCAAAATAGTTTTAATTTTATAATATTTTGAAAAAATATATGAAACACCGACAAAGAAAAATTAAATGCCTTATGAGTACAATAAAGTGAAAGGCACACCTAACGAAAAAAAAGAAAGGCAAAGTGCCTTTCGATTGAATGTTTGGTGCTGGTGGTGGGACTTGGAGCCGAGCCTTACGCAAGCAAGGCGAACGCCCTCGCATTGAGCAGAAAGTAAGAAAAAGAAGTGATGCGAAAATGCGAGTACAATAAAGTGAAAGGCACACCTAACGAAAAAAAAGAAAGGCAAAGTGCCT
>CAJKVX010000096.1 GCA_905203455.1 uncultured Eubacteriales bacterium
TTTACTTAAATTTTTTCATAAAAAATATTATGACTTTTCGAATTGTGATGAATTTTCAAATGATGGGCGATATCACATGCTTAAAGTTAAAATGCTTTCAAAACCAAAACTTGTTAAAAGAAGTAAGCAGTTGACTTTTGTTTTAGCGCAGGCACAAGATGAGAAGTCTTTACACAAATTTAACTTAATTTGGTTTAATCAACCATATATTACAAATTCGCTTTCAAGTTTGTGTGAACTTTATGTTTACGGAAAGGTTAGCCCAACAAAAAAAGAAAACTTTGTTGTTTCAATGCATAAAAAAGTTGATGATAATATTGATTGTAATCATTTGTTTTCGGTTTACAAAACTTTTGAGGGTATTGGCCAAGCATTAATAAAAAATGCAATAACAGAAATTTTAAATAAAGAAAATATAACAAGTTTGCTTGATGGTGAGGTTGAGCGTAAAGAAGGGCTAATTTCTTTAAAGCAGGCTTATTTTGATATTCATTTTCCAAAAAGTCTTCAAGATGTGGCAAATGCGGTTGAAAGAATTTCTTTTGAAGACGCTTTAGTTTTTGTTCATATTAACAAAATGAGCAGAGTTTATCAAAAGCAAAAACGGGTATTTCTCTATGGAAAATTTGATGATGATTTAAAAATGTATCAAGTTTTGTTGCCTTACAAGTTAACCGAGAGCCAGATTTCTGCAATTAATCAAATTAATCAAGATTTAAGTGGAGAATTTACTTGCAACAGATTAATTCAGGGAGACACGGGCAGTGGAAAAACTGTTGTTGCGTTGTGGCCAATGTTTTTATGTGCAAAAAGGAATTTGCAATCTGTTTTAATGGCTCCAACTGAAATTTTGGCTAATCAACATTATAATTTGGCTAAAGACCTTTTTAAAAATTGTGGGTTTAATATTGCTTTATTAACATCAAGCACAAAAACCGAAGAAAAGAAAAAGATAATGAATGACATTATGTCAGGCAAAACACACATGGTGTTTGGAACTCAATCGGTTTTAGGTGAACAAATTCAATATAACAATCTGCAGTTTATAATTTCTGATGAGCAACACAGGTTTGGTGTTGCCGAGCGTGCAAAACTTTCTGCCAAAGGAAATTGTGTTGACATGTTAACAATGTCTGCCACACCAATTCCAAGAAGTGTTAATCTTGTTTTGTTTGGCGGGCTTGATATTACAAGAATGACGGGCAGACCAAAACCATTTAACACTCAAACTAATATTGTCACTTCTGTTAAAGAAAATGATATGTGGCAATTTATAAAATCTGAGCTTAATAATGGCAGGGCTTGTTATGTTGTATGCGCTAAAATTGATGATGAAGAAGAGAAAGATTTGGTTGTTTCAACAACGCTTATGACAAACAAGTTAAAACAAATTTTTGGTGAGGAAATTGTTGCTGAACTAAATGGCAGAATGAAAGAGCAAGAAAAACTTGAAATTTTAAACAAGTTTAAAAATAATCAAATTAAAGTGTTGGTTTCAACAACGGTTATTGAGGTTGGGGTTGATAACCCAAATGCTGGAATTATTGTGATTTCAAACCCTGAAAGGTTTGGGCTTGCAACTTTGCATCAGTTGCGTGGCAGAGTTGGAAGAGACGGAACAAAATCTTATTGCTTTTGCTTGGTAAACAATAATATAAATAAAACTGCAATTGAAAGACTTCTGTTTTTTAAAAATAATGAAAATGGCTTTGACATTGCAGATTTTGATTTAAAAATGCGTGGCGCCGGAGATGTTTATGGGTTTAGGCAGCATGGGCAATATAGTGACGCTGGTTTCAGCATTAATTTATCTGTTTATGATAAGGCAAAAAGAGTGTATTCAAAACTTGTTGATAATAAAGAATTTATTGAGAGGATTGATAAAATTGCAAAAATAAAATATCGCTCTTTTGCTCGCAACATTGTTATGAATTAATTTTGGGCGTTGAAATTTTATATGTTGCTTTGATTTTTATATTTTCACCCCTTTT
>CAJKVX010000097.1 GCA_905203455.1 uncultured Eubacteriales bacterium
TAAATTTTTAAATTATATTTAGCTTTGTTAATATAATTTGCGGTTTCTTTAAACGAAATTAATTGATAGTCAACAATTCCATATTCATTAATCCAAAGGCTAACATTACCCTCACCAGCGTTATAACACGCAAGAACTGTGTCTAAATCAGGAAATTTGTCAAACAAATATTTTAAATAAAACGAACCATATCTTATATTAGTTTCAGGGTCATAAAGTTTTTCCTTGCTATAATCTTCATTCAGTTCACTTGCTATCCATTTTGCAGTTGCGGGCATAATTTGCATTAAACCAATTGCCCCACTTGAACTTTCAGCATCAGCATTAAAACCACTTTCAACATTAATCACAGAATAAATTAAACTTTCATCAATACAAAACTCTTGCCCAGCAACACTAACAAAAGTTTCAAATTTTACAGGAAATAAAACAGCATCAAAAACAACATAACACAAATTAATAACTGCAAGTATCACACAACTTATTACAACGAAATTAAATAAGGCCTTTTTCACACTCTTAGTTTATGCATAAAAATAAACAATAAATCATAGTTTAAGATTTATTGTTTATTAGATTTTAGTTATTTATTAATTTTTAACACTTGCCATACATGGCATTAACCACAATAAAAAAATTAAAAATTTGTTGAAAATTGATAATTAATAAGTGAAAATAATGAACTAATGAGCGTCTCCCCACCTGAACGCTTCGGAAATATCAACATTAAGTGGCACTGAAAGTTTCACAGCATTTTCCATTTCATTTTTCAAAATTTTCCTAACCTCATTTACTTCATTTTTAGGGCAATCAACAACTAATTCATCATGAACTTGCATAATAAGTTTTGCTTTCAACCCTTTTTCAGTTAAACTTTTTTCAACCTTGTTCATGGCAATTTTAATTATTTCAGCAGCAGTTCCCTGAATTGCCATGTTTTGAGCCATTCTTTCAGCCCTGTTCCTGACCATAAAGTTTTTCACATTAATATCTTTAAGTTCTCTTACTCTTCCAAACATTGTTTTAACAAACCCATTATCTTTTGCAAACTTTATTTGGTCGTCCATATATTTTTCAATGTTTGGGTGCAGTTTGTAAAACCCATCAATATAGCCCTTTGCTTCTTTTGGGGCAATGTTAAGTTCTTGCGCTAATCCATACTGACTTATTCCATAAACCACCCCAAAGTTAACAACTTTTGCAATTCTTCGCATTCTTGAAGTGATAAGTTCTGCTGGCAAACCAAAAACACTGCATGCAGTTTTAGTGTGGATATCTTCGTTATTTTTAAACGCATTAATGTAAAACTCATCATTACTAAAATGTGCAAGAATTCTTAATTCAATTTGAGAATAGTCAGCATCAACTAAAACATTATCTTTACTTGAAGCAGTAAAAATTGACCTCACAGTTCTTCCCTCTTCATCTCGAATTGGAATGTTTTGAAGATTAGGTTCACTTGAAGACAACCTTCCAGTTGCAGTTAAGGTTTGATTAAAATTTGTGTGAACAAAACCATTTTCATCAACATAATCTTCCATTCCAGCAAGATATGTTCCATAAAATTTCATATCCTTTCTGTATTCAATAAGCAATGGAATGACTTCATGTTGCCCCATTAATTTTTCAAGAACTTCACTATTAGTGCTGTCTTTTGAAATTTTTGGAAGTTTCAATTCATCAAACAAAACCTCACCTAATTGCTTAGGAGAATTAATGTTAAAACTGTGTCCAACAACCACATGAATTCTTTCTTCTAAATATTTTATGCTTTGGTTATATTGCTGCTTTAACTCCATTAATTTTTGTTTATCAACTTTAAAACCACGCAATTCCATGTTAAAAAGTGTAAAAATTAGCGGAATTTCAATGTTATAATATGTTTTTTGCAGATTTTTAT
>CAJKVX010000098.1 GCA_905203455.1 uncultured Eubacteriales bacterium
TATTTTTCATAAGAACAACTAGATATTAATTGCTTTATTTTATTGCTTTTGAATTAAAAAACTAATTGCAACTTATCTAAATTCCTTTGGTTGGTGAGAATTTATGTCGTGTTATTTTTTTTGCCATGCTTTAATTTAAATTATAATCTTAAAATGTCCAACCTTGATAATTGACAAAGTTAAAATACTTGGTATAATTATTTTTGAAGTTAATTTAGGTAAAAATTATGAACAGTTTTACAGTTGATGACATTTTTGATTTTTTAAATTTTTCTGGTTACGAATGGGATTTTTTAATTTACAATGAAGAATTTAACAATTTTGTAAAGGCAAAAGAAAGTGATTTTTCAAATAATGAATATAACCTGCTATCTTTAAAACACAGACCAGAGCGCTTTGCCACTGTTTACAGTTGCCTAATTTCACCAAGCGCTTTTGAAATTTACGGGTTTGATAATTATTCTGTTAAAATTTATCTTGAAAAAAGTTTAAGCAAAAATTGGGTTGATTACCTAAATTCACAAAAATCAGCCAAATAAAAATAGGAGAAGTTTATGATTCATTCACTTGCTGGTGGCGAACTTGGAAAAGTAAGTTTTCACAATTTTGCAAAAGTTAAATTCCTTGAAGGAATAAACCAAGGTTGCATTGCGTGGTTTATTTGTGATGGGCTTTTTATTGAAGCAGACGACCTTGTTTTGGTTGAAGGCGGAACAAAGGCACAGGTTATTAGAGTTGACACAAATGTTTCAAGCCAAACCGCACCAGTGAATGTTAAACGCGCAAAAAAAATATTAAAAAAATTATAAAAAACGCAAAAATATTTTGCATTCACAAGCATTTGATTATTATTTAAACTGAAAAATTTGCATAAAAAATTGCACACAAAGTTAAAGTGTGCAATTTTTATTTTTGGTGATTAATTTTTTTCAAGCATTTCGGTTTGTTTTTGTTTGTTTGTGTCAATCGCTTTGTAAACAAGTGCTGCCAAAGCGCCACCAATTAATGGCCCAACAACAAAAATCCAAACTTGGCTGATTGCTGCAGTTCCACTAAACAATGCAAACAATGCTGGAATTAAACCTCTTGCTGGGTTAACGCTTGTTCCAGTGATAAACAAACCAAGCAAGTGAACAAGAGTTAAAGTTAGTCCTATAACAATTCCTGCAACTGCACCATTGTTTTCTTTGCTGGTAACCCCGCAAACTGCAAGCACAAACACAAAAGTTAAAACAATTTCACTTGCAAGAGCAATTAAGCAATCGGTTCCATATGTGCCTGAAAAGTTAGCAACTGCATTTTCTTGAATTAAGTTTGCACCAAATCCACAATCAGTTCCAAACATCATCATAAGAATCACGCAGGCAATGGCTGCCCCAACCAACTGGCTTGCAACATAAACCCAAAATTTTTTAAAACTTATCTTTTTTCTGATAAGCATTGCAAGTGAAACTGCTGGGTTAACATGGCACCCTGAAACATTGCCAATGCTGTAAGCCATGGCAACAATTGAAAGACCAAATGCAAGCGAAGTTGCAACGGTGTCACAATTTGTTGCGATTGCAACGCCACACCCAAAAAGCACCAAAACCGCAGTTCCAATAATTTCAGCAATTGAAATTTTAAGTAAACTTTTCATAACCCCTCCTTTGTTTTAATTATATAACAAACATATTTTAAAGCAAAACACTTTTAATAACAAATTGCGTTTAATTAACTTTCTTGTAATTGAAAAAGCCTAAACTTAAAAAGCAATCCAGTTTTTGGCTGCCACAAAATAAACAGGAAACAATTTTATTGACAAACCTTTAAATTAATATTATAATAAAAACACTCTGTAAAAGCAGAAATAATATATTGGAGATTTTATTATGAAAAGAACTTATCAA
>CAJKVX010000099.1 GCA_905203455.1 uncultured Eubacteriales bacterium
TTCTTAATTAATAGGCAATTGTAATTTTTTGTATAGTTCTTGAAAATTTTTGCATGAGGTTGCACCACTCAACCCATTGATAACACTGCCATATCTTATAAATTCATCTATATAATCTGTTATAATTTTTTCGTCATCAATCTTAATCTCTCTTAAATATAATTCCTCCATTTCCACCTCATCTTAAAAGCATTATTTGTATTTCTTATCAACAATGTTGTCTATTGCAATCACAAGGGCAACTAGGAACGGAATATCTTCTTCATTTGCTTCAAGTTCAAAAGCATCAGCAATAAAATTAATTTGCCTTCTTATTGTTCCAACAACTTCACCATTTTTTAAAATATTGCAAGAAAGTGAAAAGAAATTGCCATCAATTTTAATTTCATCTTTATAGCCCTTAACAAAATATTCGTTGTTAACATTAAACATTTTGTCTTTCACGGTTGCAATTTTGTTTTTATCAGCATCATAAATATACGCTTTGTGAACAAAGAAGTTGAACCATTTGTTTCTCACTTTGTAAAGTTTTTTGCCCTCTTTATCGCAAATGTGTTTTACATGGGTTGGACTGAAAACCCTGCCTTTAACTTGAAACGCCATCTCTTGGTTTTCATTTAAAACGCTTGACCCACCCCCAACAGACCAAATTTTATTTTTAATATAAACTTTCATAACTCTCTCCTTATTAAACTGCTTTTGCAATAAGCACAACGGCTGCAACAATTATTGCAACCCAAGCAATAACTTTAAAAACAACTGAAAGCCTCCACCTTCTTTTTGCAGTTTTGTCAACATAATATTCATTACTAATTTCACTGTATTCACATTGAGTTTCAATTTCACACGCTTTTGAAGATGAAAATGGATTAAACTTTAATTTAAGTTCGCATGTTTCATTAAGGTTTACTTTTAACTTGCAGTTAATGGCAACACATTTTTTATCATACCTTGGTTCAAAAATTCCAAAAAGACTAACAATAAATGACAAAATATTGTAAAGCCACCAAAGTTTACCACTGTGTTCTAAAACTCTTGAAACCTCAACTTCAACCTGACTGTTTTCTGTTTCAACTGTTGCATCAAAACCGCCGAACTTATCTTCAACAAGTTTAACTTGTTTACCATCAACCAAACAAAAAGGGCGAACTTTTGAGTTTAAACCAGTAAGTTTAATGTTTAACTTTTTCATTACACCACCCCTGACAAAAGAATTACCATCAAAATTGCGACAAACACCATAATAACACTGTTAATAACAATTCTTGATGTGTGTTTTTGCTGTTTGTCTAACGCAAAAATTACAATTGAAATAATTGACAAAACAAAAGCCATGGCTATGAAATAATACCAATTGGTTAAAAAGAAATCTGCAACGCTAGCAGAAATGTTTGTTGCTGAGGTAAAAATGCTCCAATAGTTTGGAACCATTATAAAAATTGTGCCAAGAGTTACAATAATTAAAACAAAACCAATAACCAAAACAAAAGCAGTTGCAACGAAAGATAAAATACCACATAAGCACAGCACCAAACAAAACACCGAAAGATTAGTAAAAATTTTTGCAATTCTTAAACCAAAATTTTGAAACTGTGCAAAGGCAATTGAGTTTGCTTGTTGCATAAACACCTCTCCTTCTGCTAAATTTTAAATTAAACCTTACAAAACACAAAAATGAATTTAAAGTTTATCTAACTCTTATATCCTAAAAACAATAACCCCACAAAGTCATTGTAAATAAACTCTCTTTTTCCATTATAATCATAATATCAATTTGAAATTCTTATTGTCAACCAATTTCTATTAGGTTTTGAAGAATAATCTATCTGTAAGTTTCCAATAATTAAAATTTACCCGTCAGTTGCGCTTAACCGTGACA
>CAJKVX010000100.1 GCA_905203455.1 uncultured Eubacteriales bacterium
AAGTTTAGGTTGACCTCATAGTAAAACAGGATATTACAGCGACCTCCTAAGTCGCCGTTCTGGGTTCGAGTCCCGGTGGGGTCACCAAATAAAAAAGGCAGGGGTTTGTGCCCTTGCTTGTTTTATTAAGATTTAGATTATTTTAAAAGAATAAATGTTTTTAAATGATATATTGCATTGTTTCCATAAATAATTTTTATAATTGTTGAGATAATAGCCTAATTTGTGTTGTGTTTTTTATTTTGAATGTGTTAGTTGATTTGTAAACAAAGCAAAGTGGAAAAGGGTACACATTAGTCAATATTTACAATTTCATAGTTTGTTGTGCCAAGGTTTTCAAGTTCGGCTTGCATAACTGTGTGAATTGCGTTTCTTGAAGTCATGCGTTCAATTAGTGCGGCCTTGCCTTTGTCAGAAGAGTTTATAACGGCGTCATAACAAGCCTTGTCAAGAGCAACAGGGTCAAGGCTTGCAAAAATGCCAATATCTGCCATTTCAGGTGCGTGAGGGTTGCTGTCACAATCGCAATCAACTGAAAGGTTGTTAGCCACATTAATGTAAACAATATTTTTAGAGCCCATATAGTTAACAACAGAGGCACAAGCATCAGCCATTGATTCAAGAAAACTGTCGTGGTCGCCATCCCAAAGGTGTTTTTGGGTCACCTGAGCCGTGAATGTATGCCTTGCCATAAGAAGAGGCTACACCAATTGACATGTTTTTAAGAGCCCCGCCAAAGCCACCCATTGCGTGACCTTTAAAATGTGAAAGCATTAAAATTGAGTTATAATGAGCAAGGTGTGAGCCAACATAGTTCACTTTAATTCTTTTGCCGTTTGGCACTTTAAGTTCCATTTGCCCGTCCTCATCCATAATGTCACACTTGGCAATGTTTAAAAAACCATGGTCTTTAATTGCTTGCCAGTGGTCTTTATTGTTGCTTCTTTTGCCTTCATAGGCAGTGTTGCACTCAACAATTGTGCCATTTACCATTTTAACTAAATCTTTAATCAAATTAGGGTCTAAAAAATTATGCCCACCAGGTTCACCGGTTGAAATTTTAACAGCAACATTACCAACAAGATTAGTGTTTAAAGTTTTAAAAATTTTGATTAAACTTTGGCTTGAAATGTTTTTTGTGAAATATACCTTTGATTTTTCCATAATTTTCTCCTTCTTATAATTTTGCCCAAATTTAATTAAGTTTTGCATTTAATTTAAGGTTAGTAAAAGTTTACAACTAAAAGTGGATAAGTTGTCAAGCGAAAATTTGAATTTTGCAACTTAATTTGACAATCTAAGCATATTATATTATAATAGAGCAAAATAGGGAGAAAGTGATGAGGGGAGTTACCAAAGGCTATTTCATTGCTATGAGAATTGTTGATTTAATTTTTGCAATTCTTTTATGCATAACCATTATTGGGATAATTTTTGCCATTCCGCTGTTTATGGCTGCGAATAAGTTTAGAGAAGCGTCAGAGATGGACACACAATATTTAATATCAAACAAAAGCAGTATTTTAGGTTGGGGAATTTTCAGCGCCATTGTGTTGTCTGCAACGGTTATTGGGCTTATTGTAATACTAGTTTTCGCCATAATTGCAAATAACTATATTGATGAGTTGCAACAAAATGTTAATGCAGCAAATGCAGGGGGCTCAACCACTGCAACAGTAAGTGATGCCCCTAAAACTAATGAGGGCAGTGAAGAAAAACAACTTAAAGATTTAAAAAAGATGTTTGATGATGGGCTGATTACTGCCGAAGAATATGAAACAAAAAGAAAGAAAATTTTGGGGATATAGTTAATAAAAAACATTCGCCTTGTGTGGGTGTTTTTTTATGTGTGAATAATTATACAGTTAAAAAGAATTT
>CAJKVX010000101.1 GCA_905203455.1 uncultured Eubacteriales bacterium
ATTGAGGGAATAAAGTCGGTAAGAGAGGCAATTTATAGCGGAATGCATTTAACTAAACTTTTTGTAAGTGAAGATAAGGTTGCCGATTATGCAGATGTTATCACTGCCTATGGCAAAGACCCGCTTGTTGTTGACGCAAAACTTTTTTCAAAAATAAGTGACACAATTAACCCGCAGGGAATAATGGCTCAGGTTGAAATGAAGCCAAGCAAAGAGTTTGTTCCTTCAAGCAAGCCGTTTTTGGTGCTTGACAGAATAAGTGACCCCGGCAACCTTGGAACAATAATAAGGTCGGCTGCGGCAACAGGTTTTAATGACATTGTGTTGCTTGACACTGTTGACCCTTATAACCCAAAAACTGTGCGAAGCAGTGCCAGCGGAATTTATTTTACTAATTTTTACCCAATAACTGAAGAATATTTAATTGACAAATGCAATGAGTGTGGCATTGAAATTTTGGTGGCAGATGCCACTGGCAAAAATATTTTTAAAGCCCAACTTCCAACTGAAAATTATTGCTTGGTTATTGCAAACGAGGCAAATGGCCCAAGCGAAAATTTAAGGAACTGTGCTGATAAAATTATTTCTCTTCCAATGAAGCCCGAAATTGAAAGTTTGAACGCGGGGGTTTGTGCAAGCATAATGATGTATACCCTTGCAAAAGACGAATTATAGCCTTCAATTGCTTTGAAAAAAATAAGTAATTGTGTTAAAATTTTATAGATAAAGGGGAGTTTTATGAGCGGACATAGTAAATTTCATAACATTAAAGCAACAAAAGACAAGGCAGATGCAAAAAGGGCAAATGTTTTCACCAAAATTGGCAGGGAAATTGCCGTTGCGGTAAAGGCAGGTGGGCCAGACCCAAACACCAACAGCAAACTTTATGATGTTATTGTGAAGGCAAAACAAAACAACATGCCAAATGATAACATTCAAAGAAGCATTAAAAAGGCAAGTGGGGAAACAAACACTGAAAACTTTGAAGCCATGACATATGAAGGTTATGGTCCAGGGGGTGTGGCGTTTATTGTTGAATGTCTTACTGATAACCGAAACAGAACAGCAAGTGATGTTAGGCACTTGTTTGATAAACACGGTGGCTCACTTGGAACAAGTGGCAGCGTTATGTATATGTTTGACCGAAAAGGTGTTATTATGCTTGAACCAAAAAATGGTGTAAGCGAAGATGATGTTATGATGCTTGCTCTTGAAAGTGGGGCAGATGATGTTGTGGCTGAAGATGAAGGTTATGTAATCTACACTTCACCTGAAAATTTTCACGCTGTAACACAAGCATTTGCAAACAATGGCTTTAACATTATTTCAAGTGAGGTTGAATATATTCCAACAAATGTAATTTCACTTGATGAAAACAAGGCAGAATCAATTATTAAACTTAAAGATAAACTTGAAGACCTTGACGATGTTCAACAGGTTTACACAAACGCAGACATTTAGTGTTTTTATTTATTCATTAAAAAAATATAATTTAACTCTGTAAAATTGAAAAATTAACAAGTAAATAACTGTAAATATTTAAAGGGTTATTAATGCGTTTTAATTAGCAACCTCTTATCTTTGAATGTTTCAAACATTTGATATTTTATTTTTAATACCGGATTCAAAAATTCTGAACCGTTTTGGGGGATAAATGCGAACGCTTTCCCCCTGAATGCATTCATTTCTTTTGGCTTCAACTCCAAAAGATTTTTGCCATTTAAGTAAATTTTTCCTGCTGCGTGACAGTTACCTGGCAGCAAACCAAAAATAGCCATTGCCGTCATTGTTTTACCGCATCCGCTTTCTCCAACAATGGCCAAACGATCACCC
>CAJKVX010000102.1 GCA_905203455.1 uncultured Eubacteriales bacterium
TACTGCTATTTATTTCATTGTTAATTTAACTAAAACAACAAAAATAGACTCACTTTCAGGGTCTATTTTTTGTGTAACATTTTATTTGCTTATATTTTTCTTTGGGCTAATTTTATGCCCATTCAATGCGTCAATTCATGTGTTTACATTTAAACCCACAAATCATAACATATATTCACATTCTAACTCACAAAACATAAAATATTGTATGAGTAAAAAAGTTTTATTTTTTGATAGTGGCATTGGTGGGCTTTCAACTCTTTCTTCAACCCTTAAACTTTGCCCCACTCTTTCATATATTTATTTGGCTGACACAAAGCACGCCCCTTTTGGAAAACTAACCAAAAAACAAGTAACAAAATTTACCATTAATGCCATAAAACCATTAGTTCAATCCAACCAAATTGGAGCCATTGTTTTAGCCTGCAACACAGCCACAAATTGTGCAATAGACCAACTAAGAAAACAATTTAATATTCCTATAATAGGCACTGAACCCGCAGTTCTGCCAGCAATAACCGAAATTACTTCAGGCAAAATTTTAGTTCTTGCAACCCCTACCACAATTATGCAACATAAATTTGAAATTTTAACAAACACCCATAAAGACCGCCTACTTCTCACCCCAATGCCAACTCTTGCCACCTTAATTGAAAATTATTTTGAAGCACCAACAGCCGACAATAAAGCAAAAATCATCAACACTCTTTTAAGCGTTAAAGAGCATTACACTAACATTTCTGCCGTTGTGTTAGGTTGCACGCATTACAGTTTAATTAAAAATGAAATAAGCAAAATATTTCAAGTGAAATGTTTTGACGGAAATTTAGGAGTTTCAAATCAACTTCTTCGAATCATTAAAAACGACAAAGATTTTTTCTCAACCTCTAAAACCTTTCCAATGATAATAACAACACAAAACACAAAAATAAACTACACCCGCCTTTTAAGCGAACTATTAAATGAATAAATTTCTCCACTTCAACTTACTACATTTTCACACCATTTTCGCAAATTAAAATCTTGATTTAATTTTATTGATAAATCTTTACATCATTTTTTACTTAAAAAAGACTATTCATGGTGTTTTCACAAACAAATTAAACCACATAAAAACCGCACTTTTACAAACCGAATTCAAAATTTATAAATAATTTTTAAAAAACAACTTAATTTTTGCAGTTTTTTATAAACTGCATTTTATGCTAAATATTGAAAAATTAACATCAAAATATAAAATCATTGCATAATTTTTGCAATTTTTACCCATATTCAATACTTAAATTTTAAAGTAATTTTAGTGTAAAAATTCATAACATATGTTATAATTATCTTAAGGTTAAAATTATGGGTGAATTATTTTATAAAGTTTATGAGTTAGTTAAACTCATTCCAAAAGGAAAAGTTACAACTTACGGAGAGATTGCAAAAGCAATGGGCAACCCTCATTTTTCACAAAGGGTTGGTCATGCCCTTCATCAAAACAAAAATCCAATAATTGTTCCCTGCCACAGAGTAGTTAACAGATTTGGCGAACTTGCATCTGGTTTTAAATTTGGCGGAGCCCAAGAACAAAAATACCTTCTTGAAAGAGAAGGCGTTAATGTTGAACTTATTGAAGGAAAATTTAAAGTAGACCTAAATAAATATATGTTTCACTACACCAATCATTAAAACAAAAACACTCCCCACACCATTGAACAAAATCAATAATTGAACAAATCAAAAAACAACCCCAAAAAGCAAATCAAATTAAATTTAATTATTTCATCAAAAAAAACAAAATTTTAATAACAACAAACAATCTTATATTTAATTAAATAAAAA
>CAJKVX010000103.1 GCA_905203455.1 uncultured Eubacteriales bacterium
TTTTAGGTGAAATGCAGCAAGCAGGAATTAAAAAACTTGTTTTAGACTTTTCGCTGGTTTCTTTTATGGATAGCACAGGCATTGGAGTTTTGCTTGCAAGATATAACAAATTTAATAAATATGGATTATCTATTCTAATAAAAAATGCAAATGGGCATATTGATAAAATTTTAAACATGAGTGGAATATACAAATTAATGCCTAAACTTGCAAATTAATAAGGAGAAAAAAATGAAAAAAGATGATTTAATTTTTGACAATCAATTTACAGTTTATTTTGACGCTATTTTGCAAAATGAAGGGTTCGCACGAAGTATGGTTGCAGCGTTTTGTGTTCAACTTAACCCGTCAGTAAGTGAAATAAGTGATATTAAAACTGCGGTAAGTGAAGCGGTAACAAATTCAATTGTGCATGGTTATGCTGGCAAAAAAGGGAAGATTATGATTAGTGTTGGTTTGCTTGGAAACATGGCTTACATAACAATAGCAGATAATGGTGTTGGCATTGAAAACATTGAGCAGGCAAGACAACCGTTTTTCACCACAAAGGCAAAAGATGAAAGGTCAGGAATGGGCTTTACTTTAATGGAAAGTTTTATGGACGGTGTTGAGGTTAAAAATAACCCTGATGGTGGACTGATTGTTTGCATGAAAAAGATAATAAGGTCGTGATGCTATGCAACAAGAAAACGAACAGTTTATTCCACTTTCAAATGAAGAAACGAACGGTCTTTTAAAATTAGCCCAAAAGGGCGATGAAGAGGCTAAAAATAAACTGGTTGCAGGAAATTTTCCGCTAATTAAGTCAGTTCTTAAAAGATATCAATTTAAAGGTGTTGAGTATGATGATTTATATCAACTGGGGTGTGTTGGGTTTTTAAAGGCAATCAAAAACTTTGATGAAAGTTATGGTGTTAAATTTTCAACTTATGCCGTTCCAATGATAGCAGGGGAAATAAAAAGATTTTTGCGTGATGATGGAATGGTTAAGGTAAGCAGGGCAATTAAAACGCTTTCAGCAAAAATAAGAACTTATATTGATGAATATAAAAAAACCAACAATAACACGCCAACGGTTGAGCAACTTGCAGAAATTTTCAATGTTGATGTTCAAGATGTTGTTGTTGCCCTTGACAGTTCAAAAGAGACAATTTCTCTTTATGAAAAGGTGGACGACAAAAGTGGAAATAGCCCACACTTAATTGATAAACTTATTTTTGATGACAAAAGCGAGCAAGTTCTTGATAATTTTATTTTGAAAAATGAAATTGAAAAATTGCCTGAGCGAGATAAAAAGATTTTGCTTTTAAGATATTTTAGGGGGAAAACTCAAGCTGAAGTTGCTCAAATGCTTAATGTCAGCCAAGTTCAAGTTTCAAGAATTGAAGCGAAAATTATTGAAGGTTTGAGAAAAAAATTAAATTCTTAAAACCTTTTTACCTTTAACACCTGTATTATTGCACCACACTGAAATCTGCAAAATTTATTATTTTTAATAAAATTTTAATATGAATTTTAAACTATTAACATTATTTTGCAGAATTAAAACATTCATTAATTTGCAATTAACAGCATAATTCATTTGTTCATTTAATAAAAAATAAACTCAACTTCGAGTTTATTTTTTAATGTAAGGAATTGTTTGTGGCTTTATGTCAAGATTAATTGGGTAACCACAACTATCTTGCTCATTTAAATTTGAATTATTA
>CAJKVX010000104.1 GCA_905203455.1 uncultured Eubacteriales bacterium
GTGCGTTTTCTTTAAACCACAGCAAATAAAATTACATTTTTTTCGTTCACGCCGTTTTAAGACAGTCTGAACCCCATTGTGGGCGTTTTTTGTTTTACGGGTTTTTTTGTTTGATATTTTGGCAAATTTTTAATAAACTAATGTAAGCGAATCAAAATTTAATGCAAAAATTAATACACTTAAAAATTTAATAAATGATTAGGTTTAAAATTTTTGAATTAAACTGTGGCTAAAAAGGAATAAATATCAATTTAATAATATTGTTATTTGAGATAAAGGAAAGTAATGAAAGAAGAAAAATTTTTGTGTGCAAGTTGTGAACATAGTTTTATTGAGAAACACAAACAAATTGATGATGTTGTGTGCGTTTCAAGTATGTCGCAAGAACATTTAAGTGAAAAGATTTTTTGCAGTGAGTGTGGGCAAGAAATTAAAGTTTTTGATGGCAGTGAGGAAATTAACCTTTTTCTTTCGGCAGTAGGCAACAAAAATCTTAAAGTTGTGGCTTACACTGCGCCTTCAATAAGAACATCTCTTGCAGAGGCATTTGGTTTAAAAGCAGGAAGCGACCAAACGGCAAGAATGGTTGAAGCCCTTAAACTTTTGGGGGCAGACTTTGTGTTTGACATGAACTTTGCAGCCGACCTTACCACCGTTGAAGAGGCAACTGAATTTATTTTAAGGCTTAAAGAGGGCAAAAACTTGCCAATGTTTACCTCTTGTTGCCCTGCGTGGGTGTCGTTTGTTGAAAGGGCATATCCATCACTTAAAGGCAATTTATCAACCTGCAAATCTCCGCAACAGATGTTTGGGGCAATTTTAAACAACTATTTCGCAAAAAAACTTGGAATTGACAACACTGAACTTTTTGTTGTTAGCGTTGTGCCTTGTGTTGCAAAAAAACTTGAAAGAAAAAAGCAATCTCTTAACACAACCAAGGGGTTTGATGTTGACTGCACTTTAACAACGCTTGATTTAATAAACCTTATTAAAATGAAAAATATTGATTTTGCGAAGCTTGCGGGCTGTGAATATGATAACGAGTTTAATCTTTCAAGCGGGGCAGGAATTATTTTTGGAAATTCAGGCGGAGTGATGGAGGCAATAATTTCGTCAGCCTCAGAAAAAGATAAAGAGTTTAAAACCAAAAGTGCTGTTTTTGATTTAATTCGGGGCAAAAGCGGGGTAAGGGAATGTGAATTTCAAGCCTTTGGCAAAATGGTTAAAATGGCTTGTGTTTCAGGGTTAAGTAACGCCAAAAAGTTGCTTGAAGATGTTAAAAATGGCACAAGCCCATATTCATTTATTGAGGTTATGGCGTGTGATGGCGGTTGCGTTGGTGGGGGTGGCCAGCCTCTTGCACAAAACAGGGCAAAACAAGTGAACCTTAGGGCAAAGGGGCTTTACAACAGGGCAAAACACAGCCTTTATAAATCAAGTTTTGAAAACCCAGCAATTATTAAACTTTATGAAAACTTTTTGGGTGAATATGGCGGACCGTTAGCACAAAAACTTTTGCATGTTAAAAGAACTTAATGAAAAACAAATAAAACCATTTAAAAATTTGA
>CAJKVX010000105.1 GCA_905203455.1 uncultured Eubacteriales bacterium
GGTCTCCCCTAGTTTTTTTATTTAATTAAATTATTGTGCTTTGCCACAATATATATTTTTTTCTAAATATGTTTTGCTTTTTAATTGTAATTTTAGTCTGGTAAGATATAATATTGATATGGAAGATTTAAACCTAGTAAACAACTTAGAAACATTTTTTGATTTCATAAAGCAAGACAAAGTTTTGGGTCAAGGGTGCTTTCTGGCTGTGGACAACCAAAAAACACCTTTTGCCATATTTAAACTTGAAACACCTTTAAGCAATCCTTTTTATCCATATAACAGTAAACCAAATTTTTCAAAACCCACCAGCCAAACAAAATATATTGCATATTACTTAACAGAAAATAATAATAAAATTGAAAAATTAAGAATTCATTCGGCAACTTTTATTGCCCCTTATGAAGTTGAAAACACAGCAAGGCTTGTAAATATTTGCCTTCAAAATGAAATTGCTGCACACAAAGGCGTGGGCTCAACCATTTTAAAACTGGCACAAGATGACTTAGTTCAGCAAAACTTAACAAATCTTGAAGCAAGATTTTTCCCTTTTTCAAAATTTAGAAATGATACCGCCGCTTTAAAATTTTATGATAAACTAGGTTTTAAATTCCCAGTTAAATGCGGTGTCGGTGAAATTTTGTCTAAGCCGTTAGATAACATTTATTTTAAAAAAAGAATTATAGACACCAGCACCCCTCAGTTTGTTTTTCTTGACCCCGCCCCAAGCCCAAAGCAAACATTAAATAAATAGATATAACAATTAATGAACGAATAAGTAAATAAATGAAAAACAAATTATAAAATGTTTTTAATAACTTTTGAATTAAAACAAAAAAGCAACCAACTTAATGGTTGCTTTTTTTACTCTTTATGTGAATAAGTTGAAAATTTTCTTGTTTTCGGTTAGGTTTATACTTTGATATGTTTACTGATTATCAAAGTCACATTAATTACTTAATGTAATTTACAAAATTTCATTAACTGAAAACTCAATTAATGTCGACAAGATGTAGTGAATTTCACTACTCCTTTAAAGGAGGTGATCCAGCCGCACGTTCTCGTACGGCTACCTTGTTACGACTTAACCCCAGTCATCGGTCTCACCTTAGACGCCTCCTTCCCTTGCGGGTTAGGTCAGCGGTTTTGGGTGCTCCCAACTCCCATGGCTTGACGGGCGGTGTGTACAAGACCCGGGAACGCATTCACCCCGACATGCTGATTCGGGATTACTAGCAAATTCAACTTCATGTGGGCGGGTTGCAGCCCACAATCCGAACTGAGACCATCTTTTTGAGATTGGCTCCACCTTACGGTATTGCAACTCTTTGTAATGGCCATTGTAGCACGCTTGTAGCCCAAGACGTAAGGGGCATGATGATTTGACGTCATCCCCACCTTCCTCCGTGTTATCCACGGCAGTCTCACCAGAGTTCCTAACTTAATATTGGCAACTGGTAATAAGGGTTGCGCTCGTTACCGGACTTAACCGAACATCTCACGACACGAGCTGACGACAACCATGCACCACCTGT
>CAJKVX010000106.1 GCA_905203455.1 uncultured Eubacteriales bacterium
TCTTAGCCTTTTAGCAATTTTTTTGTCAATTAAATAGTCATTAAGTTTTTTGCTTCCGCTTCCAAGTTTTGCAAATTTATCATTTGGGGCTTTGGTTCTAAAAACTGCATCAAGTGGAATTTTATCAAAATCTACACATAAACCATTTTCTTTATTTTTAACATCATATTGGTTTTTATCAAATACCTTCACTTTCACTTCAATTGTTTTATTTAGGAACTTAAAACTTCCCTCTTTAAAAACAATAGGGCTTTGAAGCAGTGTTTTTTTGCCATTGTCTTTTACAGTTATTTTATTATTTTTAAAAATTACAATATAATTATATTCTTTTGATGCAACAAGATTATGTGGCAAATCAATTTTACTTCCATTTGTTTTTAAATATAAATCAATAATTTGTTGATAGTGTGTTGAAGTTAAATCAGTTGCCCAATCTTTTTGTCTTAATGCATAAAAAATTGTTCTTAAACACAATGGTTTTTCAAGCAAAAACACTGAGTTATCAATTTTTATTAAATCTTTTTCAATTTTAACTTTATCTTGTGGAACAAGGCTATCAAAAAACAATTCATCTTGGTTTAATTTATCAGCAAAATTGCAAATGTTATCAACCGCCTTAGAACAAACCTGTTCAAGCCTTGGCATAATTTGAAGCCTGATAAAATTTCTTGTGGCATCTTCTTGCAAATTTGTGCTATCTGTTCTAAAAGGAATATTATTTTTGTTTGCAAAATTTAAAATATCTTGCTTTGATTGATTAAGAAGTGGCCTTGCAATTACATTAGTATTTTTAATTCCAATAACCCCTTTTGCCCCACTGCCACGCACAAGGTTTAAAAGAATTGTCTCTGCCCTGTCATTTTTGTGATGTGCTAAAAACAACTTACTGTTTTTATGTTTTGCCAGTTCTTCATTAAAGCAGTTATACCTTAGTTCCCTTGCACATTGTTCAAGGCTTTTGCCCGTTTCACTTTGCATTTTTCTGCAATCAACACTAAAAACCACTAACTTAACGCCACACTTTTTGCAATATTCTTCAACAAAGCGCTGGTCTTCATTGCTCTCTTTTCCCCTTAAATTATGGTTAACATGAACGGCAACTAATGAAAAATCAACCTTCTTTTTTGCATTTAAAAGAAGATTTAATAAAACCATGCTGTCTGCCCCACCGCTAAGCCCTAAAACAGCGGTCATGCCTGCTGACAAAAAATTTTCAACTTGAACCTTCATGGTTTTATTTTATCACAGTTTTGTTTCAATTTCAACACTTAATCTTTATCCCGCTATATTAATTAATATGATAATTCATTATCTCACTATATAGTTAATTGATAATTCATTATCACAATCACACCATAGTTATTAAACAATATTTCATCATAACACCATAGCATTTAAATAAAAATTCATTATCACATTAAAAAGGCTGTTTGAATAATTATTTATTACATCTTCTGCAAAACAAAATTTATTATTTGATATTTTTTGGTAAATAATTTACTATAA